>NZ_CP183878.1:2400000-2708410 GCF_048572895.1 Psychrobacillus sp. BM2
CGGAAGCGAAAACCTTGAATGAGCTGTCTTTCACTAATTCCGAAAGATCAACAAGTTCTAGTCCAAAACGAACATCCGGTTTATCTGATCCAAAGCGATTCATCGCTTCATCATAATTCATACGGTTGAAAGGAACGGTAACGTCTACACCTTTAACGTCCTTCATAACCTTTTTCATCATACGTTCATTCATTTCCAAAATTTCATCCATCGATAGGAAACTCATTTCCATATCGATTTGAGTAAATTCTGGTTGACGGTCTGCACGTAAATCTTCATCACGGAAGCATCGAGCTATTTGATAATATTTTTCAAATCCTCCAACCATTAGAAGTTGCTTGAACAACTGTGGTGATTGTGGAAGTGCATAAAATTCTCCATCATGGACACGACTTGGCACTAAATAATCGCGTGCTCCTTCAGGGGTAGATTTAGTTAAAATCGGGGTTTCTACTTCTAAGAATCCTTCATCATCTAAGAAGCGTCTTACTGTCTTAGTAATATCTGAACGCATTTTGAATGTGTCATACATTACTGGTCTTCTTAAATCTAAATAGCGATATTTTAAACGAATATCTTCACCTACATCCGTTTGGTTGTCAATCGCAAAAGGAGGGTTTTTAGCTTCGTTAATAATACGAGCATCACTCGCATGTACTTCAATCGCCCCAGATGAAATATTTTTGTTCACCTGGTTTGTTGCACGTGCAACTACAGTACCTTTCACCTCTATGATATATTCATTACGCAATTTATCGGCAATTTGAATTGCTGATTCGGAAAATTCAGGATTAAAAACTACTTGAACTAGTCCTGTGCGATCGCGTACATCTACAAATATTAATCCGCCTAAATCTCTACGCTTTTGTACCCATCCGATTAATTGGATCGATTCACCGATTTGTTGTTCATTTAATTGTCCACTTGTATGTGTTCTACTCATTGTTCCTCTGCCTCCAACTTTGTTGAACTAGTCTTTATTTGATCTATTAATGAACTGAATGGAACTAAATTTTGATTACCAGTTGCTAAATCCTTCAACATAGCACTTTCTTTTTCTAATTCATCATCGCCAATTACTAATACAAATTTTGCTTTTAAACGGTCGGCTGATTTCATTTGTGTTTTCATTTTGCGTTCTAAATAATCCATCTCTGCTGTAATTTTTTGTTGTCTAAGTTGATACGTAAGTTCAACAGCTTTTTTCTTAGCTGCTTCACCCAGTCCTATTACATAGACATCTAATGTCGACTTCTCAGACCATTCATTGTTTTCCGCTTCAATCGCTAATAATAGTCTTTCAATACTCATCGCAAATCCTATTCCAGGAGCATCTGGTCCACCTAATTCTTCTACTAGACCGTTATATCTTCCCCCGCCCGCTAGTGTTGTAATTGCGCCAAAGCCTTCTGCAGCACTCATAATTTCAAAAGCAGTGTGGTTATAATAATCTAATCCACGGACCAGATTAGGATCTACCTCAAATGGAATATTTAATATCGTTAAGTATTCTTTTACTTTTTCGAAATAAGCAGCTGATTCTTCATTTAAAAAATCTGCTAAGGAAGGTGCCGTTTCCATCAAGGGATGGTTACGATCTACTTTGCAATCCAAAATACGAAGTGGATTTTTTTGTAATCTGTTTTGACAATCTGAGCAAAACTCTTCAATATGCGGTTCGAAGTGACTAACTAGTGCCGCTTTATGTGAAACTCTACTTTCTGTGTCCCCTAGGGAATTTATAACAAGCTTTAGCTTCTTCAATCCCGCTTTTTGATAGACAGACATTGCTAATGAAATAACTTCCGCATCGATTGCTGGATCTGCACTACCTATTGCTTCAATACCAAACTGTACGAATTGACGGTACCTACCTGCCTGTTGACGCTCATAACGGAACATTGGTCCCATATAGTAAAGCTTCACAGGCTGATCCGGGTAACCGAACATTTTATGCTCTACAAATGCTCTTACCGCTGATGCTGTACCTTCTGGTCGCAATGTAAGGGAACGATTCCCTCTGTCTTGGAAGGTGTACATTTCTTTTTGAACAATATCCGTCGTATCCCCAACGCTTCTAGTAAATAATTCAGTATGCTCAAAAACAGGGGTTCTAATCTCCTTGTATTGATACATACGACATTGTTCTCTTATAAGCTCTTCAACTGCTTGCCACTTACCAGTTTCTGATGGCAAAATGTCTTGTGTTCCTCTAGGTACTTTAATATCCATAGCAATTGCCCCTTTCTTGAATGCATAATAGAAAAGCGTAAGCGCCCTGCTCAGCCTCGACACTGCTTGAAGCTCCGAATCGAAAGCCTTTTTCCAACCTTTCGACCGAGGAACTAAAGCGACCTCGAGGGGCTGGGCACCGAAGCTAGACATATAAAAAAGCCCTCATCCCTTGCTAAAAATAGCAAGGGACGAGAGCTTATATAAGCTTCCGCGGTTCCACCCTAGTTGGTCAAAAATATTGACCCTCTCAATTCTGGATAACGACCAGTTCCGTTTCTGCCTACTAAAGAAAAATCTCTTTCGACAAAAATCCTCTCGAATGTTGTTCACTGAATGCGTATGTAGGAAAGATTTCAGCCACGTCTTTCCTTCTCTTGTCATCCGTTTTAGACAGCTACTTTTTCGGTCATCGGTTTGTTTTAGTTTTTGATTATACTTTATCTTAATGATGCAAGAGAAATAAGTCAACCCTTTTGAAGAAAAGGTAGAATTTTTCAGCTAGACTATTTACAATAGGGATAGGAGTGATTCAGGTGAACGCTAAAATAATACATAAAATGACCATTATTTTTTTATCTGCTTGTTTATTAATGCCATACATACAAGTAAATGCACAGGAGAATGAAGTGACCGTAAATGTTACTTCGTTAAAAGTACGATCAGGTCCAGGCCTTACATACGATACGATCGGTGCTGTTACAAAAAATGACAAATTAGACGTCATCGGCAAGGAAAATGAGTGGCTTCAAGTTAATTTTGGGAGTTCTACTGGTTGGGTAGCTAGCTGGTACACAACAAAAGAATCTCTTGAGTTGGCAAACAAGCAGATTGTATCGAAAGTAAATCGATTGAATGTTCGAACAGAACCTACTACCTCTTCCGCAGTTATAGGTCAATTACAAGAGGGTGATTCTGCTAATGCCTACAAATCTCAAGAAGATTGGATTGAAATAGACTTTCAAGGTCGAAAAGGTTGGATCAATCAATCCTACGTCACTGTGACTGAACAAACTGTAACCAAAGATACGAGCGATAAGAGCTCTTCAGAAAATGTCTTTGAAGTATCCGTCGATGCACTAAATGTTCGCTCAAAAGCAGATTTAACTTCAAAAAAAATTGGTCAGGTTAATAAAGGTGATCAATTTTCAGTTGTTGATTCTGATCATAATTGGGTACAAGTAGAACTTGAAAGTGGAGAAAAAGGGTGGCTATATAGCTTTTATGGAACTTTTACTACTGCTTCTACTTCTGAAAGTATTAATACTGAAGGAAAGAATGGTACTATTACCATTCTCTATAATGGGACAAACCTTCGCAAAGATAGCACAACAAGTAGTGAAGTCGTTTCAAGAGCTGATGCTGGGACTACATTTCCAGTAGCAGAGAAGATAAATGATTGGTATAAAATCACATTAGGTAATGAACAAACAGCTTTTGTAGCTAGTTGGTTAGTATCTGCTTCATCTACCACAGCCAATGAAACTGAGCAATCAGAAGATAATAGCAATTTGGAAAAAGAGAAGAAAAAGGATGTCACTCGTAAAAAAGGTACCTTAAAAGGGCTAACTATTGTCATCGATGCAGGTCATGGTGGAAATGACCGAGGTACAACTGGCGCTCTTGGAACAGATGAGAAAAACATTACTTTAATTACTTCAGAATTACTTTCATCTAAATTACAAGCCGCTGGTGCAAATGTAATTTTGACAAGAGAATCAGACGAATACGTAGACCTTCGTAAACGAGTAAGCATAGGACACCAAGTCGATGCTGATGCATTCATTAGCTTACACTATGATGCAATCGAAAATACTTCAGTTAGAGGTTTCACGACCTACTATATGCATAGTTATCAAAAAGAATTGGCTAAGTATGTCCATAACGGGCTTGGTGACATGATTTCCTTAAAGGATAGAGGTACTCAACCAGGTGATTATTTGGTTTTACGAGAAAACAAACAAAAAGCTATCTTAATAGAGTTAGGGTATTTAAGCAATCCTTCGGAAGAACGGAATGTAACTACTCAAAACTATCGTGAACAAGCTACTCATGGTATTTATAATGGAATTATTAAGTACTTTGATGCTCAATTAGATTAACTGGTAGGTCACACCCCGTTTCCATCGTTTTCGTAGTGCTTTGGATAGACTTGTTGCTATATTATTACCGCCAAATTTTTATTGAGATGCTGGTCGTGACTGAAGTCACAACCAGCATCTCTTTTTCGGTAATCTTATAGCGTTTGTTCGTCCTTCGCCTTTCTTCAACTTTTAGAACTGATTTAGTACTGCTTTTTGGAAGAAGAGTTAGGCTGGTTCTAAATTTATTCTTGAGTAATACACTTTATTGTTTGAAGTGTAAGGCGAAGACCCCGCAGCGAAGGAGGCTGATGTCATCGCTTAGCTAGAAAGCGTCCTCTTGAAACAAAAATCTGCTGTATTATCGCCATATTCTATTCATAAAAAAAGTTGTACAAATTACTCCCAATTAGAGTAATTTATACAACTTTTTTGGAGTTAAGCTTCTAACATAATTGTTACCGGACCATCGTTTGTAAATGTAACGTCCATCATAGCACCGAAGACGCCAGTTTCTACTCGCAAACCTTTTGCTTGTAGTTTTTCATTGAAAAGTTCCCATAATGGCTTTGCTATTTCGGGTCTGGCTGCATCGGTAAAGCTCGGTCTTCTCCCTTTTCTCGTATCGGCATATAAAGTAAATTGTGATACCGACAGAATACTTCCTCGGACTTGTTCGATAGAATGATTCATTTTCCCATCTGTATCCTCAAATAAGCGTAGACCTACAACTTTCTCCACTAAATAATCTATTTCTTTTTCGGTGTCGGTTGCCGTAATACCAACTAATAATAAATAACCGTTGTCAATCTTTCCAGTGACTTGCCCTTCCACTGTAACACTTGCATTTTTACACCGTTGTAACAATACTTTCATAAAACGTAGGCTCCTTTTAACTATGGCGCTGTTAATTTTCCATTAAAATAACGCTTTAATTTATAATCCGTTGAACAGAATATATATCCGGCAATTGTTTTATTCGATCTGCTACCCTGTTTAAATGGGCAGTATTCGAAATTAAGATAGTTAAATGGATGATAGCAATATCATTTTCTGACTTACCGTTTACCGCGGCGATATTGGTTTTAGATTCATTTACTACCTGTAAAACTTCATTCAACAGGCCTGATCGATCAAATGCGGATACTTCTATGTCAACTTGATACTCTTTTTTCGTTTGAGTATCAGATTTTACCCATTCTACTTCAATGATTCGTGAATGTGTCTCATCGTTGTGTACATTTGGACAATCTGCGCGATGGACTGAAACTCCACGTCCTTTAGTTATAAATCCAACTATATCATCACCTGGAACTGGACTACAGCAGCGCGATAAGCGGATGAGCATATTCTCAATTCCTTTAACGATCACGCCTGATTCAGTAGTTTTGTTGACCGTTGGCGTCTGCATTTCGGTTGTTATTTTCTCTAATGCCTCTTCCTGATCTCGAATCTTCCGCATTTTTTCTGCTAATCGATTCACCACTTGTTGCGCAGTAATCCCATTAAATCCTACAGCTGCATATAAGTCTTCTTCTCCAGTAAATGCATATTTATCACATACACGTTTTATATTTTCAGGAGTTAGTACTTCTTTCATATCAAAGTCTTGTGATTTAATTTCTTTTTCTACTTGCTCTTTCCCTTTGATAACATTCTCATCACGTAACTGTTTCTTAAAGAACTGTTTGATCTTATTTTTCGCTTGAGATGATTGAGCTATTTTAACCCAGTCTCTACTAGGACCGAATGATTGTTTGGAAGTCAGTACTTCAATGATATCGCCTGTTTTTAGTTTCGTATCAAGTGGAACCATTTTACCGTTAACCTTTGCACCAATTGTTTTATTTCCAACTTCTGAATGCACCCGGTAAGCAAAATCTATTGGAACAGAGCTAGCAGGAAGTTCTACAACGTCTCCTTTAGGTGTGAACACATATACCATATCAGAAAATAAATCAAACTTTAAAGATTCCATAAATTCTTCCGCATTTGAAGATTCGTGCTGATATTCTAAAATTTCTCTAAACCAAGTCAATTGAGAATCAATTGTTTTTTTATCGGCTTCTACTTTTTTACCCTCTTTATATGCCCAGTGTGCAGCTACCCCGAATTCTGCAATATTATGCATTTCTTCCGTGCGGATTTGAACCTCTAAAGGATCTCCATTTGGCCCTATAACAGTTGTATGCAGCGATTGATATAAATTTTGTTTAGGCATAGCTATATAATCTTTGAAACGCCCAGGCATTGGTTTCCAAAGCGTATGTATAACTCCTAGGACAGCATAACAATCTTTAATGCTATCTACAATGATCCGCATCGCCAGTAAATCATAAATTTCGTTAAATTGTTTGTTCTGGACGACCATTTTACGATAAATACTATAAATATGCTTTGGTCGACCAGATATATCCGCTTCAACTTCCATTTCAACTAACTGTTTTCGTATATCTTCCATAACATTAGTTAAATAGGATTCACGTTCTGTACGTTTTTTCTTCATGAAATTAACAATTCGATAATATTGTTGAGGATTTAGGTATCGTAATGCAGTATCTTCTAACTCCCATTTGATTGCTGAAATACCAAGTCGATGAGCGAGTGGTGCGAATATTTCTAAGGTTTCATTGGAGATTCTGCGTTGCTTTTCTTCAGGCAGATGTTTCAAAGTACGCATATTATGTAAACGGTCCGCAAGCTTAATAAGGATAATACGTATATCCTGTGCCATTGCTATAAACATTTTTCGATGATTTTCAGCTTGCTGTTCTTCTTTAGACATGTACTTAATCTTACCTAGTTTAGTAACGCCCTCTACTAACAGAGCCACTTCTTCATTAAATTGCTCTACTATATCTTCACGAGTATAATCTGTATCTTCAACTACATCATGTAAAAAACCAGCAGCAACGGTTTCTGGATCCATTTGAAGATCAGCAAGAATACCAGCTACTTGAATAGGATGTAGAATATAAGGTTCACCCGAATTTCGGAATTGTTCTCTATGTGCATGCTCTGCTAGTGCATAAGCTTTCTTAACAAAGTTCACATGATCTTCATTCATATAAGTAAAGAGTGTTTCAAACACATCTTCTGCCGTCTTCACTTGATCTTTAGCCATGCCAACTCACCTGATTTCGTTTTATATTTCTAAAATAGTATATAAACTATATTGTATAAAAAAAAAGAGGGACTTGTAAAGTCCACCCTAAATAAGCTTGCTAACAGCAAACATTGACCCATACATTGATTAATATTGCATCAATGTACAAATATCATAGTTTTCTAATTTGTTGCGGCCTTCTAAGTATGTAAGCTCTATTAAAAATGCACAACCTACCACTACTCCACCTAATTCTTCTACTAAGCGAATTGTAGCATCTATTGTACCACCTGTCGCCAATAAATCATCAACGATTAACACTCGTTGCCCTGGTTTAACTGCGTCTTTATGCATTGTTAATACATCTTTACCATACTCTAAACCATACTCCGCACGAATGACCTCACGAGGAAGTTTACCCTCCTTACGAACCGGTGCAAAACCAACACCAAGCGCATAAGCAACTGGACATCCTGTAATAAACCCACGAGCTTCAGGTCCTACAATTACTTCAGCGTCAACTTTTTTTGCATACTCTACAATTTGGTCAGTTGCGTATTTATATGCCTCTCCATTATCCATAATGGATGTAATATCTTTAAAACTGATGCCTGGTTTTGGCCAATCTTCTACTGTTGTTACATATTGCTTTAAATCCATACTTGCTCCTCCTCAGGAACGGTTTGTGCTGCTCTTCGCTCTTCAAACCATTGTTTCAGCTCCACATACGGAGCGTATAATAATTTTTGTTCAAGTTCCATCTGTTTTTCACGATGTTTGTATGCAGGCGCATCCGATAAATCCTTTTTTGCAGGACTTTCGTTGAGCACTAACATCCCATTGTCTATTCTAACAAAACTTAGTTCAAAAAACACCTTCGACATAAAATTAAATGTGTTTTCACTCCAACCAGTATGCTTAGATAATTCGTGAATATGCTGTTTCAATGCAAATGTTTTTCTTTTTGCTAAGAAAGAGAAATACCATTTAAATTGATCTCTCGTCGGTAATCCCTCGAAATAAGAGGATTCATTCGTATAAAAGTGTGCGTATATCCGTTTCCAAGAATGATATTGCATTAATTTAATCAGAGATTGCTCATCTTCAGGTAAATCTAAGAGAACTACATATTGTGCATGAATGGACTGCTCCAGCAATTCACTCATCAAATAGAGTTTGTTGTCGATCGTAGAACTAAAATGATTAATCGTATCTTCATTAAATGCAACATACACTGTATCTTTTGCAGGAATAAGTGATTTCCAGCGATTTACTTGTCGGATTCCTCTAATATCAAAAAGCTGCCATTCATCCGTTTTTACATCCTGTATCATTAATTGGGCTTTTTTACGTCCATTCCATTCATTGATCTGTAAATCACCAATAAAAGATAACTTAGTTGTTGGAGCTATCTCGTCTGCTAGTTGCCCTTTTCCAAATCCGATTGCATCTAAAAGGACAGCCCCTTGTTTCAATTCCATTTTCAAATGATTTTGGGCAGAGCCAATTTTACGAACGGTTGAAACTTCTACATTCTCAATGCAATAAACTGGTTTTGCAAAGTCCATTCCAAAGGGTGCTAGTTTTTTTAATGATTCTATGGATTCTGTAGATATTTCATCCATTTCCAATGGTACGTCAATTGATACAATAGGTATTAATTGATCTTCTGACAAACTATTTTTCGCTTGCTCGTTTAATCTTTCACGGAGCTCATCTACATTATCTAATGACAATGTCATACCTGCGGCCATAGGATGTCCACCAAAATGAGGGACAATATCTTGGTTCTTGGCAAGCTCTTTATACATATGGAATCCTTCAATACTACGAGCGGATCCTTTAGCAATACTTTTTTCTTCATCAAATCCTAATACAATAGCAGGTCTATAATATTTTTCAACTAGTTTGGAAGCAACAATTCCCAGCACTCCTGGATTCCATCCTACTTTCCCTACTACAATGACACTTGGTCCCTCCAAAGGCGGATATTGTTCCAATTGTTGCATTGCCTCATCCGTAATTTGCTTTACGATTGCTTGGCGTTCTTTATTTTTTTCATTGAGCATATTAGCCAGTGCAAGAGCGTTGTTAGGATTTTCCGTTAAAAACAAGTCAACACCAGGTGCAGCTTCTCCTAGTCTTCCTACCGCATTAATCCGCGGTCCGAACATAAATCCAACGGTCTCTTCATCAATTGAACGAAGCTCTACCCCACTCACATTTGCTAATGCTTCAATCGCTACAGAATCTGTATGTTGCATTTGTTTTAACCCTTGTTGGACTAAATAACGATTCTCTCCTGACAATGAAACAAGATCCGCTATTGTACCGATTGCAACGAGATAAAAGAACTCCTTTGGAATTTCTCCAAGTAATGCATGAGCTACTTTAAAAGCAACACCTACTCCTGCTAGGTATGGAAAAGGATATTTTGTATCTCCTAAGCCTGGGTGAATAATAATATCTGCCTTTGGTAAACTATCGCCAGGTTCATGGTGGTCTGTAACAATGACGTCCATTCCTAACTCCTTAGCAAACTCAATAGGTTTTAGACCCGAAATACCATTATCAACTGTAATAATTAGTTTCACGCCTTCATCACTGGCTTCTTGAAACAAACGTTCACTTGGCCCATAACCATCAATAAATCTATTTGGAATCTTATAGATGGCATCTGCACCAAGTGAATCTAGTGTTTTCATCATTATAGTAGTGCTTGTAATTCCGTCCGCATCATAATCTCCGTAAACCATAATACGTTCTCCTGCATCAACCGCTTGATGTACACGAGCAACTAACGCTTCCATGCCTGGAAGTAAGAAAGGGTTATGTAGTTGTTCAGCCGTTACATGTAAAAATGATTTCGCATCTTCTACCTGCTCAAATCCTCTAGATGCCAATACTTTTGCACAAATTCTCGGAATTGATAGCTCTTTTTCTAACATTTCTACTACTTGTATATTAGGCCTTGAAACTAGCCATTTTTTTTGAGATTGAATCATTTTCTTCACTTCCTTGTAATCTATTATACCTTAACATAAGTTGAAACGTTGTGAAAAAGGCATATCTTAGCAATAATACACACTCTAAAGAAAAACCGACCAAAAAGAAGCCCGGTCCTTATATTTCGAAACCTGTTTTTAACGTTTTCGAAGGGTTTTGGACAGACTTATTGCTTTAGTATTACCGGTTTTTTTAGGGAAATGCTAGTCGTGACTGTCGTCACGACTAGCATTTCTTTTTTCGATAATTTTATGGCGTTTGCCTGTCCGTAGCCCTCCTACAACTATTAGAAACAGGTTAGTACATTTTTTGATAACTAGAGAAAAGCAGAGAAAATCTATTTTCTTATACTTAGAATAAGCGCCAGAAGATACAATTTCTGGCGCTCCACTGCTTCTTTATCAATTCTTTAAAAACCAAGAACCTAGTGTTCACAGGACATTTTTATATGCTTATTCCGAAAAAAACCTTCTGACAATGTCAAAAGGTTTTGTCTTTAAATAGTTGAATTCTCATCTTTTATAGTTACTGGCTCTTCAAAAAATTCTACTGTTTTTTCTTTATAAGCAACTACCTCGTTCTGTAATACACCAATTGTAGCCTCTTTCTTTTCCAGCTCTTTCTCCAAGTGCTTAACTTTCCTTGATAAGACAAACGACCGATAAATTGCAACAGACCCACTTAGTAGCACTCCTAATAGAGCCGAACCTAAGATAACGAGAATAAGTGGCCATTGTGCGGTTCCAAACACATAGTTGACTGGAACAGTATCTACATTGTAAATAGCAAACAAAGCGATAATAATAGCGAATAGCAAACCAAATAATAATGACCATTGCAGTTTCATGTTGGCACCTCTTTTCTTCTAAATGTAACACAAAAAAATAGAACAGGGTATACGTTGTTATACCCTGCTCCATATTCTTCTTAAACATTAAACGACAGGCTCATCAGAACCCCATTTTTTCTCTTCTTTTTTCACATCAAGCCCGCCAGTCTTACGCAATTCTTTCACTTTTAAATCAAACCACAATTGAGCTGCGACTAAAATAGAAGAATACGTACCTGCGATTAAACCTATTAACAAAGCGATATTGAAGTTGCGAATACCTTCTGCTCCGAAAATTAGAAGGGCAACAACTACAAGGATTACTGTTAATACGGTATTAACGGAACGACCAAGAGTCTGTCTTAACGATTTATTGACGATAGTAGCAAGTTCTTCTTCTGTAGTAATTTTTTTGCTGCGATGTAAATTTTCACGTATACGGTCAAACGTCACAATTGTATCGTTTATGGAATAACCGACAATTGTTAAGACCGCTGCAATGAATGTTATATCCACTTCTAAGCGTAAAATACTAAAGATAGAGACCATTAAGAATGCATCATGCAATAACGAAACAATCGAAGCAAGACCCATTCTCCATTCAAAACGAAATGCAACATAAATGACGATACCTAGAGCAGCAAACAAAAGAGCATAAATTGCATTTTTAGCAAGCTCTCGTCCAACTGTTGGAGATACACTACTTACAGTTGGGTCAATACCAAACTCTTTCGTCATTTCCGTTTTGAATAGCTTCACTTCATCCTGTGAAAAGTCCTCTTTGTAACGAATTACCGCGTTCTGATTATTATCTCCTGAAAGCACGATATCCTCAGAAGTCATATTTATTTTATCTAGCTTTTCTGCGATAAATTCTTTTGTCAAGGAGTTCGTCGATTGAATTTCCACTCGAGTTCCTTGAGAGAAATCAATTCCAAGATTCAATTTAAATATACTTAAAATGATAATCCCTGCAACTGTTAAGACAATAGAGGCAGTATAGAATATTTTACGATTATGCACAAAATCCAAACGATCAAATTTAGTAGTCAGGTCAAGTGTATCCACATTTTCTTCAGGAGCATGAATACGTTTTTTCGAAATTCCTAACCAGCCTGGTTTGTTATCTAAATATCCACTGTGTACGAGTAGACCTAACAAAATTCTAGAAGCCCAAACCGCTGTAATGAACACCACTAAAATACTAATAATAAGTAATGTAGCGAATCCTTTAACAGAACTTGTCCCAAAGTAGAACAATACTACTGCAGCTAAAAGTGTCGTTATATTCGCATCTAAAATCGCAGTAAATGCCTCTTTCGCTCCGGTATCAAAAGCTTTTTTAACCGATTTACCGACTCGTAATTCTTCCCTGATTCGTTCATATGTCAGGATATTGGCGTCTACTGCCATACCTACCCCAAGGACAATTGCCGCTATACCTGGTAATGTTAGAACTCCATTAATCCAATCAAAGATAATGAGAATCAAGAACATATAAACAATTAACGAAATAATCGCTACTAAACCTGGTAGTCTATAATATAAAAGCATAAAAACAAAGATTGCAGAGATACCTATAATCCCAGCTAATATTGTGCTACTTAATGCTTGTGATCCAAACTGGGCACCAACAGATGTTGAGTAAATTTCGTCAAGATGAACTGGTAATGCCCCGGCGTTTAAAATCCCCGACAAGCTTTTTGTCTCATCTACAGTGAAAGAACCCGAAATTTCTACACTATTAGAACTGATTTGTTGAGATACTCTTGGTGCAGAAGTGAATTTAGGTTTCGGTTTTACCACTTCAGCAGCGTAGGAATCTACACCTTCTTCGAAATCTAACCAAATAACTAATACATTATCTGGAGCTGGTTTAGCTGCAATTTCTGAAGTAACTTCTGCGAATTTGTTTGCATCCTTCAATTGTAGCGTAACAATTGGTTGCCCTTGTTGATTAAAAGCATCCTTTGCTCCACCTTGTTTTAAATCATTTCCATCCAGCATAATATTATCATCCGTATCACGGAATGTTAAATTTGCTTGGGTAGAAAGAAGTTCTCTCGCAGAGTTTTGATCTTCTACTCCAGCGAGTTGGACACGAATACGGTTACCGCTTTCGATTTGAATACTTGGTTCATTTACTCCCAATGCATCAATACGATTCGTAAGTGCGGCCGCTGTGTCTTTCACTATGTCTTCCGTAATTTTCTGATCTTCTTTTCCTTTTAAAGGCTCTACTTGATAAAGTACTTCGAATCCACCTTGTAAGTCCAAACCAAGTTTTATATTATTTAATACTCCACCAACTGTAGGACTGATTGTCCCTGCAAAAATAACGAGTAGCAATAAAAACGCTACTATACGTCCTCTAGTTTTCATATGTAGATTTCCTCCTCAAAAAAAAGCAACAAGTTTATTATGAAACACGTTGCGCTTACTGTCAAATAACCATCCACTTATTTTTCTTCGAAACCTGGGTTCAATAACAATTGCAACTCTTCTTGATTGATCTCAGAAAACCAATTAGATGTTCTTTGATTTTCAATTTGTTCAAAAGTCATAAACTCTGCGGGAGAAATGGTTAGTATATCATTTATGATTTGATATAAAGGCAAGGAAGTAATATCTTTTTTTCTCCATTTTTTGTTCACACAAAACTTCCAAATGTCTTTTTCCGTAACCGTATCGTATTGATAAACGACAAACTCATTTTTCTTACTTTCTATAGCTGGTAGTACGTGCGTAAAAATATCATCATAATTATTTTCCATAATATCGCACCTCTTTTAAAGAATAATGTACTAAGCAATATGCATATTGTTATTGTATACGAAGTTCCTGTATTTGAGAAGGAAGTGTTTAATTGTCTACATTTTTAAAAGGCTCAATTTTGTTAATGATTTCCATTTTTTTATCCAAGTTGTTAGGGTTTATTTATCGTATGCAGTTTGTTCGCTTAACTGGGGAAGAAACAGTTGGAATTTACATGACTGCCTATCCAGCTTTTATCTTTTTCCTTTCTTTGGTACAGCTTGGTATTCCAATTGCAATGGCTAAAATTATTGCAGAGGTACGAGCAAGAAGTGCGACATCAGATTATTTCTCTGTTATGCGAACTTCTGTAATCGTTACGGTTGTTTCCATATTACTTTTCACTCCACTATTTATCTTTGTAGCTCCATATATCTCAGGTAATCTATTAAAAAATGATGCAATCACTATGACATTGTATGTATCCATCGCAATTGTTCCAATTGCCGCTGCTGGAGGAATATTGAAAGGATTTTTCCAAGGAATAGCACGATTAGAAGAAACAGCAGTTGCTCAATTAATGGAGCAAGTCGTTCGTATTCTTTTAATCAGTTTTGTACTTCCTTTCTTTTTAACTTCCACATCTCCACAAGAAGCTGCTGCTTATGCGATGATCTTAGCTCTAATCGCTGAACTTATCGCATTACTCTATTTAAAATGGAAATATGACAGATGGAAAACAAAACAAACGTATAGCAAAACATCTAAAGGATATCCACTTTCTCCACTTTTCGCAATTGCATTACCGTCTTCAGGGAGTAAACTTTTCGGATCCTTCACATGGTTTTTGGAGCCAATTATTTTTATCAAGGCTTTAGCTATTACAGGAATCACTGCAGTGGCGGCTACTACACTTTATGGAGTTATTTCAGGTGTTTTAGTTCCTTTACTGTTATTTCCTTCTTTCATCCCATACGCACTTTCTATTGTTCTAATTCCGGCTGTTAGTGATGCGTTTGCACGAAAAAATTTCAAGTTATTAAAAGAAAGAATTCACCTTTCCTTAAAATTCTCTACATTAACAGGCTGTTACGCTGCTACACTGTTTTATCTGCACGGCGGTGAGTTAGTAAAGACACTATTTCACGTTGAAAATGCAACGGTTTATATGAAAATTCTGTCGCCTATTTTTTTCTTTTATTATATTCAAAGTCCTTTGTTTTCTATTTTACAAGCCTTAAATAATTCAAAAGCTGCATTTCTCAATTCCCTATATGGTGGCGTAGGGAAACTATTATTACTATTCTTCCTAGCTTCACAAGTAACTATTCAAGAAAAAGGTGCTATCGTTGCGATTGGATTTGGGGTATTGATTACTTCTTTTTTACATATCGCTTCTTTGAAGGAAAAAAAAGAAGCACAAATTGGCTTCTCTTTTTTTGTAATACCCTATGCAGTATTTTTGTTAACCATCATCTCAAGACCATTGATAATTTCTATCGGAAGTCATTCTTTACTAATCGATTGTCTTATCACTATGGTATATTTAACAGTTGCATTAGTACTTTTTAGACAGATTAAACGAAAAGAGATAAGCGTCATTTTCAAGATTGCAAAAACGTCTAAGAACAGATTCTGAGAAAACATGACTAAAAAGAAGTCTTTAGCTGAATATATAGCACTTCGTTTTCATAACTACAGTAAAATATTTTTTTAGAGTTCATGATTTGCTTTTGCTCTAGTTCTTGTATCAACCATTTTTCATTTTTACCAATATGCTCTAAATGTCTATATTGTATATCACCGTCTATTATAAGAGGAAATACGTATTGTTCTCCTTCTTTTTTAAAGACGGATAAGTTTCCTGATGGCTCCAAAAAAGCATAAGAGACGGACTGAATCGAACCAATTTGTTGTTCTCGTAGTTGTTGAAGCATATCATCTAAATTGTAACGTTGTTTTCTCATCTCTTTCTCAATGATAATTCCATCCCGGATTAGTATTGAAGGCTCGCCTTCCATCACATCACGAAACTTTTTGCTTTTTAAAGAAATGTAGGATACGGCAATCTGAATGAGAAACAATATAATCACTGGAACTATTGCATGAAAAAAACTACTGTGAGGATCGTCCAATGAAAATGCTGCGACCTCCGCTATTAAAAGAAAGACAACTAAGTCAAAAATACTAAGCTCGCCAACTTCTCTTTTCCCCATCAGACGAAGAATCAACAAAATAAACCAATACAAAATAAATGTCCGAATTATAATTATGATCAAATCCTGCACATAATCACCTCATAATTACCTTGCCCAAAGAAAAAGAACTTACTCATAAAATGAATAAGTTCTTTTTCTTATGTATTTTTGTAAAGTTGACTAGTATACTACGAATTTATGTAGTTTGTTCCAGCGCCTAGCTCCTCGGGTCACTTCAGTCTTTCGGAAAAGGCAAAGTGCGCCTTTACGCGAAATCCTTCCAGTGCCTGTCGGAGCTAACATAGGCGCTTTCACATTTCATAATTATTTCGACTCTGTTACTACTCGTCCTACTGCAACGCGCTCGAATTGTAAACGAGTTCCGTCTGCAACAGTTACGAAGATCGTTTGATCATCTACTGCATCTACCTTTGCGTGTAACCCACCAACAGTGATGATATCGTCTCCACGTTTAATATTGTTTTGCATTGATGCTGTGTTTTTTTGACGCTTTTGTGCTGGTCGAATGATGAAGAACCACATAACAGCGAACATCGCAATAATTGGCAACAAACCTACTAATGTATCCATGTATTTATTTCCCCCCTTTTATCTCTTTACCTAGTATACAAGAATCAGAAGTTTTTTGCATTTGGTTTGTTATACCCATATTCTTCAAAAAATTCTTCTTTGAAATCTAGCAAACGATCTTCACGTATTGCTTGTCTTACATTTTCCATTAATTTCATTAGGAAATGCAGATTATGATAAGACGCTAAACGTAAACCAAATGTTTCATCCGCTTTGAATAAGTGGCGAATATAAGCACGTGAATAATTTTTACATGTGTAACAATCGCATTTCTCATCGATAGGACCAAAATCACGAGCAAACTTAGCTCCTTTAATAACTAGACGTCCTTGATGAGTAAAGAATGTACCATTGCGTGCAATACGTGTTGGTAATACACAGTCAAACATGTCTACGCCTCGAATAGCACCGTCTATTAATGAGTCAGGTGAACCAACACCCATTAAATAGCGTGGCTTGTTTTCAGGCATCATCGGCGTTGTAAAATCCAGTACACGATTCATCACATCTTTTGGTTCACCAACAGACAATCCTCCGATGGCATAACCAGGAAAATCAAGAGAAACTAAATCCTTTGCAGACTGACGGCGTAATTCCTCATATTCTCCACCTTGGATAATCCCAAATAGCCCTTGCTTATCAGTATTCGTATGCGCAGTTAAACAGCGCTCTGCCCAACGTGATGTACGTTCTACAGATGCTTTCATATATTCAAAAGATGCTGGATAAGGCGGACACTCATCGAATGCCATCATAATATCAGAACCTAAATCATTTTGAATTTGCATTGATTTTTCAGGACTTAAAAATAATTTATCCCCGTTGAGGTGATTACGAAAATGAACACCTTCCTCTTCAATTTTACGCATATCACTCAAACTAAATACTTGGAAACCTCCGGAATCTGTAAGAATCGCACGATCCCAGTTCATAAATTTATGAAGTCCGCCTGCTTCGCGAATAATGTCGTTTCCTGGGCGAAGCCATAGGTGATAGGTATTACTAAGAATAATACCGGCGTTCATTTCTTTGATCTCTTCGGGTGCCATTGTTTTTACTGTTGCTTGTGTACCTACTGGCATAAATGCAGGTGTTTCAAACGATCCGTGAGGCGTGTGTACAACACCCAACCTTGCACCTGTTTGTTTGTCTTTTTTTATAAGTTCATACGTAACTGCTGTCATTTAATAATTCCTTCCTTTTATAAACATGGCATCTCCAAAGCTGAAAAAGCGATATTTTAAATCGACTGCTTCCTTATAGGCACTGAGTATAAACTCTTTAGAAGTAATTGCACTCACGAGCATTACTAAAGTAGATTTAGGTAAGTGGAAATTTGTAATCATTCCATCTATACACTTAAATTCATAACCTGGATATATAAATATTGAAGTCCATCCACTATCTGCTTGAAGTTGTCCATCAAATTTAGTTGCCACTGTTTCCAATGTTCTCGTAGAGGTAGTCCCAACTGCAACAACTTTTCCTCCAGATGCCTTCACTTGGTTAATAACATCTGCTGTCTCTTCTGTAATCCGATAAAATTCAGAATGCATTTCATGGTCATCAATAGAATCTACACTAACAGGTCGGAAAGTTCCTAGTCCTACATGTAATGTCACAAACGCTATTTTAACACCTTTTGCGCGAATGTCATCTAATAATGCCTCTGTGAAATGTAAGCCGGCTGTTGGTGCCGCCGCAGAACCTTGCTCTTTTGCATAAACTGTTTGATATCGATCTTTATTTTCCAGTTTTTCATGAATATATGGGGGAAGCGGCATTTCTCCTAATTGGTCTAATACCTCAAAAAATACGCCCGCATATTCAAAACGGAAAATTCGTCCACCATGGTCTTTTATGCCTGTACAGACAGCTTTCAACAAACCTTCACCAAAAGTAATTTCTGTGCCTATTTTGACACGTTTTGCAGGTTTCACTAGTGTCTCCCACTGATCTCCTTCTATTTGTGTCAATAATAGAACTTCTACATTCGCTCCAGTTTCTTGTTTCACACCCATTAGACGAGCAGGCATTACCTTCGTATCGTTCAACACAAGGCAATCTCCTTCATTTAATTCATTTAGTATTTCCTTAAAGTGAGTATGTGTATACGACTGTTTTTCAAAATCTGCTATTAATAGCTTACTACTCGTTCTGTCCAAAAGTGGTGTTTGGGCAATTAGTTCTTCTGGTAATTCAAAATCAAAATCTTCTACTCTCATATATAGGACATCCTTTTTTATTCTTTTCTTTCCACTGGAAATGAAATTCCAAAATGGTCATAAGCTAGTGGCGTAACAATTCTTCCTCTGGGAGATCGTTGGATAAAACCAATTTGCAGAAGATATGGTTCATATACATCTTCAATCGTTGCAGACTCTTCACCAATACTTGCTGCGATGGTATCTAAGCCAACCGGACCGCCTCTAAAGCGGTCAATCATAGACATTATTAGTTTATGATCGATATGATCTAATCCACGAGGATCTACTTGAAGCAGCTCCAATGCCTCTTTAGCAATATCAACCGAGATATGTCCATTTCCGCGAACCTGTGCATAATCTCGTACTCTTTTTAATAAGCGGTTAGCAATACGTGGAGTACCTCTCGATCTTCTGGCGATTTCGCCAGCAGATTCATGGTCAATGGATGCATTAAACAGCTCTGAACTGCGAACCACAATGGAGGTTAATGCATCTTCATCATAGTAATCTAGTCGTAGCAAAACACCAAAGCGATCACGTAAAGGTGCAGATAACGCCCCGGCTCTAGTAGTGGCACCTATTAACGTAAATGGTGGCAGATCAAGTCGCACACTTCTTGCGGCTGGTCCTTTTCCGACAACTATATCCAAACAAAAGTCTTCCATTGCAGGATAAAGCACTTCCTCGATGGATCGATTTAACCGATGAATTTCGTCTATAAATAATACATCTCCAGGCTCCAACGAACTAACTATTGCTGCTAAGTCACCAGGACGCTCGATAGCTGGACCACTTGTCATTCTAATTTGGACGTCCATTTCATTTGCAATTACGGCCGCAAGTGTTGTTTTACCAAGTCCAGGAGGTCCATATAAAAGACAGTGATCTAAGCTTTCACTTCTCATTTTAGCTGCTTCGATAAAAATTTCTAAATTATGTTTAATCTTATCTTGCCCAATATATTGCTTTAGAAACTGTGGACGAAGTGATTGCTCGAAAGGTTCGTCAAAATTGGAGATTTCGCTTGAAATGACACGTTCATCCATACCTAGAACCTCCTTTCTTTTATTTACCTGCAAATAATAATTGTAAAGCTTTCTTCATAAATTGATCGGTTGTTTGCAGTCCAGCCTCCGCTTTAAGCAGTGGGCGTATTTTAGCTAATTCTCTTTCCGAATATCCTAATGCTGTTAGTGCAAGCATCGCTTCTTCAAGTTCATGATCAGCTTCCCCATTGTCAAATAAGTTAGGTTCATCATCTTCGAACTGTAGCTGTTCAAAATCTATTAAATCATTTAACTTTCCTTTTAAATCTAATATCATTTGGCGGGCAGTTTTCTTTCCTACTCCTGGAAATTTTACTAAAAATGTTTCATCTTCCCTTTCAATTGCTTGAATGACGTGGGTAGGCTCTCCACTAGCTAAGATAGCCAAAGCACCTTTGGGACCAATTCCAGAAACTAAAATAAGTTTACGAAATAATTCCCTCTGCGCAAGGCTAGGAAATCCCATTAGCTGCTCTGCATCCTCACGGACATGAAAGTGCGTATAAACTTGGACCATTTCCTCACTTTTTTTGAAAGCAAATGGATTTGGCGTAAAAAGTTGGTAT
Organism: Psychrobacillus sp. BM2; assembly: GCF_048572895.1. Lineage (GTDB taxonomy): Bacteria > Bacillota > Bacilli > Bacillales_A > Planococcaceae > Psychrobacillus. The sequence goes on from NZ_CP183878.1 coordinate 2,420,617, forward strand.
CCAATTCCCTGCTGTTCTACTACCACATACTCCGGTGTGACCCGAGTTACTTGTCCTTTTATGTAATCATACATCCTTTAAATCCCTCACAATTCATACTGTCATTATAGCATAACAAACAAAGAAGGCCGCTCAAAGCCCGAGCGACCAACTCCTAAATAGAACGATTATAGTTTACTTATAGTATAGCATAAATTAGGCCATTCTGTTAGTGCTTTATTCGTATAGGGTATTAACTGATCGATAAATTTCTGTTTACGCTCTTTTGGTAATGAGTACGCATACAACCATTCTCGGTATAGCTCATTTGGATACATCATCGCTTCCTTATAACGTCGTACCACTTTTTCAAGATGCGGGAATTCTTGGATTAGCGACAGAATATCATAGTCTATTTCCGGAAGTACCCGATGCATCCATAGTATATTTTCCATTTCACTTGGACCTATCACAGCCAAATCAAAATCAATTATTTTATAATCAGAGCTGTCTGATAAAAAATTATGATGAACAACATCTCCATGAAGTAAGGTACGTTTTTCCATATTAAATGGTTTCATATTTTGCAATGCAATATCTCCAAAAAGCAACAATAGTTTTGTCTGATTGCACCCTATATATGACTCGATGAAAAAAGAGATTTCATTCATCTTCCATTTCCGATTCTGCCATTTAGAAATAAGATTAAAAGAATAAAATAAATTACTATCTTCCCAGTCAATTATACGATTGGTCTCATGAATTTGACTCAGCAAAGAATAGACTGCCTTTCGATCTTCTTTAAAACGATAGGAAACCGTATGTGTCCCTTTATACCATGGTTGTATAATAAAATCATCTTGTGTCGATTCAATAATCGGAAGTATAAAAGGTTTATCAATGTCTTCTAGTTCTTTATGAATTACGCGAATTTTTTCTGCCTGTTCAATGGTCGGATATTTTTTTACAGAGAATATGCCGTTTTCATTTTTCCATTTCCATACATTTTTCTTAATTTGCCGTATATACGTACTCACGTTTTAATAATGATGATAGGGATGATAGGGAGGACATGGATATACAGGAACATAACATATCTGTACACAAGGACATCCTCCGTAGTCTGCTTGGTGATGCATGTATGGAAATTGTTGAAATGGTGGACACGGATACATTGTCGGGAATGTAGGTGAAGCTTCGAACATCGGTGAAGCTTCTTCTGCTATCGGGCTTGTTAGCTGTGGTGTTGGTTGAATAGGCATTGGTTGGACAGGCGGCGGTGTTGGTTGCGGTGTTGGTGATTTTTCAACCTCTATATCATAATTCTCGATATGGTTATGGATGTGAATAGACGTAGACTCCATCAATCTCCAGCCTTGGGGAGACGGGGTCATCTCAATGTTAGGGACGGGCATCGTATGAATTGGAAATGTATAGGATGGCTGAGGTTGCGGTTGCGGCTGTGGTTTTTGTTGTTGCTTGAGTTGGTGTGGCTTGGGTTGGTGTGGTTGGTGTGGCTTGGGTTGGTGTGGTTGGTGTGGCTTTTGATACGTAGGTGCCACTGGCATCGGTTGCGGCATCGGCACTACAGGTACTACTGGTGGTACTGGATGCATGTTCGCTTTATTATGTTCCGAGATTTTAACTTCCTCCTTTTTCATTTCTTTTTTGACCATTTCTTTCTTAACTGGTCGATGATCACTGTATGGATGAGTCGTCGATTCCATTTTTTTCGAATTCGGAATAAAAATTTTCATACCAGGCACAATATATTCCGGATTAGCTAAATGCGCATTAACTTTCTTTAATTCCTCAAAAGAAACACCATAATTTCTGGAAATTTTCCACAGAGTGTCCCCTTTTACAACAACATGAGTTTGCACTGTCTTCCTCCTTCCTTCTCCTCTAAATTATGTGTAACACCTTAAATTGGTCACAGATTTTAAACAAACAACCATCCCTTCATGATAAACTTATGAATAGGAACCAAGTCATTATGCAAGTTCGGAGGGGTTAATCGTGAAAAAGTTAAAAGGTGTGGACCGTAGGAATTGGATTTTTTCCTATTTAAAGGAACAACAAGCACCTGTGACTGGCACAGAGTTAGCAAAGCTCACCAATGTCAGCAGGCAGGTGATTGTAAATGATATAACATTATTAAAAGCAACAAATGCCCCTATTATGTCTACTAGTCAAGGCTATATTGTACTGCCCGATAAAGAAAGCATTCCATATATTCAACGACGAGTAGCGTGCAATCATCAATCAATCCATTCAGAGGATGAGCTTTTAACTTTAGTTGATGCTGGAGTCACTGTAGAAAACGTGACTGTTGAACACCCTGTTTACGGAGAAATCACTTCTTCTATTATGGTTTCTAATCGACACGACGTAGAAATGTTTTTAAAGAAAGTGCGAGATACGGATGCTCCATTTTTATTGGAGCTTACTGCTGGAATTCATTTGCATTTATTGTCCGCGCCAACCGAAGAAATTTTAAATAGAGCTATCAGTGCAATTAGAGAAAAAGGTTATTTGATGGAAGGATAACACCTGTGTTTTAAACTGGAAAGTAGTGACATTCTGATGTTTCGTCTGCACTTTCCGGTGTTACTTGAGTTTATTCAGGTGATTCTCTTCTACATTCGGGTGTTTCTCTAAAGTATTCAGGTGATTCCATGAAACTTTCCGGTGTTTCTTCACTGTTTATCATTTCTGCTCCCCCGCAAAAAAAAAAAAAAACGAAGCGAATCCTTTTATGAACGGATTGCTTCGTTTTTTGTTTCGTATGTATAATATGAGCCTAATGATTTTACGCCACAACCAAGAGCTTTTAACTCTTCCATGGCCCCGATCATCATTGGCTTCTTTTCATCTTCTAGAACATCCATGATAAAGAAATATTGCCCTAAACCAGTTTTTAGTGGTCTTGACTCAATTTTACTTAAATTGAGCTGTCTCCATGCAAATACGGAAAGCACCTGATGTAATGCACCAGAGCGATCGTCTTTAGGTAAGGTAATCATTACCGTTGTTTTAACTTGACCTGTATGGCCATCTCGTTCGATACAATGATTCTTTTTAGAAATCACAAAAAAACGAGTGTGATTAAAATGAAAATCATGTATATTCTGTTCAACAATTTCCAAACCATATTCCGATGCGGCTGAAGTATTTCCAATCGCTGCGATACATAAATCTTCGTGTTCAGAAACATATTTTGCTGCGGCTGCGGTTGAAGATGATTGTTCTAAGGGTACTTTTCCAAATCGGTAATACAAATATTTGTGGCATTGCGCCAAAGCATGTGGATGGGAGTAAACGATTGTCATGTCTTCCCATCTCCCCACATTACTTGGATGAACCATTAAATGCTGCTCGATTGGAGATAATAGCTCCGCAATTACGTAAAGCTCTGCCTCATGGAACAAATAGTCTATCGTTAACGGAACGGTGCCCTCTAACGCATTTTCCAGCGGAACTACTGCTATATCTACTTCTCCAGTTGCTACAGCTTCAATACATTCAGGTATAGTACGAATTGGCACTAACAGCTCTTGTTGAAATAATGACTTTGCTGCTAAATGTGTAAAAGAAGCTTCTGGTCCTAGAAAAGCAACTTGTTTGGTTGTCATTGGAAAAACCTCCTTATTTGTCTAGCTCCAGATGTCAGCAGCTCGATCGCTTCAGACTTTTGGAATAGGCAAAGGACGCCTTTTACTTTAAGTCTTCCAGCGCTTTTCCCTGCTGGATGGCATCTTCCGCTTTCCTATTATAAAGCGCCAGAGCTAATTACTTCTGCAGATTCCACAAAGTCCAGTCGCTTCATTTCATTTAAAAATTCTTCTAATTCCTTGTTCATCGCTGTTACATCCAGTGATAATGTTACACTAGCTCTTCCTTGTATCGGTATCGTTTGATGGATTGTCAACACATTACATGTAGAGTCAGCCACTAATTGCAACAACCTAGCAAGCGTTCCTTCTCTATCTTCTAATTGTAGAAAGACAGTTAAAATCCGTTCTTGAACGATCGAATGGAATGGAAAAACCGCATCGCGATATTTATAAAAAGCACTTCGAGATAAATCTACCTCTTTTACTGCATCCCATATCGAAGATACTTTCCCAGATTGAAGGAGGTGTTTTGCTTCCAAGGTTTTTTGCATTGCCTCTGTCAGCACATCCTCCCGTACTAAAAAAAATCTCTGGCTTGTCACATCTTTCATGCGGTTCCCTACTTTCCTCTATTCGATAAACTCAAATTCAAATTTCAATAATCGTACTGTATCTCCATCTTTAGCTCCACGCTGACGTAGGGCATCATCAATTCCCATTCCACGTAGTTGTCTCGAGAATCTGCGGATAGAATCTTCTCTACTGAAGTCAGTCATTTTAAATAATCTTTCTACTGATCCACCAGCAAGTACGAAGGCCCCATCATCATCTCTTGAAATTGTGAAGTCATCTTGTTTAGCTTGATATTTGTACATAACAGAGGTTTCTGTTTCTTCCTCTACTAATTCCTCTAATGGGAATTCTGGTGCTACCTCTAACATATCTGCTACAGCAAATAATAATTCTTGTAACCCTTGACGAGAAATCGCTGAAATCGGGAATACTTTCATATCTGATCCGACTTTTTCTTTAAATTCTTTTAAATTGTCTTCGGAATCTGGCATGTCCATTTTATTGGCTACAATAATTTGTGGTCTTTCCGTTAAACGAAGATTATATTGTTTTAGTTCCTCATTAATCGTTAAATAATCCTCGTAAGGATCGCGCCCTTCCATTCCAGACATATCGATAACATGTACGATTACACGCGTACGTTCAATATGACGTAAGAACTGATGACCAAGCCCTACTCCTTCATGTGCGCCTTCAATTAGTCCTGGTAGATCCGCCATCGCAAAGCTACGATGATCTTCTGTTTCCACCATTCCTAGGTTTGGTACAATTGTAGTAAAATGGTACGGAGCAATTTTAGGCTTAGCTGCTGATACAACTGATAGTAAAGTAGATTTTCCGACACTCGGGAACCCAACTAATCCAACGTCTGCTAAAACTTTTAGCTCTAGCTCAACATTTAACTCGAAACCTGGTTCGCCTTTTTCAGAAAGCTCTGGAGCTGGATTTGCAGGCGTTGCGAAACGAGAGTTCCCTCTACCACCACGGCCACCTCTTGCAATAACAGCTTTTTGACCATGCTCTACTAAATCAGCTATGACTTCCCCTGTTTCTTCATTTTTAACTACTGTTCCCGGTGGAACTTTAATGATCAAATCATCCGCATTGGCACCATGCATATTCTTACTACCACCATGAACTCCTCTCTCAGCTTTAAAAATTCGCTTATAGCGGAAATCCATTAACGTACGAAGACCTTCTTCAACCTCGAAGATAACGTCGCCACCGTTTCCTCCGTCCCCACCTGCGGGACCTCCTAAAGGAACATATTTCTCACGACGGAATCCAACCATACCATCTCCGCCGTCGCCACCTTTGACATATACTTTCACGTGATCAACAAACATTTAATTCACTCCAATCTTCCACTTGCAATTAGTTTTACTTTTATCGAATTGTTGGTTGCTTCTATTATTTGCAGTTGAAATAACTCTCCTACTTGTTCATCCTGCCAATTATTATCAGACCAATCTCCCCGAATATCTATTAGTATTTCCAAAAATTCATCCGAAATGATATGAAGTTTCAGTAACTGCTCTTGATATCCTCTAAAATGCGGGTAAATAGCTAGCACAAATCTATTTAGATAATCTATTAAAGCATCATCGTACATATCTGCTTTTCTATTTAGAAGAGATGTTTGAACATCTAAAGTTAATTGATTATATTTAATACTAAATGTTTGTAGCCATACATTTGTTTTATATAAGCCAATATTATTTATATCAAAAAATTGGCTGCAATTTTGGGAATATTTTTTTATTAAAGCTCTAACTTCTTCGGACTTTCCCATATCTAAGTTCATCTGTAATAGGTGCATATTATTCAAATAATCATGCATTGTATGGCGAAGTACTTCATTTAAAGTAATTTCGTTATGATTCATATTAGACACATCCCAACATTAACTATCTTTACTAGTATAACAGGAATAATTCTATTTTGCTTTTAGAGTATAGCTTACTTTTAAGAAATTTTTGAAATCAAAAAGGACTGCATAAATGCAGTCCTTTTATTATTCATTAAGCTTCTTGAGCTACAGGATATACACTTACTTTTTTCTTGTCGCGGCCGTAACGCTCAAAGCGCACTACACCGTCAACTTTCGCAAAAAGTGTGTCATCTCCACCACGTCCAACGTTTTCACCTGGATGAATTTTAGTCCCGCGTTGACGGTATAAAATTGATCCACCTGATACGAATTGTCCGTCAGCACGTTTAGCGCCTAGACGTTTCGATTGAGAGTCACGACCGTTACGAGTCGAACCTACTCCCTTTTTGGATGCGAAAAACTGAAGATTTAATTTTAACATATGTTCCACCTCCTACTTTTTGAAGGTTATTTTTATATACTTGGCATAATCTTGCTCAATCGTTTGTAAAGAAACAATCATCGCTTCTAAAATAAGCTGTATTTGAGCAGCCTTTTCTAGATTTGATATGCTTGGAACTTCGACATATAAATAGCCTCCGTCCCCTTTTTGCTTTATAATGGGCGTGATTTCCGTAAGTGCGATCACAGCATTAACTGCACCAAAGGATACAGCAGAAGCTCCTGCGCATACTAAATCTTTACCATGTTCCGCAAAATCGGCATGGCCTTTCATCTCGAAAGAATGAATATGACCAGATTGATCTTTTGTTATAGTCACTTTAATCATCTTATAAACTAATAGATTCTACTACTAATTTAGTGTATGGCTGTCTGTGACCTTGTTTTTTGTGATAGTTCTTTTTCGCTTTGTATTTGAAGACAGTAATTTTTTTAGCTTTGCCATTTTTTACAACTTTCGCTGTAACAGTAGCACCACTCACGAATGGAGCGCCAACTTTAACTTCTTCTCCACCTACGAATAAAACTTTTTCGAAAGTTACAACTTCATCAGCATTTGCATCTAATTTTTCAATGTAGATTTCTTGCCCTTGTTCAACTTTGATTTGTTTACCACCAGTTTCAATAATTGCGTACATACTTGCACCTCCTCTTAGACTAAGACTCGCCTTACAAAAGGTGATCCGAAACTCGAATACTTGAACCTTTTCAGAGCGGTTGTAGCAACGGGTGCTGCTACAAACAATAACATTAAAATATTATCACACATAATATTTCTAGTCAAGTGCTTTCCGTAATCCAATCAAATGCAAGCTTGTACTTTCGAAATCTCCAATAAGATAAGTTTTGAAAGACAAGAAACAAAAATATTAGCGTAAAGGCTAGGCCTTGTGGGAAATATAAACAACTTATCGTAAAAATAATAACGCAAATACAGCCTGAATAACCGATCAGTTCCTCATATCTCTCTGGGAAAATAGAATGTATGATTCGCCCTCCATCTAAAGGGAAGATTGGCAAAAGATTTAAGCCCAAAATAAGATATTGAATCATGATAAATATATTAGCTTGAGGAAAATCTATGAGCATACCAAATAAGAGTAAAAGAAGTGTACAAAAGGGCCCACCTAGGATTACGCACACCTGTATCGTTTTCGAGAGCTTAGAAAATTGCTCCATCTTTATTTCGCCGCCATAAGGTAAAATAGTGCAAGATTGGATTTTGGCCCCCATACAGACTGCAACGAATAGATGACCAAGCTCATGAGCCAACAACGAGCCAAATACGAGTGCATACATAGCTATTTCACCGGATAAATAAAAGAACAGAAAAAAAGGTATCATTATAGGGTGTACACGAAATAGTCGTTTATTCATAGGTTACGGCAAGCCACTCAATAAGCTCATCCGTTCCCAACAACTCTCCTTCTTTTTCCACCTGAACGTACAGAATTTCATTTCCAACAGTGCCAAATATGTCTCCAGCGTTTACGGTCGTATATGGCAATTGACGAAACTCATCTACAAAACCATATGTAGCCGTTTCACCAGTATCATATAAAATAGATAATGTTTTACCAGTCTTTTTTCTATAACCAGTATAAATAATTAATCCATCATTAGATGCATGCAGCTCTTGGGATTTATCAACTGATAGGACAGCACCGTCTTCTAAAGGCTGAATAGATTTATATTCGATTAATGGAGGAGTAGTTACAGGTGCACTAACACTGATTAATTCATCTGAGCGTGTAATCCAAGCAACTACTTGTTTATATATTTCTGTTGGTCTTTGAGGTTCTAATAATAGGCTGGCATAATTGGTCGATAAAGTACTATTCCCTTCCAATTTTGCTAATAAAACAAATGATAATACAAATATAAATGAAAGTACCCATTTTCTTTTCGATAGCATAACATTCCCCCTAAGAAGAATATATGAAGGTGGAGGCTGTTTAATGAATATATCCTTCTTTTGAAGAGTTACTGATTAAATAGATTGGAGTATGGTCAGACTTATCGAGCTATTTTTTATACTTATTGATCGATTCTGTACGTTCATTGATCGATTCACCACTTTCCTGTGAAAGCCAGTACATAAAAAAACCGACTGCTAAGAATTTCGGCAGTCGGTTATATATATTATTTAGAGAAAATAGATTTGATTTTAGAGAAAACTCCCGTTTTAGGCATATCCATGGACATTAACGGTACGGATTCTCCTAAAATACGGCGTGCGATGTTACGGTACCCAAGTGCCGCTCTATTAGCCGGATTCATAACGATAGGTTCACCTTTATTAGAAGAAGTAATAACACTTTCATCGTCCGCAATAATTCCCAATAAATCAATAGATAAGTGAGTAGTAATCTCATTGATATCTAGTGCATCACCATTATTCATCAAATGCTGACGAATTCGATTGATGATTAGCTTAGGTGGATCTATTGTTTCTTCTTGCTCCAGTAATCCGATAATACGGTCCGCATCACGTACAGCCGAAATTTCAGGTGTAGTGACTACAATTGCCTTATCCGCGCCAGCAATCGCATTTTTATAGCCCTGCTCAATGCCAGCTGGGCAATCAATTAAGACATAATCATATTCACGTTTTAACTCTAAAACAAGTTCTTTCATTTGTTCTGGATTTACGGCATTTTTGTCCACAGTTTGAGCTGCAGGAAGTAGGTAAAGTCTATCCTCAAAGCGTTTATCTTTCACTAACGCTTGATGAATTTTACAACGTCCTTCTATAACGTCTACTAAATCGTAAATAATTCTGTTTTCAAGACCGAGAACTACATCCAAATTACGTAATCCAATATCCGTATCCATTAAACAAACTTTTTTCCCTTGCAGGGCCAATGCAGTTCCAAGGTTAGCTGTTGTTGTCGTTTTACCGACTCCACCTTTACCTGAAGTTATAACGATTGCTTCTCCCACATTAGCTTCCTCCTTTAAATGTTGATAAATTAGGTCTTAACAGACGAAGATCCTGTAATCGATCAATTGCAATTGAACCATTTGTATGTAAATAAGCACATTCCATTTCAGGATGCTCTGATAAAACAGTCAGCTCATCAGTCATCGTTTCTACCACATCATTGATGATCAAATGCGTTGCCTCTAGCCAAGATGCAGCTATAACTGCATCCTTGTTTCCAGCTGACCCTGCATGAGCAATTCCTTTTAGTCGACCGAGAACGAAAATATTCCCTCCAGCAACGACTCTTCCATTTGGATTCACATCACCGACAACTACCAGATCTCCCAAAGCTGTAATGATTTGTCCAGAACGAACAATCCCTACATAAGTCTCTGACTGGTTTTCTAGTAATCTTCTATTACAATCTTCCACTGTCATAACTTCACTTTGAATTTTGGTCACGCGTAGATGTTCTGTTTGTTGGACGCAAGATATAATCTCTTTCGTCTGTTCATCGTTACAATAACGATAACCTAGATGTAAAAGTACTTCCGCTTGACCTTCAAACCCTTCATCAGAAACCTTTTTCGTTAATTCATCTAAAAGCTCTGCATATGAACACTGATCGTCTAGGCGTAATACAAGGCCCTCTTTCGTTCCTTTAATAAATATTAACTGCTTTTTTGTCAATCAAGTCACCTCAGATTTACTGTTAAATCAACAAGCTATTTTTGACTCAATAAGGCTTTTTGATTAAACCGATTTAGAAGAATATATTTAAAAGCCCATCCGAACATAAATAAAAATACAGCATTTGCTATCATTGTTGGCATGAGATTATGTTGAAAAAAATAAGTAAATGTCATCGTTTTAATACCGATGAAAGTATAAAACAAGAACAATAATAACTCTACCCCTGTTACTAGAAGCAAGGTGAGAATTGTAGATACCAATAGATGTTGGTGAATGTATTTAACCGTAAAACTCGCAACCAAACACATTAGAGGATAAATAAAAGAATATAATCCAATAATATCAATGAAAAAGACATCATACAAGAGCCCAAAAAACAAACCGTAAAGCATTGCACGTTTCCGGTCATAATAAATGGCTACAAAAATCAGATATATGATAAGAAAACGCGGAACTAATACATAAAAATCATTATTCAATTCAATCGGCGAGAAAAGACCAAAAATCGGTTCTAAATAGAATAATAGAACCGAAATCGCAATAACTAAAATACGAATCATGAGTCGTCCCCTACATCTTCAGTTAAATCTGCCTCTGTATTTTCTCCATCTGTACCATCCACTGCAGTAATCGTACGTTTAGAAATAATCACATGATCTAAAATAGAGAAACTAGCCGCAGGTTTAACATATGCTAATTGAGTTAATCCGTAGTCATCCGTTGTAACTTCAGTTACCTCTCCGATTAGAATACCTTTCGGGAAGATTCCTCCTAGCCCAGAGGTAGTTACTTTTTGACCTACTTTTACTTCATACTCAGAATCTATTCTTTTTAGTATTACTTCTTTGCGTTTTTCGTCATATCCTTCAATAAGCCCAAAAACTTCTTGATCTTCAGCAATTACAGCTGAAACTCGATAGTTTGGGTTTTGCGTAGATAAAAGTTCGACAGTAGAAGTATAAGGTGTGGTTAATATCACTTTCCCAATTAGTCCTTGAGAAGTCATCACTGCCATATTTACCTCTATTCCGTGAATCTCGCCTTTATCAATAATAATTTTTTCTTCCCATTGGTCGGGGTTTCTAGCGATTACAGTCGATTGGATAGGATTATACGAACGAAGATCTTCTTCCTTATCGACAATTTTGCGCAGCTCATCATTTTCAAGACGTAGATCATTTACAGAAGCTTGAAGTGTTACATAATCTTCTAATCTTACTTTTAATCGCTTATTTTCATCATATGTATTAAGTAAAGATTCTACATTATCAAAAACACCCGTTACATACTGGGTCGGTTTGGAAAACATAGATTGTCCAAAACCGACCACATCTTTGATCAGCTGTTCAGGAAGGGATGCATGATTTCGATCTCGCAAAGAAAAGCTGATGAGCGCCACAAGAAAAATCATCCCTACAAGCAGCAATATTAATCGCTTATTCGAAAAAAATTGTGGCATATCACACTTCTCCTTAGTGTTTTGTTTGTTGTCGTTTCAATATATTCATATGATCTAACGCTTTCCCAGTACCAATTGCAACACAATCTAGCGGATCTTCTGCAATAAATACAGGCATATTCGTTTGATCACTGATAACTTTATCTAGGTTTTTCAATAATGCACCACCGCCGGTTAACATGATGCCTCGTTCCATTACATCCGCCGATAATTCAGGTGGGGTTTGTTCTAATGTCTTTTTCACACCATCAATAATAGAAGAAATTGATTCACGTAACGCATTCGAAATTTCTTTCGAAGTAATTTCAATCGTTTTAGGCAATCCAGTAACTAGATCACGTCCACGAATATCCATTTTTTCCTCTTGATCGGTTACTCTCGCAGAGCCAATTTCAATTTTAATCGCTTCCGCTGTACGTTCACCAATCGTTAAATTATACGTTTTACGGATATATGCAGTAATTGCATGGTCCATCGAATCCCCTGCAACACGAACTGATTCACTTGTAACAATACCGCCTAATGATATAACCGCAACTTCTGTAGTACCTCCACCTATATCAACGACCATACTACCAGTAGGTTCCCACACAGGTAAGTTTGCACCAATAGCAGCTGCAAAAGGCTCCTCTATTGTTAGAGCATCACGTGCACCCGCTTGCTTAGCCGCATCAATTACTGCACGTTGCTCCACAGAGGTAATACCAAATGGCACACAAATCATCACATTTGGTTTGCTCCATGACATTCCAGATGCTTTCATTGCATTTTTCAAATAATATTCAATCATTGCAGAAGTTGTATCAAAATCTGCGATAACTCCATCCTTCATAGGACGAATCGCAACTATTGAACCTGGTGTACGACCGATCATATTTTTCGCATCGTTCCCTACCGCTACAATAGCACCGTTTTGTACGTTTTTCGCTACAACAGATGGCTCTCTAAGCACTATCCCTTTTCCTTTAATGAAAACTAGCGTATTCGCTGTTCCTAAATCTATACCCAAATCTCTTGATCCAAATCCAAACACAATTATTTACTCCCTTTCTATCTCGAACAAGTTTCACTTCGTTGTCATAAAGTCATAACACTCATTATAACTGATAGAACGGAAAATGCACAGTGTCACATATACCCTTTTTCTTTTAGGCTAATAAACTGGTGATCACCGATAATGACATGATCGAGCAATTCTATGCCCATAAGTAATCCTGCCTCATATAGTCTTTTCGTCACATCTATATCTTCAGTTGAAGGTGACGGATTTCCAGAAGGATGATTATGCGCACAAATTATCGAGGCAGCTGAACGTTTTACAGCTTCGCGGAAAATTTCCCTAGGATGCACTATCGAGGCATTAAGAGAGCCTATAAAAATTGTCTGTTTATGAAGTATTTGATTTTTTACATTTAGGAAAAGAGTCACGAAATGCTCTTGGTTCAATGAGGTCATATCTTGCATTAGGTAAGTAGCGGCATCTTTCGGAGAACGAATGGTAAATTTGTCATCTGTCTTTTGTTGGGATAATCTTTTCCCTAGTTCAACTGCCGCTAGTAGTTGGACGGCTTTTGCTTGTCCAATACCTTTAACGGCAGTTATTTCTTCGATAGAAGCATTTTTTAGTTCCTGAATTTGTTCAAAATAATTAAGGACCCGATTTGCGAGGTGGAGAACTGATTCCTGCTTCGTACCGGTACGAAGCAGGATTGCGATCAATTCTTGGTTAGATAAGCTTGAGGCCCCTTGTCTGACTAGTCGTTCCCTTGGACGATCTGACACATGCACATCACGAATCATAAGGGAAGGCGGCAACTTAGTATTCATGAGTTCACCACCCGCTCAATTTCTATTAAACGTAGTGATAATAATGCTTTAAACAAGCGACTGATTGGAAGTCCCATTACATTATTATAATCTCCCTGGATACTTTCGACGAATAATCCACCCATTGTTTGAATTCCATAAGCCCCTGCTTTATCTAAAGAATCTCCCGTAGCCACATAAGCATCTATTTGTTCTTCGGAGAGATCAAAAAATTTCACCGAAGTAGTTTCTGCAAAACTAATCGAACAGCCCTCCCCATAAATAGCAACACCTGTAGACACTTGGTGCGTATTTCCGGAAAGTTTTTGTAGAAAGGTTCTTGCTTCAGCATTATCCCTCGGTTTCATCAATAATTCATCCCCAAAGCTTACAATTGTATCCGCCGCAATCACAATTGCGGAAGGATTCTCATGTAAGATATCAGTTGTTTTGCCGATAGCGATGTTCATTGCCTCTTCTTCTACTGAAAGATTTCCTTCGACTATTTCTGCAGCTCCTGAAGCTATCACCTCAAATGGAATACCTAGTTTACTAAAGAGTTCCTTTCTTCTAGGTGACTCACTAGCTAAAATAAAGCGATTGTTAGTTGTTAGTTTCAATTTTTATTCCTCCTTTTCAATAGCATACAAAACTATTGAAAAAATGGAAATTGTGTATAAAAAACAACAATTTAATTTTCCCCACGAAATAAGCGTCAAAAATTCAATTTTAGACAATTATTCGTCGCAACATAATGAGAAAAAATATGCGATCTCATGACAGAAGGAACTTCTGAAAATGCTGATATAGCTTTAACTATTTGCATTAAATCATCTGGATACTCTTCTTTTTTCTCAATAGACTCGAAAAAATTTTTACTTAGGTTCTCTTGTTGTATTAATTCCATTACTTTAATTACTTTAGGATCATTACAACCGTTAGTCGTAACATACAAGCTTTTTATAAAGGTAGGTAGTACTTCTGCTTCTTGTGTAGGAATAGTTGTAACATATAAATCACTCCAAACAAAAAACTGGTTGTCCACTTGGAAAATACTTGCTTTTGCAAGGGAAGGCTGTGATCCTATAAAAGCCATCGCACTTTCTTTAGAAGTGAACATGCCATATTGTTTTGCTTGAAAAGGAAGAGATTTCGCTTCAACTTCTGCTGTGGTCTCAACTTTTTCTCCCTCATCTTTAGGAGTCGTAGTTTCGGCTTCTTCGCTTTCGGCTTTTTTATCATTCGCTAAATTTAATATTAATCCGAACAATAGAACTCCAACAACTCCAATGATCAATCCTTGTATGCCAGCTAATATTACTTTTTTTCTCGTATTATTACGTCTCCCAATTGGCATAGAATCACCTCTTTTCCATAACCTTATCACGAAGATTATGAAAAAAGACGAGACCTATGTCGGCTCGTCCAAAAAAGTTATCGAGTTAAAAAAACAAATTTACATACCAATCGACAAGCAACTCACCATAAAAATAAGCGATAATGGCTGCTATTGCAATCGATGGACCAAATGGAATAGGCGTTTTTCTGCCTTGTTTAGTGCGTCTTAAAGAAATAATGCCTATAACTGTACCAATGATAGAAGCTAAAAATAGAGTCAATAGAGTCGGAACCCACCCTAAAACTAAGCCTATTACGAAGAATAACTTAATATCCCCTCCACCCATTCCTCCCTTGGACACAACCGCAATGAGGAATAATACACCAAAACCAACAATTGCACCGATAATGCTATCCCACCATGGATTAAGTGGCTCAAATACTCTTAACACTATTAAAGGTATCAAGAAAAACAACAAAATTTTATCAGGAATAAGCATATACGCAATATCCGACACCGTAATAATGACTAAAAGTGAAATAAACAATAGCGCAACTGCTAGCTCCAAAGAGAAACCTAATTGATAATAAGCAAAGGCAAACAGAAGGCCAGTCACTAGCTCCATCACTGGATACACCCAATGAATCTTCGTTCCACATCCTCTACATTTTCCCTTTAAAAATATAAAAGAAAAGACTGGCACTAAATCTTTTACTGTGAGATTACGATCGCAAACCGAACAATGAGAAGGCGGACGAACAATTGACTCTCCTTTTGGTATACGCAAACCAACTACGTTAAAGAAGGAACCGAAAACTAAACCGTATATAAAAAATAATAATAAGAATACAAATTCCATCTAAACACCTAATTTCTTGCTTTTTAATCTTTCTTTATCCGCATACATATTTAAGTCTGCCTGATTAAATAAATCTTCGAAAGTTATACCTTGTTCAGTACAGTGACTGATACCAATACTTGGTTCAATATTAATCTCTATATCATTGTACAAAAAACTATTCTTATTAAAGGTAGAACGTAATTGAAGTAGCCATTCGTTAATCTCTTCTTTAGAGTCAAAGTCTTGGAGAAACAGCACGAATTCATCTCCACCCAATCGAGCAGCTAAATCATTTTCAGACACTGATTGTTTCAAAATAGTTGCTGTATGCTGGAGCACTTGATCCCCTATGTGATGACCAAAGCTATCATTAATAGCTTTAAAATTATTCAAATCTATTAAAACAAAAACTGATTCCTTAGCTGGACTTTTCGAGACTTCAACTAATTTTTTCTTTAGGTGGGTCACAAAGTATGCTCGATTATGCAAATCTGTAAGCACGTCGTGATATGCCATATGTAAAATAATCTTTTCTTTCCCTACCTCGCTTGTCACATCTCTTAGCATCGCATAATAATTTTTCTCTTCACCAGTGATGACCATTTTCACGTCAACAGAAAAATGTAAAATGCCATCCCTAAAAATATTTTCTAATGTTACAGGATAATCCCGAACTATCCCATCTCTTTGAATATCATAGATAAATTTATGTAATTGATTTTTATTATGTTTGGTTTGTGCAAACTTCATCAAATTGATGTTTGAACTTTTTTCAATTCCTAATAGCATCATTCCTTGATCATTAATTTCTATAATATCTAAATTTCCATTTACAATCATAATGGGAATTGGACTAATATCAAATAATGTTTGATAGCGTTTAGTGATATTTGGCAATAAATCATTATGTAAATAGGAAAAAGATATGAAAATAGAAAAAATAAGCCCTTCAAAAATTATCGGATAAGGAGGAAAGCTTTCACTATAGCTAGGAAAACCCAAACCGATTTTGACACCTAAAGTCACCAAGCTATACAACATCAAAAAACGAAGTAATTTCTTTCGTTTCCTATCGGATACTTTTCTATCGCCCATAACAAGTATGAATAACAAGACTACATTTAACAGAACCGCTATTGTTAAAGTAAAATAATATGTCCCATTAACAACAGGCTTATACCAAATTCCTTCTACATGATAAGTAGTTGTGGAAAAGAAGTTAATTCCGAAAAGCTGAGCAATTACTAGACAGATAAACGGAATATAAAAGAATAATGGATAGATCCATTTCTGCAAATGCTTATATAAACCTGAAACATACATATATAGATGAAATGAAAGGCCGACAATAAAGAGCCCTAGACTACTTAATAATACATTCACAAGAAATGCACTATATTTAATGAAAAGTAAATGTCGGAAGAATTCCTCAAAAAATATAATACTAAACATAAATAGAATAATAGCAATTAGCCTATTTTCCAGTCTTCTAGATTGCTGTGTAATTACGATGCAGGCTAAACCAAACATATAGATAGCTGGTAGGATATATACGGCTATATATATACATAATTGAGAAATAGACAAAGGGACTCTTCCTATCCATTCTTATTTTTCATCATAATAAAACGTCGTTACTTGAATTACAGCAGAAATCGCTTCCTCAGTTTCCTCATTATAATTTTGTTCCTCACCAGGCATCGAAAATTCGACTTGGTCAATACGCTTTATACGTTCAATAGATTCCAGTTCTTTAAGAAAAGTATTAAAATGGTCATAATCCTTTGTTAATACAGAGATATTAAATGTGATCAGCTTTAATTGAGGTGGTAATGGCGTACTCGCAACTGGAGAAACAGGTGTTTCTGCAAGTTGCTCTCCTTCAACTTCCTCCATTGTGACATCATCTATTTCTGTAGAAGTTTCCTCTTCATTAGTAACTAAAGATGAATCCGCAACAATTTCATCATAATTATTAAATTCTATAGACTCTATTTTTGCTTCACTAATTAATTCCACCTCTTCAATGGACTTTATTAATGTATCTAATTCCCTTGTAATGGGTACTTTTTTTTCTAGCTGGAATGAATTTTGTACCACTTCCTCTTCTACGGTAGTTTCTAACTGACTATCAAGAAGAGCAATTTCACTACTTACTGTACTAAGAGTAGCTTCTTTTGCATTCTTTTCCTCATTCAAAGGATAAATGAAAAAATAATAGACAGCGCCTAATACAACGGCTACCAATGCGATAATCAAAAGATAACCCGTTTGTTTATTGGTTACTAAATCATTCATTAACGGGTACCCCCTTCACTTAAATAGGATTGATTGATATCCAATTGAATAGTAGCTGAATAACGCCACTGCACATCAAAGTTAACTTCATCTACTTCTTCCTTAGTTTGCTCTTGTCCGCCAGCTGGCTCAAAGGTAGATAGAGTTTCAACTTTTATATCACTAAAATAAGCACTATTTAATAACCTTTCAATAAATGAAGATATCTCATTCATCGTCTCAAAATCTACGGATAAAAGAATTCCTGCCTCACCAAACTGATAAGAACGCAAATAACTATTCGATTCAATTAAAGAGTAGATTTCATCTACTAAAGGGCTAACTGGGTAAGAAACACTTTCCACGAAAGCAACCGAGGAGGAATGAGTACCTTGATCTCCGTTATCTATTGTTGAGACCTCTGCACTTAGCAAATCTCTCTCTTCAACCAATTGAGTCTCTTCCGACTCTAAACTTTTAATATCTTTTTTTAGTGTGAAAAATTGAAAACAAAGAAAGGCTAATAGTAATCCAATCACAATAGCACTAATAATTACTAATAGTTTGCTGGATTTATGTCTTTCAAATTGAGGCAATAAATTTATTTCTGGAACCACTAAAATGCCTCCTTCAATACTAGTCCAATAAGCGGAATAAATTTTGCATTAAAATTAGGATAGGCTGATTGAACTTTATTATCATCTATAAATTGTATAGGAGTATCATAATTAGAACGCATTTCATTCACAATATAATCCATTTCAGGAGAATCACCTAAAATTATAATCTCATCCACTGCTTTTTCCCCTTTATAAAGAGAAAAACGATAGAAATTTAAAATCCGATCAATTTCTGCTATTTGGTCGATTAGCAGCATCCGGTATTCTTCTATTTCTCCATCGTATGTAAAAGACAATTCATGCTCATCAACTACACGACTTTCCCACGACTTTATTGACGTTTCGATCGCTTGATAGCGAAGAAACTCTAGTTTTCCAGGAGTATATATACTGATAGAAAGACCTGTAATAGACCAATCTGTAATGAGATAGCTTTTTTGAGGAGTAAACAAATCAATTTTTTCTAAAAAACGTATGGTGGATAAAGAACGTACATCTGCAACTGTAGGAGTAAGTGTTACATCATCTAATAACCCTGCTATCTTATTCACTTCATCGGAAGGAGCAGCAAATAGGATTGCTTCACCATCATTCGGTTTTGAATCATATACATCGATAAGAGGATTAGTAAAAGGAAGATGAATAGTTTGTCCCAGCTCCATCTCCACATAAGCCTTCAGCTTGTTACCAACTACATCAGAGGGATGCTCAAAAGTCTTCATCATAACCGAACTATCGGGAACAAAGAAACGAACATCATGACGTTTGATACCCCATACATCAACTAAACTTTTGAATCTATCAAACAAAGCCATTTCATCGCGGATGGAGTCACCTTCAATAATGCCAGAACTTAACGGCTGTTCATAAAAAACTGCTTGTTTGGCATCCTGGCTATTCATGACGATTGCACGGATGACATATTCATTTAGTTCTAACGCAACAAAACGATTCTTTTTGGTTTTGAACACAGCAGCTAGCCTCCTTTATTACTATATCTTTATCTATCATATTATTTTCACGTTTCAGTAAACGAATTATTCGTCGTTTACTGAAACGTGAAAATAAGGGAATACAGCAGACTGATTCTGCTGTATTGTTATTACCTACTTAAGGAATGTATTTAAGGCAGGTTCTGTAATTGTATTATTAGTAATTGCAAATTTAGCTTTATCGTTTATATCACCAAATTTATTAAAAGTAACACTATATACATTACCTGACTTTGTAACTTCATAAGTAGGAGCAGTAGTATTATCTTTTAGCTTTGCAAGCCCCTCAACATACTTATCTCCAAGTATAGCTTGATTACATAATTTACCTGCGACTCCAGGATCACATGCTCCCTCCAAAATTGCAAGTTTCGCTCCTGAAAGAATACTAGAAGCTTCAGCTAAGATAGCTTTATCTTTAGAATTATTAATAACATTCCCAATCGAAGGCACAGCGATTGCAGCTACAATTCCTAAGATAACAATTACCGCTAGAAGCTCAACAAGGGTTAAACCTTGTTGATTTTTTAATATTTTTTTGAATTTTTTCATTTTTATTTTCCTCCTAAAATTTTATATATAATTTCGTACTATATTTCATTTACCCTCTTTTTCATATCACCTCCTTTAATGAACGACAATGATTAAATTTGTTCATACATACTAAACATCGGAACCATAATGGCCATAACAATCGTTCCTACAACTGCAGCTAGTACCACAATCATAAGTGGTTCTATGAGTGACTTTAACGTATCTACAGTACGATCTACATCATCTTCGTAAAATACTGCAATTTTTTCTAACATATAATCAAGTGATCCAGTGGACTCACCAATTGCCGTCATTTGAGTTACTAAAGGTGGAAATATCCAACTTCTTTCAAGTGGTGCTGTTAATGTACTTCCTTGTTCTAAGCTTGTCCGCGATTCTCGGACTACTTTTGCAATAACCGGATTACCTACAACTTTTTCTACAATAGTTAGTGCTTGTAAGATTGGCACAGAACTACTAAATAGCGAAGAAAGTGTTCTTGTCATTTGAGCGATTGCTGACTTTTGAAGTACTTTACCAAAAACCGGAATTTTCAGTAGTACAATGTTAACTGAGTAGTTGAATTCTTTATTGTTCTTATAGAGGTAGTTAAATCCAAAAATCACAATCACTATAAGTACTAAGAAAATATACCAAGATGACTGTAGCAATTCACTAAAGCCCATTACTACTTTTGTAATAGTAGGAAGCTCAGCTCCCATATCTTCGAACATCGTAACAAACTGAGGCACTATAGTAAGCATCAAAAAGCCTGCGACAAAAACAGTCATAATAAGTAAAATAATTGGATAGGCCATCGTAGATTGCACTTTCTTTTTGAGCTTAAACTGCTTTTCATAGGAAAATGCTAACCTCTCTAATGATTCATCTAGATTACCGGTAGCTTCTCCAGCTCGAATCATATTTACAAACAGTTGTGGAAATACTTTTGGATATCGTTCCGTTGCATCTGAGAAGGACTGGCCTGTTCTCACATCCTCTTCAACTGAAAGCAACGCCTTTTTCAATGGTTTACTAGTTGTTTGTTCTGCTAATATTCTAGTAGATTCTAAAATAGAAACTCCCGCTCGTATTAATGTCGCAAACTGCCTGCTATAAATAACAAAATCTTCATTTCTTACCTTTGCACCTATTGAGATCTCTTTATGTAAAATACTCTTTGACTCTTCTAGTTCCCTTGGGTTAATACCCTGTGATCGGAGCTTTGTAATAGCTGCCTGTTTGTTTATAGCATCGACAGTGCCTTTTTTTAGAGAACCCGCTGCAGTTCGACCATTGTATTTAAATACAACCATTAATACTCACCTACATTCAAGTAGGGTTTAGCAGATTCGAGTGATATTTTTCCTGATGTAACTAATTGTTGAATGGAAGATTCGAGCGTATGCATACCTAATGCACGACTTGTCTGCATAACGTTTTGTATTTGATGTACTTTTTCATTACGTATCAAGTTTGCAACGGACGGTGTTTGCAACAAAATCTCTGTGGCCGCAATACGCCCC
The DNA here is from genome assembly GCF_048572895.1 of Psychrobacillus sp. BM2. Taxonomy (GTDB): domain Bacteria; phylum Bacillota; class Bacilli; order Bacillales_A; family Planococcaceae; genus Psychrobacillus. Next base: position 2,442,131 of record NZ_CP183878.1, read on the forward strand.
TTTGCATCTTTACGAACAAATAGTCTTTGGGAAATAATTCCTTGCAGAACATTTGCGAGCTGAATACGTATTTGCCCTTGCTGATGTGGAGGGAAGACATCTATTATCCTGTCAATTGTAGTAGGTGCACTACTGGTATGCAGTGTTGCCATCACTAAATGACCCGTTTCTGCAGCAGTTATAGCAGTAGAAATGGTTTCTAAATCACGCATTTCTCCGACTAAAATGACATCTGGGTCCTGACGAAGCGCAGCCCTTAAGCCATTCGCAAAGCTCCTGGTATCTTCCCCAACTTCACGCTGGTTAATGATAGATTTCTTATGCGTATGCACATACTCAATCGGATCCTCTAACGTAATAATATGCTTGGATTTTGTAGAGTTGATATAGTCTATCATCGATGCAAGTGTGGTAGATTTCCCAGAACCAGTGGGACCAGTAACTAGAATCAGTCCCTGTTGCTTGTCTGCTAATGTATAAAGTACATTTGGCATACCAAGTGATTCAATAGCAGGTATTTGCGAATCAATCATACGTGCTGCAATCGACACATTTCCCTGTTGATGATAAGCATTGATACGGAATCGGCAACGACCAGGTAATTCATAACTAAAATCAATCTCTCCTTTTTCATCAAACACTTGTTGTTGAGAATCAGGAATTATTTCAAGAAGAATATCTTTTGTATCTGATTCTCTTAAAATTGATTCTCCAAATGATTGAAGGGCTCCGTGTATTCTAAATACCGGAGGAATTCCAACGGTAATATGCAAATCGGAGGCTCTATCATGAAACGCTTTTTCTAATAAGTCAATGATTGAAATCTTCATCTCATCCCACCTCAATCCGTTGTTGCAACACGCAGAACTTCCTCTGTAGTTGTTAACCCTTCTTTTACTTTCAATAGCCCATCTTCTAATAAACTAAAATATCCGGATTCTTTCATATAATCTCGTAGCACCAGCGTGCTTTGGCCAGTCAAAATTACACTTTTAACAAATTCATCCACTGCAAGAATTTCATGAATAGCTATACGTCCACGATAACCGGTGTTATTACACGATGGACATCCTCTTCCTCGGACTATTTCCTTTATATCCATTCCATGTTCAGCAAAAATAACTTTCTCTCGGTCATTAGGTATGTGCGTTGCTTTACAATCACGACAAACTTTTCGAACTAGACGCTGCGCCACAACACCAACTAACGAAGAAGAAAGTAAGAATGGTTCTACCCCCATATCCTTCATACGAGAGACTGACTCTACAGCACTATTTGTATGTAACGTACTCAATACAAGGTGACCGGTTAACGAAGCACGTACTGCAATCTGAGCAGTTTCTAAGTCACGAATTTCTCCAACCATTACGATATCAGGATCCTGACGTAAAATGGATCTCAGACCAGCAGCGAAAGTTAATCCAACTTCTTCACGAACTTGAATTTGATTGATACCGTGTAACTGGTATTCCACTGGATCTTCTACAGTAATAATATTAACGTCTTCTCCGTTAAGCTGATTAAGTGTAGCGTATAATGTAGAAGATTTACCTGATCCTGTTGGACCTGTTATTAGTACAATGCCATTAGGCTTTTCAATCATTTTATTAAAGGTTTCATAATTCTTCTTATTGAATCCTAGCTTGTCTATGCTATTCATAGCACTACTAATATCTAAAATACGCATTACTACCTTTTCGCCATATATCGTAGGTAAAGTAGAAACTCGAATATCTACTGGCTTCATATTCACTGAAACCTTAATACGTCCGTCCTGAGGTAATCGATTTTCCGTAATATTTAAATTCCCCATTATCTTAATTCGAGCCAATATAACATTTTGCATATGCTTTGGAAGTGCTCTTTCCAATTTTAATACACCATCAACCCTGTACCGAACCCGTAGTTCTGTTTCCTGTGGATCAAAATGAACATCACTCGCTCGTTGCGCAACACCATTGGCAATAATTTGATTCACTAACCGAACGATTGGTGAATCCTCATCCGTTATTTGCGTATCATTTTCGAGCTCCGTTGGTGTCATATCTAATAAGGCTTGATCCATCGATTCCTGCAAGTCATAATACTTCGTTATAGTACGGAACACATCGTCTTTAGCCGCAATACTTGTTTCAATTTGACAGCCCGTCGCCATGCGAACTTCCTCAATAGCAAAATAGTCCATCGGATCAGCCATAGCTATTAATAGTTTATTCTTATCTTTACGAATAGGCATAATATGTGTTCGCTTGACTAACTCTTTTGGGACTAAATGAATCAGTTCGGGGTCGATTGAAAATTGATTTAAACTAACATGAGGAATCCCTAACTGAAACTCAAGTACTTCTATTAACTGCTGCTCGGTAAGCAAATTTTCTCTAATAAGAAAATCCCCAAGCTTTTCATCACGGCTTTTATTCGTTAATGCATATTCTAATTGTTCATTAGTAATAACATATGATTCTACTAATAAATCTCCTAAACGTTTGCGTGCATTACTCTTCATCACTTATCACCCCAGCCTGTACTTATTTTGATCCGTCTATGATGTTACCAGCTTTGTCAAAGTAACTCCCCTCCGGAAGTCCGTCAGAATCCTCTTCGTTTGCTGGTGGTGTAGTATTTGAATGTTCCTTTCCGCTTTCCACAACAGGGCTAGTATTTCTCGAAGACTTATCATTAATATCCGTCAACCCATCTCCATTCATGTCAATTGCAAAATCAGGATCCTGCGTAGTCGAAGTTTCAGATACTATAGATGACTTAAGTACGATTCTATTAACTGGTGGATAATAATCTTGGCTGACTAAATCTTCTTTTTCATATGGACCTGCTTTATCTGAGATCGTCCGATACACTGACGCTCTCAAACCAGGCTTCCCTTCTTGCATTAGCTCTTCTTCATTTGGTTTAAGTTCCGATGAATACCTATAAATAGTTCTTGGAGTAATTTCTTTCTCACTTACCTGATATTCAACAACAGTCTCTGTAGGCACTGAGTAAATTTCTACTAAAAGCTCAGAGCCTTTAACACTAATTTTTATACTTGCAGGTGCATTATTTGTATTTATAAATTTCAAATCTTTTGTTCTACTTATTTTAGCTTCGATACCTGGCTCTAAATAATTTGGTATTTTCCCTTGTGAATGGCGTTCTACAACTTCAAAATTCGTCTGAAGAACGGCACTATAAATCATAGAAGCAACAAAGTTTATAGTTTCATCAGAAGACTCTAAGTTAATGCCTTCCATATGTTCATTTATTGAAAACATTTCGCCATTTCCAATTACCTTTTCATTTAATGTGGAAATAATTTCATTTAAGTTATTAGGATTAATAGTAATTTCTTCTATATCAAAAGCAATACGGTCAACTTGAAACAAAGACATATCCAGAGCAACAGTTTCTATTGGTTCGTAAAATAACATGCCTACTTGGTTCTTAATTACCTCAAGAGTTGCTTCTGTGTCCAAATGTCCGTTTTCATTAATTAACGCAGTCAGTTCTGGACTCACTACAACTTGTAAAGGAAGATGAACAGTCGGTGCTGACTCCCAAAATGCGTACCAGGCTGTACTAGTTTGATCCTTAAACTGCTTCACTGTAGACTCTACATCGAAAGTGAACCATCCTGGTTCTAATGTTATGTCTACATTATTTCCAGTTAATTGAATAGAAGTCTGTTTCCATTCCATTACTTTTGAATTTAATAGAGAAATAATTTCATCTCTATCAAGAGATTCCACTTGCTGTCCTCCCACGCTAGAACCAGAACTTTCACTTTCCGCGCTTACATGTCGTTGCAAAGGGGTAAAATTACTAGACCACAAATAAAATAGAAATGATGTTAAGATAACTAAAACAACTGTTTTCCAAATGATTTTCACTTTTTAATTACCCCTTTTCACTAATAACTATTCGTACCCTAATTATAAATAGGTATTATTACTCTATACTCTGTTAAAACACAATACTTTTGACACAATAAAACTATGTATCCTTATATTATTCTAATATACATTGATTCTTTATACTTATTTATATATTATTAAGCTACCAATTACAAGACTTAAAAAAATAGAATAGAAAAGAAATTAATTACAATGTTTCATAGAGACGACCTAGTCAACATGTCTACTCTAACTTAGTATAGTATATGTAACCCTACTGTGAACAAAAGAAACATATATTCTACAAATTTCATAGTTAAAAAGGATGATTACTCTATGTTTAAAAAAATAAATAATACAAACGGTTTTACACTAGTTGAAGTGTTAGCTTCTACCGTTATTTTAACTCTTTTATTAACATCTTTTCTAATCGTGTTCATCCAATCAGTTAAAACAAATAAAACTTCAGAACATATCATAGATGCTACGTATATCGCACAGACAGAGATGGAAGAGATTTATGCAATTAGTATAAAAACTAAATATGGTTCAAGAGATATGACTCTTAGAGGTTTAAATTACATAAAAAAAGAGGATGAATCTGGCTGGAGTGTATTTGAAAGAAATCGAGATACAGGTGAACTGATAAAGGTTAAATTAAAAAATAAAAAAGGAACTATGGATCGTGTACTTATAGAAGTGAAAGATAAAGACACCCTCCGTGCTCAAATGGAAAATGTCTTAGTATGGAAGGTGGATCAGGAGTGAAAAAGTATATTAACAATGAAAAAGGACTTACTTTAGTAGAAATGCTAGCTGTCATTATCATTGGTGCTATTATAATAGTATTAGTTTCAAATATTCACTTATTTACTCAAAAACAATTCAAAAGTCAATCAGAAAAAACAGGACAACTATATAGTGTCACATATGCTGCAAAAGTGATTACGAAAGAGATTAGGAAAACCGATGGAAGTGCAATTATAACGAATACCACTAATAATGACAAAATATCTATAACGAACGAGATTGAATATAGTTATGATAAAGTCAATAAATCGATAATAGCAAAAAACGGGACCGTTTTAGCAAGAAACATTAAGGAATTCTATGTTAAGAAAAATGGTAACGAAGTGATACTAAAAATTATTAGTGTTGATAATGAAAAAGTTAACACGAAAATAATTCTAAGATAATACAAAAGAAGGGTGAATAATATGGAAAAACCTCTGAAAAGTAATCATTTTCACAGAAATAATAGTGGATTTACCCTTGTTGGCGTATTAATGGTGCTTGTCATTATATCCGTTCTTGGAATAAGCATTCTTATGATTACATCAAACTTCGTAAAAGTATCAACTGGAGAACGCAATGACCAATCCGTGTTTTATATTGCAGAAGCAGGTTTAACTGTCGAACTAGATGAAATAGAAAATAAAATACAAACTGCTTATAGTAAGACTAATGATATAGGAAGCTTTTTCAACGAATTATCCACTAAAATCCTAACTTCCGATAAACAATCTTCAGCAACATTCGAGAAAACATTTGAGAATGTTTTACCTATAGCGAAAATAGATGTGAAAGAATTAAATAAAGGAAACCCTACAAGGAACTACAAAGTTACTTCTACTGGTTTTATTAATAATAAGAAAAGAGTATTGGAGCGTGAATTTTCTGTAACATGGGTGCCTAAGAGTAATGTAATTGAGAATATGGCGGCATATGTGAAAACCACTATAACAATGAAAAATGGTAGTATCACTGGAAGTATCGGAACTACAAAAACAGGGGCTGACAGTGTGATAGCTACTGGAGGTAGTATAAGCAAAGGCTCATCAATCTATGTGCCAATAGGATCTGAGGGAACAGCAGTAAACAAACTTCATTGGATGTCTAGTATTCCTGATGCGATTGGGGTTAAAATGGACCCCTTCCCCAGTTTACCCACTTTTCCTCCGTTTCCTAATCTACCGTTGCCGGATAATAAACTTGTTGGCAAAACAAATAAATATTTAATACAAGATGGGAATGTGCTTGTTAATTCGAATGGCGATGGTTGTCAGCCTTCAGAAAATTATCGAATAGACTTAATTAATAACCAACAATTTAATGAGATCAAAATGGAAAATAATTGCTCTCTTATTTTTAGTACAGGAAATTCAGATAAGGAAATTGTTGTAAATCATCTCAACATAATTAACGGGCACATTGTATTAATAGGCACCGGGAAACTAGCGATATATGTAAAAGATAATATTACTATGGGTAGCGGAGCTACAATAAATGATAATGGCAACGCTGAAAAGATTAATATTTATCTAAAAGGTTCTGAGAAATCTAATAACGCAAAAACTTTTTCATTAGCGGGGGCTCAAAAAATATATGGCTCGTTATATGCGGAAGATGCAGACATAGAACTCGCTGGAGGTGGTGGATTTAACGGAAATTTATTTACCGGTGGAAAAAGTTTTCGGGTTTCGGGAGGTTCTTGGGTTAATTCCCCATTGCTATTTGCTCCAAATGCAACATTCATCCATTCTAATGGAACGATAAACGGAAAAATTATAGCAAATTCATATGAAATAACTGGTGGAGCAATGCTGAATTATGCTGAAATAAAAATTAAAAATGGTCCGATTTCGCCTGGTAATATCTCAGGACTTGAAGGATCTGGGAACGTAATAATTCAAAAAAAATCTTTACAGGAAAAGTAGTGAATCTTGCTCTGTTTAACTTTTCTATTTAATTCTAATAATTTTAGATAATTCGGATGGAGCGAATTTCAATTATATCAATAAAAAAACGTCCTTTCGTACAAATTAAAAATATTTAAGTCTGACAAAGGGAATGTTTAGTTTTGTAACCGATAAATTTAAGTTACAAAATAGAAAGATTCCCTTATGTTCTGATAAACTTAATAATCCTATGTAAATAATGAAACAAAAATAAAGAAATACTCCGGCTAATACCTATTTCTTCTTGTGCCATTGATATTCTAAATAAAGCGAGGGTATCCAAACACTGGATGTCCTCGCTTTTAATGTTGTCTATTTCACATACTCCGCAACCCTGTTCCTACCCGCCTGCTTCGCCCCAATATACAAGGCACGGTCTGCATTTCGAAGTAGTGACATTCCTTCGTCACTATCTTCTGGTGCCGTAGAGACTCCAATACTTGCGGTGATGAATATTATTTCTTCTCGTGATACTTTGCCTAAATCGAGAGGTACCATAAATGGTGTTTGTTCGACTTTGCGACGAAGCTGCTCGGCCACATTCATTGCCTGTAATTTCGAATAATTCGGCAAGATAATAACGAATTCTTCTCCGCCATATCTTGCAACTGTCCCACTAGAACCAATTTCCTCTTTAATAATATTAGCAAATTCTTGTAAAATAATATTTCCACTATGGTGGCCATACGTATCGTTGACACCTTTAAATTTATCGATGTCCATCATGATTAAAGAAACTGTTTTAAAGGCTCCATTATTTAACCTATGCATGTCCAGCTTTAGTTGTTTGTCTAAATACCTATAATTATAAATTTTCGTTAGCTCGCAAATTTCACTTTTCTCTACTGCTTCTTTTACATATCTTGCTTTTTCTAAGGAAACAGCAAAATAAGAGCATAACAGATGAACAATTTTTAGCTGATAAGATTCAAATGCAAACTTCTGTCTTGCAGCTAAAATAAGAACGCCTTCAATTCTTTGGTTTCTATAGATAGGCACACACATAACGCTTTGCATATCATTTGCTAAAAAAGGCGGCTTCAAATGAGTCCATTCTGATTGCTTATTATACAGAATTGGCTCTCCTTTTTCATACCCTTTCCCTGCAAGACTAAATTTTATATCCTCGTGAGCATATTCCAATTCTCTATTTTCCCCATCTTCTCTAGCTCGTAAAATATAAAACTCATTGTTTACATCATCTACAATGTAACCTGCATCAAATGGGAACATATCTGATAATCTCCTCAAGAACAGATCTAAAATTTCTGTCGAAGTCATACGCTCCGCAAGCTGATGACCAAACTCACTTGCCTTGTTTAAATCGGCATTTACTTTTTCCGAATCACTATACATTCGTATTAACAATGAAATAGATATCAATGGTAAACCTAATAACCAGAGAGCTGTTGCTCCTATTATGTTCTCAAATAGATATAAGCTTAAACCAAAAGGTAATGTAATAAACAAACATGCAAATTCCCAATAGAAATCTTTTGACAAGTATAGAGGATTCATATCACATAAATATTCCCTTATATAAAGCACCAAGTGATTTATTAATAAATAGGAGATTGCAAAAATAGAACCATAGACAATAATATCACTAATATTTACACTACCTATTTCATAGCCTAAAGAAATTACCAAAGCACCACTTAGAATAGAAACTGAAAAAAACATAAATGAATTAAAAAAGTATTTATATAATGAGTCTCGAGATATCTTCAAATGGTATGATAGCGGTATCATACATATCTGCATGGAAATTAGCTCTGCTAAAATTCCAAACTTTAAAAAGATTGCGATTTGAACCCATATGACCAAAACGAATGTAGTTCCAGCTAAAAAAAATGGGAAAATGCTCGACAGTAACGCCAACAGTAAAAAAGCCCAGTAACCTTCCCAATCACCTGGTTTGACGGGAGAATATAAATACATGAAGAGAGTTCCAGGCGGAACAAATAATAGCCACAAAGCAAACATAATTCTTTGTGCTTTTTTAGAAAAATTCATCCGACTATTAATCTCCTTTCAGTCTAAATAACTACTACTAAATACACGTTATAATGTAATTATTATATCACTAAGTTCACTGAAAGTTTCAATTACTAAATTCCTGTTTTTTCTTTCAACTCAGCAATGAAGTAAAAAGAGCCAGTGACAATTGTAACACTATTTTCAGAATACTGTTTTAAATCAACCTGAGATGCATCTAAAGTTATACTTTTCTCACTATTCAAACAGAGTTCATACAAAATAGTAGCATTTAACGCTCTTTCATGTTGGAAGTTAACAAATTCAAAAGAACTAGCGATTTCCTCTAACTTTCTTAATATATAGACATAGTTTTTATCCTTTAAAATACCTACTATTAAATGTATATGTCTGTTTGGAAACTTTTCTCGAATCGTTTCCACTAAAGCATCCACACTTGCTGGATTGTGGGCGCCATCCATATAAAGGTTTTCCCCAATTTTCTCCATTCTACCAGGCAAACTTGCACTTTTCACAGCGGACTGCACTTTTGGCTCGAATAGCTCAAAACCGCTTACAAGTAATGATGTGATAGCCAAAGCCATGTTAGATTGTTGGTGCCTTCCTAACATCTGAGGATATAAATTAGAATATGAGTACTCTTTAAATATGTATTGGTGATTCTTTATCCTGAAATTTTTATTGTATTCTAGGATATTTGCTTTTTTCTCTTCGGCTTCTTTATACATAATTCTTTTTGCGGGTTCTACTAATGGTCCTATAACTAATTGGCTATTGGGCTTTAAAATTCCTGCTTTATGCCAACTAATCTTTTCGACTGTATCTCCTAAGAATTTCGTATGATCTATAGATACGCTTGGTATAATAGCCACAGAGTCCTTAATGACGTTTGTACTATCTAGTCGCCCCCCCATACCCGCCTCTATGAAAACAATATCTAATTCCATCATTTCAAAGACAATAAAGGCTGTAACAGTTAGTAACTCAAAATCTGTTAACATGCCGCTAATACCACTGCCTTGCATACGCGAAAATGCTTCGTCCATTTGTTTTTCTGTAACAGGAATACTATTTATCTGAATTTGGTCATGGACATCGACGATACTCGGGCTAGTAAAGGAAGCGTAGGATAAGCCGTGTGCTTTTGCTAATGCTGTTAAAAAAGCAATCGTTGAGCCTTTCCCATTTGTCCCGGCTATATGAATTACTTTATGCTTGTCCTGAGGATTGCCGAGTTTTTTTAGAGCAGCTTGAATCGTTTCAAGACCCGGTTTAATAACCGTTTCACTTTCTATATTCCATTTTATTTTGTATTTATTAAAATTTTTTATTTCCACTTAAGTTCACCCTATTCCGTATGATTAAATTTCGTGCTAAACTTCTTGTGAACACATTATAACACGTACTAGTGGAGGTCATTCATTATGCAAACATGTTGGATCGTTTATAACGGTAGTCTTACACATGATAAATTTATCGATCAAGCAATTCTAGTGAAGGAGGCAGCGGACCGACATGGTATTCATGCCATTCTAGTGAAAAATTATGAAGTGCTGATGAATGTCCAGCAAAAGTTACATGCCAAACCTGATTTTGTCGTGTTTCTTGATAAAGATATTTTGCTTGCCCAGTATTTGAAAAATGAAGGTATACCAGTTTTTAATGATCCAGACGTTATTGAAATTTGTGACAATAAAGCGCGGCAATATATGAAATTGGCAAATGCCGGGGTGCCAATGCCAATCACTATCGTTGCCCCTAAAGTGTATCCTGGGTTTTCTATCCAAGAGTCAGGATACTTTGAACAGGTGCTCCAAACGATTCCATTACCTATGATTATTAAAGAAGCACATGGCTCATTTGGTATGAAAGTGTATTTAATAGAAACAAGGGAGCAATTCTTTGCAAAAGTAGAAGAACTCGCAGGCGTCGAGTATGTCTTCCAACAATTTATCGAGAATAGTAGAGGCAGAGATATCCGCGTAAACGTAGTTGGTGGGAATGTAGTTGCTTGTATGCTCCGTGAATCACAAACAGATTTCCGCGCCAATATTACAAATGGGGGTTTTGCTTCTCCTATTATTCTCACACAGAGACAAAAAGACGTAGCAATTCAAGCAGCGGAAGCCTTACAAGCTGAATTTGCAGGAGTGGACTTATTATTTGGGGACGATGAAGAGCCCCTTGTTTGTGAAGTGAATGGCGTTGCCCATATTCGTAATATCTATAATGTAACAGGGATTAATGTTGGAGATGCGATGATAGAATATATATTGTCAAAAGTTGGAGCGGCTGTTGTATGAAGGGGCTACTCATATATGAAAAAGCAGAAATTGAACGCAATCAGAACTTTATTGACCGATTAATAAATGCTGCAAAAACTCATGATCACATCTTAAGTATAGTAGATGATCAAGATCCTATTCCAGATGCAGATTTTATATTCTTCCGAACAAGAAATCCTGGGTTAGCCAAGGAATTAGAACAACGAAATATACCAATGTTCAATCGTGCAGAAGTAAATGTTGTTGCCAATGACAAATTAAAGGCAATTCAGCTTGTACAGCTACTCGGGATTGCAACTGTTCCAACTAAAAAAATAGCTACAGTTTCTGAAATAACCGAATATCCTATCGTATTAAAAACGATCGGCGGTCATGGTGGAAAACAAGTCGAATTAGTTCACACAGAAAAAGAAGCAACTTCATTTCTAAATACATTTTCTGAGTGTACTATTATCGCCCAACAATATATCGAAACAAATGCTACTGACGTCCGCGTATTCATGCTCGGCAAAGAAGTGTTGGGTGCTGTAAAAAGAACTGGACCAAAAGATAGCTTTAAATCTAATTTTACACTAGGTGGAACCGTCGAAAAATACACGCTAAACTCACACCAAATTGCAGCTGTAGAGAAAATAGCTAAAGCACTTAAAAGTGATTATATTGGCATCGATTTTCTTCTCTTACCTGATGAGAGCTGGCTTTTCAATGAAATAGAAGATCCAGTTGGAGCTAGATCCTATTTTGAAACGACTAAGAAAAATATCGCAGAGCCTATCATGGAGTATATTAATAATAAACTCACCAAAAATGAGAGAGACGAGATTTAATTCGTCTCTCTTTTGTAGTTGAATGGAAACACAAGAATGTTTCCGAGAATCACTTGAATATGAATGAGAATCACCTGAATGAAATGAAAAATCACCCGAATGTCAGGAAAAATCACTGGAATCTGGAGAACTTTTTCTCCTACAAAAAAAAGCGTGCACCCAAATCGCAGGGCGCACGCTCAATTTTATAGATTATTCAATTCTTCCATACGTTTCAGTACAGATGCGTGTTTTTCTAGATAGTCAGCTTCTTTTGCACGTTCCTCTGCAACAACCGCCTCTGGTGCTTTTGAAACGAAGCGCTCATTGGAAAGCTTTCCTTGAACAAGTTTTACTTCTTTTGCCCATTTTTCTAGCTCTTTCGTTAAACGAGCTTTCTCGGCATCGATATCGATTAATCCTTGTAGTGGAAGATATAAAACTGCCCCCGTAACTACTGCAGACATGGATTGATTTGGAGCTTCTAAATCTAATCCAATCACAAGCGGCTCCGGATTGCAGAAACGCTCTAAATACTTAGCGTTTGCTTCTAATACTGCTAATGTGCTCGCATCCTTAGTGGAAACGTATAATGGAACTTTTTTACTCATTGGTGTTTGAACCTCTGAACGAATATTTCGTACTGAACGGATAATTTCAGAAAGTAATTTCATATTATCCGCTTCTTCTTTATTGGAAAGTGCTTCGTTTACAGTAGGCCAAGCAGCTACTGTAATGGAATCTCCTTCATGAGGAAGGTTTTGCCAAATTTCTTCTGTGATAAATGGCATAAATGGATGTAATAGACGCATAGTATTGTCTAAAACATATGCTAGCACAGAACGTGTCATATTTTTCGCTTCTTCATCTTCCCCGTTAAGTGGAAGTTTGGCCATTTCAATATACCAATCACAGAAATCATCCCAAATGAAGTTATAAAGAGCACGACCAACTTCACCGAATTCATAGCGTTCAGAAAGTCTTGTTACTTGCTCAATCGTTTCATTTAGACGTGTAAGAATCCAAGCATCTGCAACCGATTTTTTACCATCTAAATTGATCTCTTCAAATTTCAGGCCATCCATATTCATTAATGCGAAACGCGATGCATTCCAAATTTTGTTGGCAAAGTTCCATACAGCCTCTACTTTTTCTGTAGAGTAACGTAGATCCTGCCCAGGAGATGATCCAGTACTCAAGAAATAACGAAGTGAATCTGCACCATATTGTTCAATTACTTCCATCGGATCAATGCCATTACCTAGAGATTTCGACATTTTACGACCATCTTCTGCACGAACTAAACCGTGAATTAATACATCATCAAATGGACGAGTACCAGTAAATTCTATACCTTGGAAAATCATACGAGAAACCCAGAAGAATATAATATCATAACCAGTTACAAGTGCATTCGTTGGATAATACTTTTTAAACTCTTCGTTGTCGGTATCTGGCCAGCCTAATGTTGAAAACGGCCATAATGCAGAGGAAAACCAAGTATCTAATACGTCGTTATCTTGATTCCAATTTTCCGCATCCGCAGGAGCTTCGTGACCAACATACACTTCTCCAGTTTCATTATGATACCAAGCCGGAATTCGATGCCCCCACCATAATTGGCGTGAAATACACCAGTCATGAAGATTTTCCATCCAATTTAGATATGTTTTTTCAAAGCGATCGGGTACGAAGTTTACTTTTTCTTCAGCTTGTTGTAACTTAACTGCTTCTTCTGCAAGTGGCTTCATTTTTACGAACCACTGTAAAGAAAGATAAGGCTCTACTACTGCTCCACTGCGCTCAGAATGCCCTACTGAATGCATATGCTCTTCAATTTTGAATAGGATTCCTGCATCCTGTAAGTCTTTTACGATTTGTTTACGGCATTCAAAACGGTCCATTCCATCATACGTTGCAGCGTTTTTATTCATCGTTCCGTCTTCATTCATTACTAAAATACGTTGTAGATTATGACGGTTTCCAATTTCAAAGTCATTTGGGTCATGTGCAGGTGTAATTTTAACTGCTCCACTTCCAAACTCCATATCGACGTAATCATCTCCAACAATCGGAATTTCGCGACCAATAATCGGGAGTTTTACTGTTTTTCCGATTAAATGCTTGTAACGATCATCTTCTGGATGAACTGCAACTGCCGTATCACCTAGCATTGTTTCAGGTCTTGTTGTTGCAACATCGATAGATCCAGTACCATCTGTAAGTGGGTAGTGCATATGATAGAATGCACCCTGTACATCTTTGTGGATTACTTCAATATCAGAAAGTGCCGTTTTAGTTGCAGGGTCCCAGTTGATAATGTATTCACCACGGTAGATCAATCCTTTGTTATATAGCTTAACGAATACTTCTTTTACTGCATTGGATAATCCTTCGTCTAAAGTGAAGCGCTCACGTGAATAATCTAAGCCAAGTCCAAGTTTTGCCCATTGAGCACGGATATGACCAGCATATTCTTCTTTCCATTTCCATGTTTCTTCAACAAACTTTTCACGACCTAAATCATAGCGTGAAATGTTCTCAGAACGCAGCTTCTCTTCTACTTTTGCTTGTGTAGCAATACCAGCATGGTCCATACCTGGAAGCCATAATGCATCGTATCCTTGCATACGTTTCATACGAGTAATAATATCTTGTAGTGTAGTATCCCACGCATGCCCTAAATGTAGCTTACCCGTAACATTTGGTGGTGGAATTACGATTGTATAAGGTTCTTTATCGCTTTCTGGATGAGCTTCGAAGTATTTTCCATCTAGCCACCATTCATACCGTCCTTTTTCAATCGACTGCGGATCATACTTTGTGGACATCGTTGTTTCGTTTGTCATTGTCTGTTCCTCCTAAAAAAGAATATAAAAAAACTCCTATCGTCATTAAAGGACGAAGGAGTTTGTTCGCGGTACCACCTTTATTCGCGAATGCTAAAAAACGCATCACGCTCTCAATTCGATAACGGCTTCAAACCGGCATTTGCTACTCTAATTTCACAAATACTGCTCGTGGGCTACCTTCAAATGGTGGTTAACAGAAACATTTCAGCAAATTGTTTCCTTTCTTTTGAAAACCAGATCATTTTACTCTTCCCATTCATTGCATCTCTATTTTGTTATTCCTATTGTAAAGGATATTATTATATGTCGTCAAGTCTAGTAAGGTGAAAGGAGAAATACAATGAGAAAAGGATATAACCCACATCTGTTGCCTGATTGGTTACGTAAAACACGTTTTTACTGTAAGTATATAAGTATGCCTATTTGTGGTTTTCAATTAATACGGGTACTAATTGTACCTACCACATGGGATTTTCTCTTATTGGTACTATTACTACTCATCAGCTTTTTGTTTTACAAAAACATTATTTGAGGGGAATGAAAGCTTTGAGTACCCATCATCTAAATCCAAAATAAATTGGAGTTCAAATTCATCACCTGCAGGATTCTTTACTTCCATTGGCTCGGCAGGATTTGGACTTTCTAATTCTACAAGAGCTACAACTGGTTCAGGTTCTGGAGCTTCCTCGTAATCACAGTGCACTGTCCACCCAACTTCAATAGCCATTTGCTCTGTTGGTTTCGAGTTAATATGGTTCACATGAACTGTAGGCTTGGAACCTTCTTTTAACTTGTCTCTACCAATCTCAATACTCATTGGTACAGCATACTCGAAATAACCGACTTCACCTTGCAAATCTAAATCTTCAATTTCCGTGAATTCGCTAGTAGCATGATGTTCATGCTCACCTTCCTCAAACTTAACGTGGCAGGTGATGTGGTATATACCAACCACTTGGATAAAATCTTCCATCTCTGCGACTTCGCATTGAGGAGTAACTGCTACATTTTTAATCTCCATTGGAACCCCGAAGCTTTGCGGAAATCGAAATTGTTCTTTTACATCCCATGTTTTTGTTGCCATAAGTCATCCTCCTTCTATAGGACAACTTATGAATGGAACAAAAGGGATAGAACATATTTCACTTTAGAATTGCTTTTCATGTTCGTTTTTTTCTATAATCTGTTTTAGTTCCGACCAATTCGTTAGCCTTGGTATAGTTAGATGTTGGTTGTAGACCTGCGTTTTTACAAACACCTGTAATGTATCCTCCGTCAATGTATTTAATACATCGGGCTTGTCGTCGAAATAATAATCTAACTGTAAGTCTCGAATAATATTTACTTTAGCTTGATCCTTCATACCACAATAAAATTGGGTTTCATCGACCGGAAAACCCTGCTCCTCAAGCCATCTCATCGTTCTTTCTCTATGTTCTGCTGGTCTAGCCGTAATATAGTAAATCTCATGCCCTTGTTCTTTTAGCTTATTTAACGTTTCTACTGCATCTGGGTATGCGGGACAATTCGTATAATATATTTGTTCCAAGGTGTCATTCCACATCTTTGAACCAGCTTCATCAGACATCCCGAACAATTCATGTATTTCAACTTTATCTAACGCATGGAACTTATCTAATGCTACTTGCTGTCCTAGCTTTTCGTTATAAATATGAAAAGCATGCTCTCTTAAATTGATCAATGTATCATCAATATCAAATCCAAATTTCATTTTTAATCCCTCATCAATTACTTCTTATTTGTAGGTTGGATAACCAACAAACTTAAAGTCTTTCCCTATTTTTTGAATATCCGTATTAACCAGTTCAACCGCATCACTCATTAAGTCAATACCGCTACCTTCCATAAATGTTGGTGCATTCTTACCGCCAATTAACTTAGGAGCGATATAAATAACTGCTTTATCGATTAATTTATTTTCTAAAAAAGCCGCATTAATCGTCCCTCCACCTTCGATTAATAAAGAGGAGATAGAGTTTTCACCTAATAGTTGAACGACTTCTTGTACATTTACATAGTTAGAAGCCGTTGTATGGAAAATACGAACACCTGCATTTACAAGCTTCTCTTTTTTATCGGCATCATAATTGGCACTTGTAAAAATCCACGTTTCCGCTAAACGATCCGTCACAAGCTTAGCGTCTAATGGGATTTTCAGTGTTGAGTCCAGAACTATACGAAGTGGATTGCGTCCGTTTTCAATACGAGTGGTCAGTTCAGGATCATCCTCTATCACAGTATTTACCCCAACTAAAATGGCTAAATGCTCGTTTCGAAGATGATGAACATCCTCTCTTGCATCCGCAGATGTTATCCATTTACTATGAGCAGTATGCGAGGCTATTTTCCCATCAAGTGTTATCCCTGATTTTAATGTGACAAAAGGCTTTTGCGTCACGATAAACTTATTGAAAACTTCATTCATTTTTTTAGAGGCTTCCTCTTGAACACCTGAAATAACATGAATCCCTGCATCCTCTAGAATTTTCACACCTCTACCAGAAACAATTGGATTTGGATCAAGCGTTGCAATGACAACCGTTTTAATACCAGCTGCTACAATAGCCTCTGCACAAGGACCTGTTCTTCCGTGATGCGAACAAGGTTCAAGTGTCACATAAATCGTAGCACCTTTTGCATGTTCCCCCGCCATTTTAATTGCATGAATTTCCGCATGAGGCTCGCCTGGTTTCATATGTGCACCGATGCCAACAATGCGATTTTCATTTACGATAACTGCTCCTACTAATGGATTTGGATCCGTTTGCCCTTTCATAGCGCGAGCATTTTGCAGGGCAAGATCCATATAAAATGCATGACTAGTCATTTTGAAAAGTACCTTCTTCCTCCATATGACCTGAGCGATTTATCTTCGTGTGTAAGTACTTTTCATTGAATTCCGATACGTCCCCCCATAAAGGCGTACGCCCCGCAACAGGTAGACCTGCGTCCTTTAATGCTTTTACTTTTTTAGGATTATTCGTTATTAATGTAACTGGTTTTGTGCGTAATACTTTTAACACTTCGATTGCATCCCCGTAATTTCTAGAATCATCTACAAAACCAAGTTTTTCATTGGCCTCCACTGTATCAGAACCATTTTCTTGTAGGATATAGGCCATTGCTTTACTGAAAAGACCAATTCCTCTTCCTTCATGGTTTGCTAAATAGAATAATGCACCTGCCCCGTTATTAACAATCATTTGCATCGACTGTTTTAATTGGAAGCCACAATCACAGCGCTTGCTGCCAAAAATATCACCTGTATGACAAATGGAGTGCATGCGGATTAGGGATTCCTCGTTCTCTCTAAAGTCTCCGTAAACCAATACACTGGACTGTTGATATTCCGCTAAGTTAGTGGAGGATAAATTATTGATAATTTGACCGATGTCCTCAGTGTACTCATCGCTATTTAACCAGCTATACCACTGGAATATAACCGTATTACCATTTAAATTTACTGGTAGGCGAATTGGTCCAACTAGATAAATTGAATTTTCATCAGTTTTAATTACTTTAATTTTATCTTTTAATACATTGACTACATCATTAGATATTTCTTTCACATTTTGCATTCCGAATCCTCATTTCTTTAAAACATAATAGTATCTCTATATTATTCTATCTAGATTACTTTTCGTAAGTAATTATATTTTAGTAATCATTTTATGTCAATTAACTTAGACTAAAAGAGCCCTGCAACTAATGCAAGGCTCCCATTTCTATTTAGTTGTTGGATAATTTTTCGAAAACTGTATGGAACGCTTGAATTGTTTTTTCTATATGCTCTACAGTATGTGCGCTTGATAGAAATAATCCTTCAAACTGCGAAGGCGGCAGATAAATTCCTTCCTCTGCCATGAGACGGAAATATTTAGCGAATAATTCTAAGTCAGATGTTTTCGCTGTATCAAAATTAATCACGTCTTCGTTGGTTAAGAAGAAACCTATCATAGAACCAGCACGATTCACTGTATGTGGAATATTATATTTGGTTGCTGCTTCGCGGAAACCCTTTTCAAGTATATCCCCTAGCTTGATAAAATAATCATATGATTTTTCATTTAATCGAGTTAATGTTTCATATCCCGCAGTCATTGCTAAAGGATTTCCTGAAAGTGTACCAGCTTGATATACAGGTCCAGCAGGTGCAATCATTTCCATGATTTCACGTTTCCCACCAAATGCTCCTACAGGAAGTCCGCCGCCGATAACCTTACCTAAACAAGTTAAATCCGGTGTAATATCGAAATAACCTTGCGCACAGTTGTATCCTACTCGGAAGCCAGTCATAACCTCATCAAAGATTAAAACTGTCCCATTTTTCTCCGTTAGTTCGCGCAGTCCTTCTAAGAATCCTTCCACTGGAGGAACAACGCCCATATTACCCGCTACAGGCTCAACGATTACTGCTGCTAAATCATCTCCGAAGTTTTCAAATACATGACGAACGCTTTCTAAATCATTATACGGTACAGCAATTGTGTTTTTGGCAATAGACTCAGGCACACCTGGGCTATCTGGTAATCCAAGTGTCGCAACACCAGATCCAGCTTTTATCAATAAGCTGTCGCCGTGTCCGTGATAGCTACCTTCAAATTTCAAAATTTTGTTGCGACCTGTGTAACCACGTGCTAAACGAAGTGCACTCATCGTTGCTTCCGTACCAGAAGAAACCATACGAACCATCTCAATAGATGGCACACGCTCCATCACAAGTTTAGCTAATTTATTTTCGATTAGGGTTGAAGCACCGAAGCTTGTACCAGTTTCAGCAACCTGTTGAATGGCTTTCACTACATTTGGTTCCGTATGCCCTAAAATAAGTGGACCCCATGATAGAACGTAGTCAATGTATTCATTGCCATCGATGTCTGTTAATATAGCACCCTTTCCACTCTCCATGAAAATAGGATCCATATCGACTGATTTAAATGCACGTACAGGACTATTTACGCCACCTGGCATTAGCTCCTTCGCTTCTATAAATGCTTGTTTGGATTGCTCATATGATTTTGTCATTATTTTTCCTCCAACCAACGGGCAGCATCTTTAGCATGATATGTTAAGATCATATCCGCTCCTGCGCGCTTCATTCCTGTTAGTGTTTCAAGCACTGTTTCTTTTTCATTGATCCAGCCATTAATCGCTGCTGCTTTTACCATCGCATATTCTCCACTTACATTGTATGCAACAATCGGAGTAGCAAATGTATTTTTCACATCACGAATAATATCTAAGTAAGATAATGCTGGTTTTACGATTAAAAAGTCTGCACCCTCTTGGACATCTGATGAAGCTTCACGGATTGCTTCCATACGATTCGAATAATCCATTTGATATGTTTTGCGGTCACCAAATTTTGGTGCGCCGTCCGCTGCTTCACGGAAAGGTCCGTAATATGCTGATGCATATTTTACTGCATATGACATAATTGGTACATCTTTAAACCCTGCTTCATCTAAACCAAGACGAATTGCAGCTACAAAACCGTCCATCATATTTGAAGGAGCAATAATATCTGCACCAGCTTCTGCTTGGCTGATTGCAGTTTTCGCCAACAAGTCAAGGGAAGGATCATTTAAAATACGTTCATTTTCATCCACCACACCACAATGCCCGTGGTCTGTAAATTCACATAGACAAGTATCCGCAATGACGATTAATTGTGGATGGCGTTCTTTGATGAAGCGAATTGCTTTCTGAACAATTCCATGATCATGATATGCCCCAGAACCAACTGCATCTTTTTCCGCAGGAAGTCCGAACAATATAACGGAAGGAATTCCTAAATTCACTACTTCGTCTACTTCCTCTGCTAAACGATCAAGAGAGAATTGGAAAACACCAGGCATCGATGATACTTCATTTTTGATGTTCTCGCCTTCCATCACGAAAATAGGATAGATGAAATCTTCCTTATGTAAATAAGTTTCCTTAACCATTGCTCGAATTCCTGCTGATTGTCTTAAACGACGATGACGTTGAAAAAATAATTCAGTCATTACACTCTTCCTTTCCATTCCACTAATTTATCGATTACATCTCTTAAAGTATACGTATCTGGCATAACCTGCACAGAAACCTTCATAGATTCTAAATAATTCTTTGTAATATGTCCGATTGCACAAACTGTGACATGTTCATATCCAAAGGTAATCCCAATACTTCGGTGAAAAATCTCGGCTGTCGAAGGACTTGTGAAGATAATCGAACACTTTTTCCCGCTCGTTAATAGCTTCTTCACATATACTTTGTTTTCCTCGAGCTCCACTGTTTCATATATAGTCCATTCATCTACTTTATGTTTCAGTCCAGCTGTTATTGTATCTTTCGCAAGATTCCCTTTAACAAACAAACAACGATCCGTAGAAGATGCTACCTTTGGAAATTGCTGAACAAATATATCCGCACTAAATATAGTAGGGGTAAAATCGACGGTTAATCCTAGGCTTTCAATAGCATTTGCTGTTTTTATACCGACCACCGCAATTTTAGCTGTAAAAAAACTTGCATCAAGCTGATATTTTACCATTTTCGAATGAAATGCCTTCACACTACTTTGACTAGTAAATATAAGCCAGTCATATAGGTTACAGCGCTGTAATTGATCTAGATCATGCGTACTAACTATCTCCTTTGTAGCAATCATCGGAGCAATTACTGCATTGCCACCAAGTTTTTCTACAAGGTCTGATGCTTCCGATGACCTTAGAATGCCCGTAAAAATGACATTCTCTCCTGACAAAGGAGCAATATTATACATTCAAATCTGCCTTCACTTGTTGGATTAAATCGTATGCTCCTTGTTCCGTCACGATACGTGCTAGTTCTTTTCCAAGGGCATCCGCATTTGTCCCAGTTAATATTTCTTTATATACGACAGATGCATCTGGTGCTGCAACTAGAGCTGTCATTGTAATTTTATCGTCACTAATTGTTGCATGTCCAGCAATCGGCACCTGACATCCACCGTCCATTGCTGCTAAAAATGCACGCTCAGCTTCTACTGCAACCCATGTATCACGGTCTGAAAGCTTTGATAGCTCATCGATTAATTCTTGATCATCTGCACGGCACTCAATAGCAAGAGCTCCTTGTCCAACTGCAGGTACGCAATCCTCCGGAGATAAATATTCTGTTACGACCTCATCGCTCCAGCCCAAACGTTTTAAACCTGCTGCTGCTAAAATAATCGCATCATACTCGCCATCTTGTAATTTTTGCAAGCGAGTATCTACATTACCACGAATCCATTTAATCTCAATATCTGGACGTAATAATAGTAGTTGGGCACTTCTTCTTAAGCTGCTTGTTCCTACAACAGCACCTTTTGGGAGGTCTGCAAATTTCACATTCCCTGTCGATATAAAAGCATCACGTTCATCCACACGTTTTGGGGTACATCCCATGACTAAACCTTCTGGAAGTACAGATGGCATATCCTTCATGCTGTGCACCGCAAAGTCGATTTCTTTGTCGTAAAGGGCCTGTTCTATTTCTTTTACAAAAAGTCCCTTCCCACCAACTTTTGAAAGTGTAACATCCAAAATCTGGTCACCCTTTGTCACAATCTCTTTCACTTCAAACTCAAAAGGTGCTCCCATGTCTTTCATCTGTTGAATAAACCAATTTGTTTGAGTTAAAGCTAACTTACTCCGTCTAGATCCTACAATAATTTTACGCATAATATGTCCGCGTCCTTTCTTAATACCAAATGTGGAATTGTGATAATTGACTGCCTAATAAGAAATTTACCAAAACAAATAGAAACGCATAAATGTGTATCCAGGCATAATTTGTCCCTTTAATCTTTGCCGATTTTCTTATCAATAAAACTAGAATATAAATTACTAATACGATAAAAGAATTGACTATCTTAATATCATAGAGTGGAAAAGCATCTAAAGATATATATGCCCATTCTAACCCAAGAACTAAACTTACAAACAATAATGGAATTCCCGTTAAAATGGACAAGCTCATCCCGTTTTCAGCTTGCCTGAGTGAAGGTAATCGAGTGAACTGTTTCGTCCACTTTTTCTTCTTTAACACTTTATATAAGATTAAATATAATGTCGAAAAAACAAATGCTAAAGCAAAAGCAGTATAAGCGAGTAGCGCAAACATAATATGGATAAATAATAGCTCAGATTTAAGGTTATCGCCTACTAATGACTGTGCCATCGGATTTGGTGCAAACGTATGAATTGTCATGAAAATAAATCCGATCAAATTCAAAAAGAATGCTGGAAGATCCAATTTAAATACTAGCTGTAAAACAAGTGATAACATAATGATCAACCAAGCATAAAAATAAATACCCTCAAACAACGAAAGTATTGGAAAACGTTCCATTTCCATCATATACATGATTAAAAAAATTGTTTGTAAAGTACCAACGATGAATAGTAACCACACCGCTAGTCGATGTGCACGTACATCCTTATGTAAGTAATCAATAAAATAAAAAACAAGGCTTATAGATTGAAGAATGACCATAATCTCATGAAGCCTTGTCATCGTCAGATCAGTCATAACATTCTCCTTTTACATAGTAAAAAGGCGTTTATCATATCTATTTGTTTCCATACAGATATAAAAACGCCTCCTTTACTTAGTTAAATAGCAAGTTTTCTTTTAAATTTTGTGATTCAATTAATGTTTGCTTTAAATTAATTTTAGCTTTTTCTGCTTGTATTGCTACTTCCTTTTGAACATCGTCTTCTATACCAAAGATTTGCTGGAATAATTGTAGCTGAGCTGCAGGATCTTTTGCCGCAGATAATTCTTTTACTTGGAGAATTGGTTCTTTTAATAGCTGATTGACAATCGACTTTGTATGCTTGCTTAAAATTTTTCGTTCACGATCCGTTAAATTCGGCATTTTGTTCTCAATAGATGCCATTGTTTCAGCTTGTATCGTATTTGCTTTTTGACGAAGTGCTGAAATAATTGGTACAACACCAAGCGTTGTTACCCAATCATTAAATTGCTCAATTTCTGTTTCAATCATCTGATTGATTTGTTGAGCGGCACGTTCTCTTTCTGCTAAGTTTGCTTCTACAATTCCTTGTAAATCATCAATATCATATAAGAACACATTTGGAAGATCACCTATACGCGGATCTAAATCACGCGGCACGGCTATATCTACCATAAATAGTGGTTTCCCTTTACGAAGACGTTCTACAAATTGCATTAGTTCAAAATCAATTACAAATTCTGTTGAACCTGTTGAACTTATAAGAATATCTGCTTCTAGTAATGCACATTGAAGCTCGTCCATTGGTTTAGCATCACCGTCAAACTTAGCAGCAAGCTCCTTCGCTTTTTCAAAAGTACGATTGATCACCGTAACCTTTTCAGCACCGCTACCATGTAGGTTCTGAATTGCAAGCTCACCCATTTTACCTGCGCCTAAAATAACTACATGCTTATGGTTTAATGAGCCAAATATTTTCTTGCCTAACTCTACTGCTGCGTAAGAAACCGAAACGGCATTCTCTCCGATTGCAGTCTCTGCGTGCGCACGCTTAGCAAATGTCACTGCCTGTTTGAATAATTGATTGAAAACGGTACCTGTTGTACCATTTTCTTGTCCATTTAGAAAACTTTTCTTCACTTGCCCTAATATTTGTGTTTCGCCAAGTACCATCGAATCGATGCCCGCAGTAACACGAAACAAATGATTATTCGCTTGGTCATCCTCGTGAACAAATAAATAGGTAGATAAATTTTCTAATGGAATATCAAACCAATTTGCTAAAAATTGCTTCACGTAGTATTTACCGGTATGTAGTTGGTCTACAGTAGCGTAAATCTCCGTACGGTTACATGTAGATACGATGACATTTTCTAATATACTTTTTTGGTCTTGTAGTGCTTGCATCGCATTCGGAAGCTCCGTTTCAACAAACGACAGTTTTTCGCGAATTTCGACAGGAGCAGTACGGTAATTGACACCAACCACGATTGTATGCATGGAATATGTCTCCCCTTCACGTCATTTCATAAGTCCAATTATATCATAGCTTCTAAGCTTGTTCTTTGCATATTTGTGAACAACATATGAAATCTTATTTAGAATTATTATAAATTAATAATAGCAAACAACCTTCCCCAATTCAAACATTCTGTTCACATTAATAAAAGTGGAATAATTCAAAAAATAAAGTCGAATATAAGCATGGTATTCCCTAACTTAATCGGTTTTAATCAAAACTGTATCCATCCATATATTAATTTAATCTGATACTAGCACCTTAGCGATAAGTTATTCTAAATCCATAAACCTGATTGATAGCCCATAAAATTTCGATTATAGCCCATTAGTGATATGAGATTGCCGATAAATTGTTGGGATAGCCCATAAACAACAGAGAATAGCCCATAAATTGTAATTGTAGACCATAATGCTATCTTCCCACGGAAAGATTCCGCCTTTCTAATTCTAATTAAATATGTCCTTTAAAAAAACGAGTTCTTGATCGACGTTTATCGCTCAAGAACTCGCTAGGAAAAATTGTATACTATTATTTATAGAGATTCCTACTATATTGACTACAAACTGTTAATAGCCTTAATCTAAAATTCTACTTTCGATTTCTGCCCATGCTGCATCGAAGCCTAAACCTGTGTCTGAAGAGAAAACGATTAATGGATCTGTTTTGTCCATCTGAAGTTCATCCTTCACTATCTTTTTATGCTTATCCCATTTCCCTTTAGGGATTTTATCTGCTTTTGTCGCAATGACAATACAAGGAATATTATAATGCTTTAAAAAATCATACATCATGCAATCATCACCTGTTGGTGGATGTCTTAAATCCACTATCAAAACAACTGCTTTCAGAATGTTGCGGGAGGTAAAATAAGTTTCAATCATTTTACCCCATGCAGCACGTTCTGATTTAGATACTTTTGCGTAACCGTAACCAGGTACATCAACAAATATCAAAGCTTCCTCTAATTGATAAAAGTTCAATGTTTGTGTTTTACCTGGTTTAGATGAAATCCTAGCCATGCTTTTACGACCAATCATTTTATTGATAAAAGATGATTTCCCTACATTTGAACGTCCAGCTAGAGCTATTTCAGGTAAATCACCCTCTGGATATTGCGCTGGTCTTACGGCACTGATTAGTAATTCTACATTATGGATTTTCATTGTTATGCCTCCTCTAGAGCCAGTTGAAGCACCTCTTCAGCATCGGAAACAAAATGGAATGTTAATACTTCACGAACACTTTCTGGTATATCTTCAATATCGCGCTCGTTGTCTGCCGGACAAATAATTGTCGTCAAACCTGCACGATGTGCACTTAGTGTTTTTTCTTTCAAACCGCCGATAGGTAATACTCGACCTCTTAATGTAACTTCCCCAGTCATACCGACTTCGCGTTTTATTGGACGCTTAGACAGCGCAGAGACTAGTGCAGTAACTATTGTAACCCCTGCCGAAGGACCATCCTTCGGAACAGCACCCTCTGGAACATGAATATGGATATCTTTATCTTTATAAAATGTTGGATCAATTCCAAAGTCCTCTGCTTTTGAACGCACATAAGATAATGCCGTTTGCGCAGATTCCTTCATCACATCTCCGAGCTTACCAGTTAATTGGAGCTTGCCGGTTCCTGCAGACAATGAAACTTCAATTTGTAGAGTATCTCCACCTACAGATGTATAAGCAAGACCTGTAGCCACTCCTATTTGATTTTCTGTTTCAGCTTGTCCGTACCTAAATTTTCGTTTACCTATAATATCTTCAAGGTTTTTTGTTGTAATCGAAACACGTTTTTTATCACCCGATACAATTTGAAGTGCTGCTTTACGGCAAAGATTTGCCAGTACTCGCTCCAAACTACGCACTCCAGCTTCCCTGGTATAATGGCGGATTACATCCAGTAACGTATCATCTTTAAGTTGCAGCTGACTTTTTGTTAGGCCATGCTCTTTCAGCTGTTTTGGTAATAAATGATTTTTAGCAATAGAGAGTTTTTCTATTTCCGTATAGCCCGCAATTGATATAATCTCCATACGATCACGTAATGGCCCTGGAATAGTACTTAGATCATTTGCAGTTGCGATGAAAAGGACATTAGATAAATCATATGTCTCTTCTATATAATGATCACTAAATGTATTATTTTGCTCAGGATCTAAAACCTCTAGCATTGCAGCGGAGGGATCTCCTCTGAAGTCATTGGACATTTTATCTATTTCATCTAGTAAAAATAACGGGTTAATCGTACCAGCTTTTTTCATCCCTTGAATAATACGTCCGGGCATAGAGCCTACATAGGTTCTTCGATGACCTCGAATTTCAGATTCATCCCGGACACCTCCGAGTGAAATACGAACAAAGTTACGCCCTAAAGATTCAGCAATAGATTTAGCCAAAGAGGTCTTACCAACACCAGGAGGACCTGCTAAACAAAGAATTGGACCTCTTAAGGATTTCGTTAACTGCCTCACAGCCAGATACTCTAACACACGCTCTTTAACAGACTCTAACCCATCATGGTCTCTATCCAATATTCGTTCGGAACGTTTTATATTTAACTGGTCTTCTGTAGCTTTAGTCCATGGGATAGAGACAATCCAATCGATGTAATTTCGTATTACACCACTTTCCGGAGCCTGTGTAGGAAGCTTTTCATAGCGATCTAATTCTTTTAAAACATTCTTTTTTGTTTCTTCAGGTAAGCCCGCTTTATCAATTCTTTTTTTCATTTCGGCTACTTCGCCTGTTTTTCCTTCTTTATCTCCCAGCTCTGTTTGAATAGCCTTCATCTGCTCGCGAAGATAGAACTCTTTTTGTGTTCTTTCCATCGCATGCTTGACCCTTGTATTTATTTTCTTTTCTAGGTCTAATATTTCTTGTTCATTGTACAGACGAGAGATTAACCATTCTAAGCGCTCTTTGACATCCATTATTTCTAATATTTCCTGTTTACCAGCAATTTTCAAAGGTAGATGAGAAGCAACCATATCTGCCAAACGACCAGGTTCTTCGATATCAGTAACTGAATTGAACGTTTCTTCGGAGACACTCTTAGATGATTTTGAATACTTCCCAAAATTATGTACTAGCGTACGCATGAGTGCCTCGTCTTCTTGATCTGCTTTTTCCGGTTCAATAAATGCAGTAACAGAAACCTCGTCAAATGTATCAAGATGATTAAAATCATCCCAAATAGCACGTTGTAATCCTTCTACTAAAACCCTCATCGTACCATTCGGCAACTTAACCATTTGTTTTACCTTCGCAATTATGCCCACATCATACAGATCTGACATATTGGGTTTTTCCAAATTCATATCTCTTTGAACAGAAAGAAATAATTTTTCCTCCCGAATCATTGCCTCATTAAGTGCAGCGATAGAACGCTCTCGTCCAACATCTACATGTAGAATCATCGTTGGATAAACTAATAAACCTCTTAGAGGCAGTACTGGATAAAATACTTTTTCTTCTTTAGTCATTTGGATAGTCACCTCCAGCTTATTCTGTGCGAATAATTCATTAATAATGCCTTAATTAATAAATGTTCTTATTAAGTTGAAAAAGCTGACATCCTTGCACACGCTGAGCACGCGCAGATTGGAAGCCAGCTTTGTCAATGGCTAATTAAGCCGATGTTTTTTCATTGTCTTTTTCTAATTCTGTGCCATCCTCTAATAATAGTTTAGGTTTGGCTTTATCTGTAATAGATTCTTTTGTAATTATACATTCTACAATATCGTCCCTTGAAGGTAATTCAAACATTACATCAAGCATGATATTTTCAATAATTGAACGTAGACCACGGGCACCAGTTTTACGTTCGATTGCTTCTTTCGCAATAGCTTCTAATGCACCATCATCAAATGTTAGCTTTACATTATCCAATTCAATCATTTTTTGATATTGCTTAGCAAGTGCATTTTTTGGCTCTGTTAGAATTTGAACTAATGCATCCACGTCCAATTGTTCTAAGCTAGCGAGTACTGGTAAACGTCCGATGAATTCTGGTATCAAACCGAATTTCAATAAATCTTCTGGAATTAGTTGAGAAAGTACCGAACCTTCTGCAACTTCCACTTTGTTAGGATCTGCTCCGAAACCAATTACTTTTTCGCCTAAACGACGTTTAATAATTTGTTCGATGCCATCAAAAGCTCCACCAACAACGAATAAGATATTCGTTGTATCAATTTGTAAAAACTCTTGATGAGGATGCTTACGACCACCTTGTGGCGGAACGCTGGCTACAGTACCTTCTAAAATTTTTAGGAGTGCTTGTTGTACTCCTTCACCAGAAACATCACGTGTAATAGATGGGTTCTCGGATTTACGAGCAACTTTATCTATTTCATCAATATATATAATCCCTTTTTCAGCACGCTCGATATCATAGTCAGCTGATTGAATTAGTTTTAAAAGGATATTCTCAACATCTTCTCCCACATATCCTGCTTCTGTTAACGAAGTTGCATCTGCAATTGCAAATGGAACGTTAAGGATTCTTGCAAGTGTTTGTGCTAATAATGTTTTACCACTACCAGTTGGGCCTATTAATACTATATTAGATTTAGCTAATTCTACTTCATCGATTACGCTATTGGAATTGATGCGTTTGTAATGATTATAAACAGCAACTGCAAGTGATTTTTTTGCTCGTTCTTGTCCAATTACATATTCATCTAAAATAGCTAAAATTTCTTTTGGTTTTGGAACTTCTTTAAACTCTACTTCTTCTTCAATTCCTAGCTCTTCTTCTACAATTTCAGAACAAAGATCGATACATTCGTCACAAATGTATACGCCAGGTCCTGCTACTAACTTACGAACTTGTTCTTGTGGTTTACCACAAAAAGAACATTTTAAGTTCCCTTTTTCATCATTGAATTTGAACAAAATATTCACCCCTATTCAAGCAATTATGTTACAAGATTCTCTTCAAGTAATCAAATAATACGTTTAAGTATGTATTTTAATATATAAAATGCTATGTATATGATAGAACAAGGCACAGTTTTAAGTGCTGTACCTTGTTCTATTTGTATTAATCACGTATTGACTTGAATTAAGAAATTTTAGCGTTTTCCACTAAGAATTCAACTGTTTTTTGGAAACGTAAGTCGTTTGCAAGAACGTCTGTACCACCAAGTGCACGTTTAATATCTTCAAGCTTCATATTGAACTGTGCGCTCATTTTTTCAAGTTCTGCATCGATATCTTCTTCAGATGCTTCAATTTTCTCTTCTTTTGCAATTGCTTCAAGTGTCAATGAAACTTTTACGCGACTTTTAGCATCTTCTGTCATTTGAGTACGTAAAGCTTCTTCGTCTTGACCTGAGAATTGATAGTAAAGATCTAAATTCATACCTTGTTGCTCTAAACGTTGACCAAATTCTTGTAACATGCGGTCCGTTTCAGATTTGATCATTGCTTCAGGGATATCAATTGTTGCATTTTCTGCAGCAGCTTCCACTAATGTATCACGAAGTGTTTGAGCAGCCAATTGTTTTTTCTCTTCAGCAGTTGCTTCTTTTAGTTTAGTACGTAAAGCGTCGATACCTTCTACTTCAGCATCTACTTCTTTAGCAAAGTCATCATTAAGTTCAGGTAATTCTTTACCTTTAACTTCTTTAACAGTTACTTTAAATGTAGCAGATTTCCCTGCTAACTCAGCAGCATGGTATTCTTCTGGGAATGTTACTTCAACATCTTTTGCATCTCCAGTTTTAGCACCAACTAATTGTTCTTCGAAACCAGGAATGAAAGAATTAGAACCGATTTCTAGTGGATAATCTGTTCCAGCTCCACCTTCAAAAGCTTCTCCATCAACAAATCCTTCGAAGTCGATTACTGCAGTATCGCCATCAATGATTGCATCTTCTTTTACTACTAATTCAGCTAAACGAGTTTGATTACTTTTTAATTGCTCATCGATTTCTTCGTCAGTTACAGTTTCTTCTAATTTAGTTACTTCAAGACCTTTATAGTCACCTAAAGTTACTTCTGGTTTTACAACAACTTTAGCAGTGAAAACTAAAGGCTGTCCTTTTTCCATTGTTACGACATCTATTTCTGGTTGATCTACTGGGTCAATCCCAGCGTCTTCAACAGCATGCCCATAAGCATGTGGAAGAATGATATCTAATGCATCTTGGAATAGTGATTCTACACCATACATTTTTTCGAACATTTGACGAGGCATTTTCCCTTTACGGAAACCAGGCACGTTAATTTGTTTAACTACTTTTTTAAACGCTTGATCTAATCCTTTTGCTACTTCCTCTGCAGTAACTTCTACAGTAAGTAAACCATTATTACCTTCTTGTTTTTCCCATTTTACAGTCTGATCCATTGACATATATTCTACCTCCAAATGATAATTTACAATAATTTAGCAGTCTGCGTACAATCATACAGAACAGTTTTTCACTAATTATATTGACAACTTGTATATTATAGCATAGATGACTAGAGTTTCAACATTATTCATAACTCAAAAGTTCTAGTGATTCTTCCAATACTATGAGTAACTCAAAGAACTCATCTGATCGCAATTCTCGATTACCAAATAACACATCCACATATTCAATATATCTTTTTGCTACTATTTCATTAGTATATCCTACCCAATCAAATGGAAACAAGGTATAAGCATGTCGATGAACCATTTCCAACGTCATTTGAAGCTTAGTTGGATCTTTTTCTAAAGAATTCTCGATATATCGTTTTATAGGTTCTACTCGATCTACTGCAGTAAGTTCTGGTGGTGCTGTTGGAATGACAGTTTCTTTAAAACCAAATTTTTCAACGGTAACTTCACTGTCCACTCCAGCCGCACCAAGTAGTAAAAGAGCAAGTGATTTAATAGTAGGGATTATATCAGGGCTTTCGATTATTGTGATGATTTCCTTAGTAATTTCTAGGGTATCTATTTGAAATGCCTCTTGTAATAATTGTTCCTGCATGCCATAAGGTAGTTTTATAAAGTGATTTAGCTCGAACTGTTCACTATCAAAGTTGGTTTGCACTTCTTCATCTGACGAATATGTATGATCTGTTAACATCTTGATGCTTAGTTCTTTTAGTTGTTTAAAATTTTTCTTTTGTTGAAAAGTATATGTCGAATCTTTCATTAACTCATTTAACACTTCGTTTAGTTGTTTGTAATCCTTTAGATCAAGTAAAATAGTCAAATATAATTCTATTACCTGCTCAAAAAATGGAGACTTTTTTTCGTAAAGAGTTTCACATATTTTTTTCGCATCCAGTGCTCTGCCTGTTTCTAGTAATGAAAGGATATACACGCTTTGTACCATATCACTCAATTCTTGATATTTGTTAGCCTCATCAAAACAAGACACCGCTTCCGAAAAATTGTTCTCTTCAGCAAGTTTAAGTCCGTTTTCAACATAATTTTCAATCATTCCGGGAAATAAAATGACGTTTTCATCCTTTAAAATTGGATGATTCTTTTTTTTCAACGTATTTCGCCACCTTCACTAGCTAATCTATATACTTAATTATATATACTATATCATTTTTTCTTTATGCACAGATACTATCTGCTAGAAATTTTGAATTGAACAAAAGAGATGCGCCTAATCGGCGTTTGATCAGGTGCATCTCTTTACACTTGTCTAAATAATCATCGACGTAAGCCACCGTCTTCTTCTGTACTGATCGTATCTTCTTTGTAACTTCTATCTTCTTGTCCATTTTTATCGTTTTCTTTTCTTGTTTCTATTTCTTCGATTTTACTCGGTTGTTCCTGAGTAGTGTTAGGATCTTCATCGTATCGCTTCTCTTCATTTTGGTTAGGCATTTTAATTTCTCTCCTCTTTTATAAATTTTATATTTTGTATAGTTAATGGATTCCCTATCTTTATAGTTATAAACAAATTGTGCTGTTTTTCGTTATAAAATATTTTATAATTACTAACTAAAAAGGACAAATCGCATTTCGACGATTTGTCCAGTATTGCATGCAAAATCATAGTATATGAGATTCAGAAATAATGTAGAACTATTCTATATGTGACCCTGTCAGTTGATAAACCTATAAAAAACACAAAAAAACCACCTCCAGCTAGAAAGGGGATTTTTATCGTTTTATATATTAGCAACTCCGGTTCCTCTTGACCAAATTAGAAAGTAATAACACCTAGGACAATTGCCGCTACAATCTTTACAAAACATGATCCTAATGCCCACTTAATAATAAACTTTTGGTGGTCTCCACCTCCCGATTTTCAACGATAATATCCGCTGCATTAACCTGATCTCTTACTTGTTCAGTAATTGGCCTAAATTTAGTTTCTAACTCTTTTTTGTCAATTGCATCCTGAATCTCAGGCATTAGAGAAATCGACTTTGCCGATTGCAAAGCTAATTGTTTCACATGATTCCTAGTATCAACTGATTACAGGTAAGCAAATATGCTTGCAAGTAGAATAATGATTAACAGAAATTAGCGTACTAATTAGTCCTAATATTTTCGTTTGTAATGGGGATTTTTAAGTTTATTCATTGTCAGAACTCCTTTCTTAATATAACCATTCTTTTAATCATAGCATTTCCACAAACTAATTAATAACGTATAGCGACCTCTTAACAGATACTGATTTGTAGACACAAAAAAACCTCCTAATCATGAATTAGAAGTTTTTTTTGATACAATACTAAATTAATGTCCCAGGAGGGATTCGAACCCCCGACCGACGCCTTAGAAGGGCGTTGCTCTATCCAGCTGAGCTACTGAGACAAGTATTTCCCTTAAAGAATACAAGCTTTTTTGATGATGTAGGAATTCTTACTTTTTTAGAACAAAACTACCTACTTTAAATATACTATCACTAAGTTCAACTTGATGAAAGATATTTTTTTAGATAATCATTTAATTCTAGCATACAATGTTTGGCTCTGGTGAGTTTTGATAATGAAGTCCGACTCACTTCCAGAATAAAAGCATAAGAAAAAGAACCTCTAAATAGGACTTCTTTTTCTAATGAAATATATTCTTTTTATGCCATTTGAAATACGGTTTATTCTCTTCATATCGAGAAATCTTCTTTTTCGGATTGATATTATAAATTATATAATCTTCCTCTGGAATAGAAGAAGAAATATGTAGTCTACCTCCTCCATCAAATGCTATATAACCTTTACTATATAAAGCATCATGATTACAGCAGAGGAGCACACCGTTATAAGGATCTATTCTCTCCTTATGTGTACTGTCTTTCCAAGGCTTAGAGGGACTTGCTAGAAGCAAATCAGGTAGCTCAATATCACATAATGCACATTTATTTTCCCACAAAGCCAATAAGTTTTCCCTAAACTTCTTTCGACCTTTGCGGATCATTAATTTTACTTCAGATTCCATTTCAGCAATCATTGGAATCAATGTATTACGCTCGGTGCGGCGTACTGTACCTATTGCTAATTCAAGCTGCTCCACATCTATTTGATAGATATTCAGATCACTTATAAGTTCTAATAATTTTATTACAAGTTGTTCATTACAAGGATACAAATAACCCGGGTTTCCATTACCATCCTGTTGAAATGGTGAGTACTTTATGGGGAGCAGCGTTACAATCTCATTGAAGTTTGAATGGATATTCAGAGGCTCTTCTAATTCATGATATTCTAACTCCACTAAATAACTGTTATCAGCCAAGTGCTTCTGATTTTCCATAGCTGAAGACTTAGAAATTACCTGACATCCAGTTTTAGCAACGCTAATTGCAACAATATTTCCTTTGACATAATGAAAGATGCGGTCCCCTTCATTTACTTCCTTCATTCTCAGCCAAGAATGGGGTACTTGTCCTCCACTATCTTGTTGTAGAGACCAAATAATACCTAATTCTCTTTCCTCTTGATATGTTTCTCCTTGCATGACGACAAAGCTTTTCATTTATAGAACACTCCCTAAATTACAGTTCAATTCCAATATCTCAAAAACCTATTCTTATTCGTAATTTAAACCATTTCCCTAGTTATAAAAATCCTTTCGTTAGTTGGGAAGACGATTCATATCTTCACTTTGATATAACAGCATTGCAATGAATTCTTAATCCAATTATAGCATCTCAGCTACGAATGGGTTACGTTAAAAAATGCTTGAAGATAGTCTCGTGTCATACTTTGCAGAAAATGACAGGTATAAAAAAAGGGACTAAGTCTCTTGGACCGAAGCCCCGACTTAATCCCTACCTAATCACAAATCCTTGTTTACTAAGAATTCATAACCTTTATTAAAGTATGTCCCAGGAGGGATTCGAACCCCCGACCGACGCCTTAGAAGGGCGTTGCTCTATCCAGCTGAGCTACTGAGACAAGTACTCCCCCACCTAAACTGATAGGAAAGACAAGATTTATTATATAATGATAACAAAGATAAGTCAACACTATTTCAAAAAAATTATAAAGTTACTTTTTCAAGTAGTATATGTTCATCTGAATAAAACAGAACTGTCCAAGAATCATCACTCTTTTCAGCCATTGCGTAGCTTTTTTCTTTACGTCCACGAGGTTGCTGAAGACTGCCTGGATTAATAAATAATATACCATCCTGCATTTCTGCTCCTATTAAATGCGAGTGACCAAAGCAAACTACTGAGGCTTGTACTTCCTGTGCTCGATAAAACAGTGGCATTAGAGTCGATTTTACATTGTATTTATGACCGTGAGCTACAAGTACTGTGGCATCCTTAACAGAAAATAGCTCCTCTAGAGGAAATCGATCATCTATATCACAATTTCCACGAACAACATGAATAGGAGTATCATAAAAGTAATTAGCATCTAACTCACTATCCCCACAATGTATAATTGCGTCCACTTCTCGTTTGTGGCGCTCAATTACCTGTTCCATTGTTTTAGTTGCATTATGTGTATCACTCATTATTAATAGTTTCATTCCCTCACCTATCCTTCAGAAATTATTTCTTTCAGACCCAATGAAAGTTTTTTTATCGCATTGCCACGATGAGATATAGCTCCCTTTTGCTCCGCTGTTAGTTCTGCCATCATTTTTTGTTCGGAAGGAACATAAAAAATTGGATCATATCCAAATCCATTCGTCCCTTTTCTTTCGGTCCCAATGACTCCTTCACATGTTCCTCTGACAGTGAAAGGTTCCTTGTTTGGGGAGGCAACGGCAATAGCACATACAAACCGTGCTGTTTTTTCCGATTCTTTAATACCTTCTAGCTCTTTTAGCACTTTATCGATATTTGCTTCATCACTTTTCTCTTCGCCTGCATAACGTGCAGAATAGATACCTGGGCGCCCATCAAGTGCGTCAATCTCTAAACCACTATCATCTGCAATAACCATCGTTTGTAAATGGTTTGCTAAGGAAGTAGCTTTTAATAATGCATTTTCTTCAAAGGTCGTACCTGTTTCTTCTATATCCATTTCTTCCGCCACATCATGGAGCGTTTTAACTTCATATCCTAGTGGGTTAAACAAAGCTTCAAAGTCTTTGGCTTTTCCTTTATTTTTAGTTGCAATTATAATCTGTTTCAATTGACATCTCGTCCTTTTTTTTGATTTTTAAAGCCAGCTCACCTTGAACAAGTTGTTAGCGGTATTACCAAGCAAGCAAAAGAAGACCCAGCTATTCGAGGATTCTCAAGCTAGCAAGGTCATTTGAATGAAATTGTTCGAACATCTGCGCTTGGTATTTCCAACCATTTCTCTACGATCGTTTTGAAAATAGGCACAGAGCCGGTCGTATAAAATATTGGTGTCTCTTTCTGTTGAATCGGATTATTAAGTTCATGGTAATTTAAATAATCTTTTACATCATGAGCAGTTTCTTCCGCAGAAGAAAGTACATTTACATGATTCCCAACTGCCTCTTCAATATGCTTTTGCAAAAGTGGATAATGCGTACAACCTAAAATAACGGTATCAAATTGCTCTTTCTTCAATGGCGTTAATGTTTCCATTACCATATTTCGAGCAAATTCGCCCTCGTATTCATTACTTTCTACAAGTGGTACAAACGTGGGGCAGGCAAGTGGAATCACTTTACTAGACGTATTTAAAGATGCGATAGCTTTCTCATATGCACCACTTTTAATCGTACCGCTTGTACCTAGCACTACTATTTCATTACTTTTTGTTGCTTTAATTGCAGCTCTAGCACCCGGGAAAATTACACCTATAACAGGAAAAGGCATCTTATTACTCAAAGAATTTAGTGCTACTGCAGTTGCAGTATTGCACGCAATTACTAGCATTTTGATATTCATTTTTGCTAAAGCATTAGCCAATTGCCAGGTAAATTTTCTTACCTCTTCACTTGTTCTAGGACCATACGGGCATCTGGCTGTATCACCAATATAAATTATTTTTTCATTTGGTAGTAATTGCATAATTTCTTTCGCAACTGTTAACCCACCAACTCCAGAGTCTATAACACCAATTGGGGCTTTCACGTCGATTCCTCAGTTCTTCATCTGTTGATGTAATTTTTCTAATAATATGGATAAATTTGCTACTTCATCTTGATTGAATTGTTGAAGTACATCCTCTAAATACTGTTGTCGTTTATCTATAACCTCTTCTATAATTCGTGCACCCTCTGCTAACAAATGTATACGAACAACACGACGGTCTTGTTCATCCCTTATACGCTTTACAAGGTCACTTTTTTCCATACGATCAATTAAGTCCGTCGTTGTACTAAAAGCTAAATACATTTTATTGGATAGATCTCCGATAGTCATATCACCAAGTTCAAGTAGCCATTGAAGTGCTACAAACTGTGGAGGCGTAATAGTGTAGGCACTTAAAATCTGTCGACCCTTTTGTTTAATGATTCCAGATATATGTCGAAGCTCTTTTTCTAAAAAAGCAACTTGTTCCTGATCTAATATTGTCTTATTTATATCCTCTGCCATCTATTCCTTCACTCCTCAAAACAATAACCTTCATTCTATTATTGTGACGTGTTATGAGGAAAATGGCAAGGATTCATATCAATTCAACGATAGTTCACCTAATCGTAATAATTCTACAATCGCTTGAGACCTACCCGAAACTCCTAGTTTTTGTATTGTATTTGAAATATGGTTTCTAACTGTTTTCTCGCTTATAGATAATAAAGCTGAAATTTCCTTCGTAGAATTATCTTCTACTAATAATTGAAAAATTTGACGTTCTCTACTTGTCAAAATCGAACGATGCTGATTATTGTCGTACAATGCCATAGCCCCCTATCCACTCTTCTACTAACGTATGTAGCACGGGGATAGTAGGTGACGGCTAGTTAGCACTCTTCCCGAAAAACTTCTCGTTCTTCTTCGGACCATTTTGCAGCACGGCCAGTTTTCTTATCAATTTGAACGATGGATCCTCGACCAGTAAATACGATTTCATCTTTTTCGTTCTTTGCCATGTAATGTATATCCACAGAGGATGAGCCAATAGAATTTGCTTTCACATAAATATGGAGCTTTTCATCAAAGAATACTTGTTTTACATAATCACATTGCAAATCAGCGACTACTGGAATTTTTTCTCCCTTTGGATCCAACCAGTCATTCATGAGCTGAATATGCTTGAAGTATTCAATTCGCGCATACTCAAAGTAAGCAAATGTAACTGTATTATTCAGATGTCCATACATATCCGTTTCGGAAAAACGTACACTAACCTCTGAATAAAAATGGAAACCCTGCTCCCATGACACAATATCTTCTATGTATTTAGCTTTCATAAACTAAACCCCTCCTAAAATGAATGAATATTCATTTATTGTAACAGAGAAAGAAAAAATCTGCATAGAATAATATTATTCTACACAGACTTTCTTATAGCATCTATTGTCTAGCTTCAGCGCCTAGCCCCTCGAGGTTAAATGGGAAGCTTTTCCGCCCAACAAGTTGGACTACAAATCTCCCCATTTACTTGTCATAGGCTCGCAGGAAGCGGGTCATGCAGTCGTTGCGACATGATGTCGCGTACTTAGACTGTATACCTCTTCATAGGCGCTTACGCGTTTCTATTTAATCAACCATATGGTCGCTTCCGAAGAAGTCTTTGAACATTTGAACTGTAGTATCACGGTTCAATGCAGCGATAGAAGTTGTAAGTGGGATGCCTTTTGGACAAGCAACAACACAGTTTTGTGCGTTACCACAGTTGGCAAGACCACCATCTCCCATAATTGTATTTAAACGCTCATCCTTGTTCATAGAACCAGTTGGATGTGCATTAAATAAACGTACTTGTGAAAGCGGAGCTGGTCCCATAAAGTTAGAACCACTGTTTACGTTCGGACAAGCTTCTAGACATACACCACAAGTCATACATTTAGACAATTCATATGCCCATTGACGTTTGCGTTCTGGCATACGAGGCCCTTCTCCAAGATCGTATGAACCATCGATAGGAACCCATGCTTTTACTTTTTTCAATGAATCAAACATGCGTGTACGGTCTACTTGAAGATCACGTACAACCGGGAATGTTTTCATTGGTGCCAACTGGATCGGTTGTGTCAATTGATCGATTAAAGCCGAACAAGATTGACGTGGACGACCATTGATAACCATTGAACAAGCTCCACATACTTCTTCAAGACAGTTCATATCCCAAGTTACGGGTGTTGTAGATTTTCCGTCTACATTTATTGGGTTTTGACGAATTTCCATTAAAGCAGAAATCACGTTCATATTTGGTCTATAGTTTACTTCGAATTTTTCCCAATATGGTGTAGATTCAGGTGTATCTTGACGTAAAATTTCAAATTGAACTTTTTTTGTTTCAGTTGCTGTTACCATTATTAATTGTCCCCTTTCGCAGAATAATCGCGTTTACGAGGTGCAATAAGAGAAATATCTACTTCTTCATAATGTAAAACTGGAGCCCCTGTTGCTGGGTCGAATTTCGCCATCGTAGTTTTCAAGAACTCTTCATCATTACGCTCTGGGAAGTCAGGCTTGTAATGCGCTCCACGGCTTTCATTACGATTAAGCGCACCTAATGTAATAACACGTGCTAAATATAACATATTTTTCAACTGACGGGTAAATGATGCACCTTGGTTAGACCATTGTTGCGTATCATCCATATTAATATTTTCAAAGCGCTCTAAAAGCTCTTGAATTTTCTTATCCGTTGCTTCTAGTTTGTCATTATAACGAACAACAGTTACGTTATCCGTCATCCACTCACCTAGTTCTTTATGAAGTAAGTACGCATTTTCCGTACCTTTCATAGACATAACTTTGTCCCATTTTTCTTGTTCCAGTTTTAGTTCAGCTTCAAA
The DNA here is from genome assembly GCF_048572895.1 of Psychrobacillus sp. BM2. Classification (GTDB taxonomy): domain Bacteria; phylum Bacillota; class Bacilli; order Bacillales_A; family Planococcaceae; genus Psychrobacillus. The sequence goes on from NZ_CP183878.1 coordinate 2,482,022, forward strand.
GATAGAATCATCCATATCAACTGCATGTGTTTTAAGATGACTCATGTATTTAACTGCATTTGGTCCTGCCACACTACCGCCGAAAACAGCAGACAGTAAAGAGTTAGCTCCTAAACGGTTAGCTCCATGCTGTGAAAAATCACATTCACCAGCAGCAAATAATCCAGGAATATTCGTCATTTGATCGTCATCTACCCATAGTCCACCCATTGAATAGTGAACTGCAGGGAAAATTTTCATTGGTACTTTACGTGGGTCATCACCGGTGAATTTCTCGTAAATTTCAATGATTCCACCAAGCTTAATGTCTAGTTCATGTGGATCCTTGTGTGAAAGATCTAGATAAACCATATTTTCTCCATTGATACCAAGTTTTTGGTTAACACATACGTCAAAGATTTCACGTGTTGCAATATCACGCGGTACTAAGTTACCGTATGCTGGATATTTTTCTTCTAGGAAGTACCAAGGCTTACCGTCTTTGTAAGTCCAAATACGTCCACCCTCTCCACGTGCAGATTCTGACATTAAACGTAATTTATCGTCACCCGGGATTGCTGTTGGGTGAATTTGAATAAATTCTCCGTTTGCATAATAAGCACCTTGTTGATATACGATTGAAGCAGCAGAACCCGTATTGATGATAGAGTTAGTAGTTTTCCCGAAAATAATCCCAGGTCCACCAGTAGCCATAATAACTGCATCTCCGCGGAACGCACGAATTTCCATCGTTAGAAGGTTTTGTGCTTTAATACCACGACATACGCCTTCGTTATCTTTAATTATTCCAAGGAATTCCCATCCTTCGAATTTTGTTACTAAACCGTCTACTTCAAAACGTCGAACTTGCTCGTCTAGTGCATAAAGTAACTGTTGGCCAGTTGTTGCACCAGCAAATGCTGTACGGTGCATCATTGTACCACCAAAACGACGGAAATCTAATAATCCTTCAGGTGTACGGTTGAACATAACACCCATTCTGTCAAATAAACTGATAATCCCAGGTGCTGCATCTGTCATTGCTTTAACTGGTTTTTGGTTTGCTAAGAAGTCTCCACCATAAATAGTATCATCTAGATGTACTGCTGGAGAATCTCCTTCACCTTTTGTATTTACAGCTCCGTTAATACCGCCTTGAGCACAAACAGAGTGTGAACGTTTTACAGGTACTATTGAAAATAGATCTACGTGCGTGCCATCCTCGGCAGCTTTCATTGTTGCCATTAAGCCAGCTAATCCACCGCCGACAACAATCAGTTTACTTTTTGCCATGCTATTCTCACTCCTCAATTTAATAGTAGTTGAACGTCCGTAAGTTTCTTAGACGAATGCTAGAAGAGCTTGTACGCCAACTACGGATAACGCTAAGAAGATTATTAATGTTACATAAGTTGCAATTTGTTGTGATCTTGCAGATTGTGTGATACCCCAGCTAACTAAGAATGACCAAATACCGTTAGCTAAATGGAATGTAGCCGAAATAACACCTACGATATAGAAACCTAACATCCATGGATTAGATAAGATCTCTTCCATCATGTTAAAGTTAACTTCTTTTGCTCCAATAGCAGCTTGGAAACGTGTTTCAAAAACATGCCATGCGATAAATACTACAAGGAAAATTCCAGTAAAGCGTTGCAAAATAAATAAATAGTTTCTTAATGTACCAAAGTTTTTCGGATTATTTTTTGCAGTAAATGCAATATAAATTCCGTAAAATGCATGGAACATTAATGGTAGATAGATTACGAAGATTTCTAATAATAACTTAAATGGTAGACTCTCCATAAAGTGAGTTGCACTATTAAAAGCTTCTTCTCCTCTAGTAGCAAAATGGTTTACTACTAAATGCTGCGTTAAAAACAGACCTACAGGAATTATACCTAGTAAGGAATGCAGTCGACGCCAATAAAATTCGCGTTCTTTCGACAAAACAATTACCCCCTCAAATTTCCGACTGATAGTTTGAAAACTATCGCAAAAAAACAATTGTTTTCAAAACTTCCACATCATCATGTTACGTATTTATGACATATCCATTGTACTCTCATCATTTTGGAGCGTCAAGGTATCTTTCTGAATTTTCATTGCTATTCCTCTACCTTTGTTGGATAATAATTTGTTTAATAAATCACAATCTATTCGGGTCCCCATTACTATTTTTTTGTGATAAAATAAATAGGCAGTAATGATTTTGGAAAGAAGGGTTGCTACTTGAATGAAAAGGAACATTCACATGTAACTTCCTTTGGATATGAGTTAATAAGAGACCACGTGCTTACTTCTATTCTCGGAAAACATGAAAAAGATATATTATATTGGGCTGGGAAAGATTTAGCTCGAAAATTCCCCCTTTATTCGATGGAAGAAGCCGTCACGTTTTTCAATGAAGCTGGATGGGGCACTTTACATTTAGAAAAAACTACAAAAGATTCTGCTTTTTATACATTAAGTACATATAATCTACCTCAGAGTGGACAAAGTAGAAGTCATCGATTAGAAGCAGGTTTTTTAGCTGAACAACAACAAAAGCTTACTGGTTATTTAACCGAATGTTACGACGAAGAAATTAAAAAGAACGGCTTAGTCTCTTTACAAATAAAATGGGATTCTAAAACTAAAGGGTAACAGGTTAGTCACTATTGACTTTTCCTGTTACCCTTTTTCAAAAGAAAGTATATGTTTATCATGCTGTGAACTCAGTTTCAATAGTAATTAAAAAATTGAAAGATACTAATAATTTCCGTTTCAGGTGGACGCGTTCCGCAGGGTGAGCGATGAACCATCACCGTCGCTTGCGCGTCGATGTGATGTTTCATCTGTCTCACTGATCCTGCCGGAGTCGCCACCTTTCACTACAATCAATTAGTGTCTAGTACTGCACTATAAGATTTAGCATAGCTTATCGCTTAGATGATAAGATTGGTCAAATTTTAGTGAGTGATCAAGTTATTTGTAATCGCTTTTGAAATAGAAATGCTATTATCCAATGAAAGATGAAGAAAGTAGATTATCTTTTTACCAGTGGAAATAAAGAGAAATAGTAAGTGTTTACTAATTAAAGAAGCGAAATAGCGAACGAAATTGCATCTTCGGGCCCGCACGATGCGGGTCAGGCAGTCGTTGCGACACGATGTCGCGTACTTAGACTGTCATCCATCACCTCTTTGAATAAGAAAGGAGCTTATCTCTAGTTATCCAAAAACGCACTTACCTGTTTCTAAGAGTTGTAGGAGGGCGACGGACAGGCAAACCCCATAAGATTACTGAAAAAAAGGGATATTGGTTGGGACGGACATCACAACCAATATCCCTAAAATTTACTCGGTAATAATCTGGTAAAACGTCTGTCCAAAGCCCTGCAAAAACTATAAAAACAGGTTTTGACCTTCAGGGACCGGGCATCTTTTTGCCTTGTTTTTCTTAACATTTTAGAATAAATATCTATACTGATTGATGAGATAATGCCAGATCAAATTCGTCATGCAAGGCATTGGCAGCATCTATCATGTTTTGCTGAGGTACTACAACGGAAACTTTGATCTCAGATGTACTAACCATTTTCACAGGTATATTTTCTTTTCTTAAACGATCAAACATTTGAGCAGCTACCCCTGGATTCGATACCATACCAGAACCAACAATAGAAACCTTAGAAAGACCCACTTCAAAATCTGCAAAGGTAAAGCCAAGTTCTTTCTTATGTGTTTCTAAAACTGATATAGCTTCAGCCAAAGATTCTTTTTTAATAGAAAAAGAAACAGCTGGTTTCACACCATCTACTATCGACTGAACAATTATATCGACGTTTATATGATTTGCAGCTAGAGTTGTGAAAATAGAAGCTAAAGAGCCATTAAATGGCACCTCATACTCTATAGTTAATCGAACGATATCGGATTCAAACGCTACCCCACGAACTACTAAATTATTTTCCACATCTACTTCCTCCTTCAAAATCGTTCCTTCTCCATCTTTATAGCTAGGACGTACTCGTAATGGAACCTTATAGTTTTTTGCAAATTCCACAGCGCGTGGATGTAATACACCTGCGCCTAAATTAGCTAGCTCTAACATTTCGTCGTATTCAAGCTGTTCAAGTTTACGGGCATTCTCGATATAGCGAGGATCTGATGTATAAATACCATCAACATCCGTATAAATATCGCAAATCTCCGCACCTATGGAAGCAGCAATAGCTACAGCAGTTGTATCAGATCCTCCTCTACCAAGAGTCGTAATCTCTCCTGCTTCGGATATCCCCTGAAATCCTGCGACTATAACAACTTTGTTCGAAGCAAGTAAACCGTCAATTTTAGAGGGATCCAGTTTTAGTATTTTTGCATTTCTATGTACATTATCTGTTATTAGACCGGCCTGAGCACCTGTTAGAGAAATGGCATCTATCCCAATTGCATTTAACTTAATAGCTAGTAATGCCATCGTAACTTGCTCCCCATTAGATAAAAGCATGTCCATTTCACGTTTGGATGGTGATTCCGCTAATCCGAAAGCAAGGTTTGATAATTCATCAGTTGTCTTACCCATTGCAGAGACAACAACGACAATATTATGGCCTTTTTCATTTTCAAGTTTCACTTGAGTAGCAACGTTTGCGATTTTTTCTGGTGATTCAACTGAAGTACCGCCAAACTTCATTACAATTTTAGACATGAACATCCGCTCCCTTTTTTCCCGCATTAATGGGCAGTAAGATTCCTACTTTAAAGCTTCCACCAAAGTCCAATAGCCCTAGTGGGGGTCTACTGCCCGTAAAAGCCCGATTGGTTCAACTAACAATTAGTAGGATAAGAGCCCCACTGATTGAAGTTTCTCTTTACCTGAAAGGATTAAAAAATGCTTTCCACATATTGTGAAAAGCATTGTCTCATACACGGCCCAAAAAATCTGTCCATGTGAGATAGCCCTCCAGAATATAAATTCTGACAATCCTACATCTATTAAATGCAGAACCAACGATAAAATAGGAAAAGCTATTCTATGTTTCGGCGAAAAACCCTTTCCTCAGCTATTCTAGGAACTTTCCTTCCTCCTGCTGAGTACTGATGTCTAATCGCACCTCTATCTTCACTTTAAATACAGTGAATTTATTCAATTACCCCTCGGTGTAATTGCGTCCAGATTTTGAATTGCACTTGTGCAATTAACTCCCTTCAAAATCTGTGACATCCGCCGGAGGCTTAACTTTAATCAGCAGTTTTTATTTGCGCATTTGCAAGTATCTTGTGCTGATTCAAGTTAAATTCATATAACCATAACATATGATTATTCAGAAGACAACATATTTTTCTGAAAATGACTTATTATTATATCCGCCTGCTTACTCGGTAATCCCGCCGTTATTAATTCCTCTTTACTAGCAGCTTGTATTTTCTTTAAGGAACCAAAATGCTTTAATAACAACTTTTTCCGTTGAGGTCCTATACCTTCAATACCATCTAGAGAAGATGCTATAGTATGCTTTCCTCGCTGTTGTCTATGAAACGTTATAGCAAAACGATGGACTTCATCCTGAATACGTTGTAGCAAATAAAAACCTTCACTTGTACGCTTCATCGGTATTAGTTCCAAAGGATCTCCGTAAATAAGCTGGGAAGTTTGGTGCTTACCATCCTTTGCAAGACCTGCAATTGGAATATCAAGCCCTAGTTCATCTTCTATAATTTCTCGAGCAGCTTCAATTTGTCCTTTTCCACCATCAATAATTACCAAATCAGGTAGTGGCAAGTTTTCTTTAAGTACACGAGTATATCTTCTTCGCACAACTTCTCGCATTGCTCCGTAATCATCATGCTTAGCTGCTGTTTTTGTTTTATATTTACGATAATCCTTCTTACTGGATCTTCCATCAATAAAAACAACCATTGCAGATACAGCATCAGTCCCATGAATATGCGAGTTATCAAAAGCTTCAATACGCATTGGCGGTGCAATCCCCATCGAATCTCCAAGTTGCTCTACTGCTCCAATAGTCCGTTCCTCTTGTCTTTCGATTAAATGGAATTTCTCCGAAAGTGCTATTTTAGCATTTTTTTCTGCTAATTCTACTAAGTTTTTCTTCGTGCCTCTTTGCGGAACGAAAACCTTCATTTCTATAAGCTGTGAAGCCAAGTCGATATCAGTACTTAAAGGAACATAAATTTCTTTCGGTTTAATATGCTCTGACTTCGCATAAAATTGACCTAAAAATGTGATAAACTCCTCTTCCGGATCACGGAAAATAGGAAACAACGAAACGTCTCTTTCTATTAGCTTCCCTTGTCGTATAAAGAATACTTGCACGCACATCCAGCCTTTATCTACATGGAAACCAAATATATCCCTGCTGGTGAAATCATTCATCGTCATCTTTTGTTTTTCCATTACTTGTTCAATATGTGAAATTTGATCGCGATACTCTTTTGCTCGTTCAAATTCAAGTGCTTCTGCAGCTGAATTCATTTTCGCAACCAATTCTTTTTTTACTTGCGTATGCCCACCATTCAAGAAACTAATAATTTCATGAATGATTGTTTCATAGGCATTCTCCTCTACTTTTTTCACACAAGGAGCTAAACATTGCCCCATATGATAGTAAAGACAAACTCTGTTAGGCATTTTTTGACATTTTCGAAGTGGATACAAACGATCTAGAAGTTTTTTCGTTTCATGTGCTGCATGAGAATTTGGGTATGGTCCAAAGTATTTGCCTTTATCTTTTTTTACCTGTCTTGTAATGATCAGTCGGGGATCTTTTTCGGCAGTAATTTTAATATATGGATACGTTTTATCATCTTTTAACATAATATTATATTTTGGATCATGCTTTTTAATAAGATGGAGCTCTAGTATTAAAGCTTCCAGCTCAGATGAAGTGACGATATATTCAAAGTCAACAATTTCTTGTACTAATCGGAGCGTTTTTCCATCGTGAGCCCCTTTGAAATAAGAGCGCACCCGATTTTTTAATATCTTTGCTTTGCCGACGTAGATAATAGTACCTTGTCGGTCTTTCATTAAATAGCATCCTGGCTCATCTGGTAGGATGGCACATTTTTGTTCGATCAAATCATTCATATTATCACCTGTTTAAAAAAACCAGGCACTGTGCAGCACCCGGTTTTGTATTATGCGTTTTTTTCTACGAATTGTACTAATGCTTCTTTTGGTTGGAATCCTACTGCTTTATCAACAGGTTTCCCATCTTTAAATAATACTAATGTCGGGATAGACATAATACCGAATTGACTTGCAGTCGCTTGATTTTCATCAACGTCTACTTTTACGATTTTAACTTTGTCGCTCATTTCAGCGTCCATTTCTTCTAATACAGGAGCAATCATTTTACAAGGTCCGCACCATGTTGCCCAAAAATCTACTAATACTAATCCTTCTTCTATTTCAGTGTTAAAAGTTTGATCTGTTCCGTGAACTATTGCCATATTAAAATTCCTCCTTTATCTACTATGTATTGATTATAACAGACAGAAATATCTACATCTACATATTAGCTTGAAATCGAAAAATCGGACAAAAAGACGCCCCGTACTTTAAATTCAAAACCTGTTTTTATCGTTTTAGAAGGGCTTTAGTCAGACGTTTTACTATATTATTATCCCGTTGACCCAAGGCTCGACCTCGCCCGCAGAAAGCGTCCACATGAAACGGAAATCAGTTGTGTCATTATTTCTAAATTTGTAACAATATATTCTTAGCTTGATAATCCATAGTTATGCAAAAAAGAAAGCTGTCCAAAATTCATTCTTGGACAGCCTCCTCCAATTATTAAGCGTTTACTTTAAGTTTTTTGAACTCTTCTGTAAGCATTGGAATTACTTCGAACAAGTCTCCAACAATACCGTAGTCCGCTACTTTGAAAATATTTGCTTCTGGATCTTTGTTTATGGCAACAATTATTTTCGAGTTAGACATACCAGCTAAATGCTGAATCGCTCCAGAAATACCTGCTGCGATATAAAGGTCTGGGGTTACCACTTTACCGGTTTGCCCAATTTGTAATGAATAATCACAATAGTCGGCGTCACAAGCTCCACGAGAGGCTCCAACCGCTCCACCAAGTACATCCGCAAGCTCTTTTAAAGGTGCGAAACCTTCCTCACTCTTAACTCCACGACCACCAGCAATTACAACTTTTGCCTCTGATAAATCTACGCCTTCTGTAGATTTACGAACTACTTCTTTAATAATTGTACGAAGGTTTGTAATATCTACTGACAAGGAAGAAACGTCCGCCGATTTACTGTCATCTTTTGTAAGTGGTGCAATATTGTTAGGTCGTATTGTGATAAATTCAATACCATCCTTCACTTTAACTTTTTCAAAAGCTTTACCCGAATAGATCGGACGGATAAATACAGCCGCATCGCCTTCACCTTCTATAGAAGTTACGTCTGATACCAAACCAATTTGCAGCTTACTTGCAATTTTGGGAGATAAATCTTTCCCTAGTGCTGTATGACCAAATACGATTGCTTCCGGCTGTTCTTGATCAATTACAGCTAATAACGCTTGACCAAAACCATCTGAAGTATATTGTTTTAAATGTGGATGTTCCACAGTGATTACTCGATCTGCACCATATTTTCCAAGCTCAGTAGCTAGTTCTCCCACTGAATCTCCTAATAGAACACTAACAACTTCTCCACCACTAGAAATTTGTTTAGCTGCGGCGATAGCTTCATAGGATACGTTACGAAGAGCACCTTCACGTGCCTCTCCTAATACTAATACTTTTTTTGACATGACTTTTTCCTCCTAATTTTAAGATTAATTCCAATCAAATTTGCCGAAAAAGTTAAACGACTTTCGCTTCCGAGTGAAGTAGATGAACTAACTCTTTAACTTGATCAGCTAGCTCGCCTTCTAATACTTTTCCAGCTTCCTTTTTAGGAGGTAAATAAATTTCAATTGTTTCTGTTTTTGCTTCTACATCATCTTCATCAATATTTAAATCATCTAACTCTACTTCTTCCAAAGGCTTTTTCTTCGCCTTCATAATTCCTGGAAGGGATGGATAACGTGGTTCATTTAGTCCTTGCTGAGCAGTAACCAATAATGGCAATGAAGTTTCTAATACTTCCGTATCTCCTTCAACATCACGCTTGATTGTCACGGTTGTGCCATTAATCTCTAAGCTAGTAATAGTAGTTACATAGTTAATGCCTAAGCTTTCAGCAACTCGTGGCCCTACTTGTCCAGATCCACCATCAATCGCTACATTACCTGCTAATATTAAATCTGGATTTTTATCCTTTAAGTATTCAGAAATGATATGTGCAGCAGTAAATTGATCCAGCTCTTCTACATCATCTTCAATATTAATAAGGACTGCTTTATCTGCGCCCATTGCTAATGCTGTACGAAGTTGTTTCTCAGCGTCTTCTCCACCCATTGTAAGAACTGTTACTTCTCCGCCTTGCGCATCTCGAACTTGAATTGCTTCTTCAATAGCATACTCATCATAAGGATTAATAATGAATTCTGCCCCATCTTCTTGAATTTTCCCCCCGCTTACAACGATCTTCTCTTCAGTATCAAATGTACGTTTTACTAAAACATAAATATTCATTTAGATATCCTCCCAATGTAAATTATTATTTACCTTTAAATACAGGTTCTCTTTTTTCAATAAATGCAGAAATGCCTTCTTTTGCATCCTCTGAAACAAATACAGTTCCAAAAGCATTTGCCTCTGCCTTAACACCTTCATGATATGAAACTGGTTTAGAGTACTGAAGCATTGCCAATGCAGTTTTTACAGCTATCGGACTTTTCTTCGCAATTTTAACTGCAAGCTTATTGGCCTGTTCAAATAGATCTTCTTCCGCATATGCGTGATTAGCAAGACCTAACTGAGCTGCCTCTTTTCCGCTAATCGGATCACTTGTTAATAGCATTTCTGCCGCTTTTGCAAATCCTACATAACGGGGCAGACGCTGCGTACCAGCAAAACCTGGTATTAAGCCTAGCTGTAGCTCCGGTAGCCCAAGTTTGGCATTCTCTGATACAAGTCGAATATGACAACTCATCGCAAGTTCAAGTCCCCCACCTAGTGCAGCACCATGAATTGCAGCAATTACAGGTTTCGAGAAAGTTTCTACTCTTTCGAAAATTGTTTGTCCACTTGCTGCAAGCTCCGAGAATGCTGCTCCAGATGTAATGGAGGTAAACTCTTTGATATCTGCTCCTGCTGAGAAAAATCTACCTTCTCCTTTTAGCAAGATCACCCGAACAGCATCATCATTTTCTACTGCATCTAGCAACTCATTTACTTCTAAAATAACTCCTCTCGCCAAAGCATTTGCTGGTGGACGATTTAGTGTTACAGTTGCTACACCCTCTTCAATAGTCCATGACAGAAATTCCATTTTCCCACTCCCTTTGTTAACCTTTTACCCCATTTAACAATAGACGATGTACTTTACCTGTTAGATCAACTAAATCATATTTATGTTCGTTCATGACCCAAGTAGTAGTCGTCTCATCAATTGTACCAAAAACCATCTGTCTTGCTAAGCGAATATCGATCGAATGTTCAAATTCCCCTTGTTCGATCCCTTCTTTTAAGATGGTATCTAATAACACTAAATAATTTCTTAAAACTGCATTAATTCGTAATCGCAATGCTAAATTGGCTTGTCTTAATTCTAACTGCGTGACCGTTGCTAAATGGTGATCGCTCGATAGCACCATAAAATGATTCTCAATCATTTTATATAGCTTTTCTGAGGAACTAATGTCCTGTTGAATTATTTCCTTTAAATTTTCTGCAAATATTTCCATTTTTTCTTCAAAAACTGAAACTAAAATTTCTTCTTTGTTTTTAAAATATAAATAAATTGTGCCGTCAGCTACTCCCGCCTGTTTGGCTATTTTAGAAACCTGGGACTGATGATATCCATTTTCAGCGATTACGATAATTGCCGCGTCAATGATTTGCTTATATTTTGGTTTGTCCTTTTTCAATATGAATTCACCACCAATTAATCAATTACCCCATAAGGTAATTGCGTTCAGACTTTGAATGGAGGCCTACGTGATACAGGTCAGGTAGCCATTGTCGCACAGAGGCAACGTACTTAAGCTATCATCCTTTTAGAAAACTTCCTTCAAAATCTGTTACATCTGCCGAAGACTTAAACTTTTTTTAGCTTATGTTATAGTCCTGGCTGAATAAAAAAAAATATGAATGATGATTCATTCATATTTTTATATTATATTTAATTTTATTGGTTGTCAATAATCAATTAACTTTGTACTACTTGTTTTTGTTTCGCTTTTTCTTCCTCTATTAATGTTCTTCTCAAAATTTTACCTACAGCCGTCTTCGGAAGTTCTGCTCTAAATTCATAGATTCTTGGTACTTTAAATGCTGCCAAGTTTTCACGACAAAAAGTATTTAACTCATCTTCTGTCACGGATGCTCCTTCTTTAACTACTACAAATGCTTTCACTGTTTCTCCTCTATATGGATCTGGAACTCCAGCAACAACGCATTCTTGAATTGCGGGATGTTCATATAGCACTTCTTCCACATCTCTAGGGTAAATATTATAGCCTCCAGCAATGATTAAATCTTTTTTGCGATCTACCACATAAAAGTAACCGCTTTCATCCATATACCCTAAATCGCCAGTTAAAAACCAGCCATCACGCATAGTCATTTCCGTATCCTCTGGTCGATTCCAATACCCTTTCATAACTTGAGGTCCTTTAACTGCAATTTCTCCAATTTCTCCAAAAGGTAATGGTGTCGTGGAGTCAACTGCAAAAATCGATGCTTCTGTATCCGGCCAAGGAATACCTACCGATCCTTTAACCCGATCCTCCAAATAAATCAAATTCGCATGTGTTACTGGAGAGGTTTCGGTTAAGCCATAGCCCTCTACTAATCTACCACCTGTAACTTTCTCAAAGTTTTCTTGTACCTCTAATGGTAATGGAGCGGACCCACTTAAACAAGCTACAATCGAAGATAAATCATACTTTTGGATATCTGGATGATTTAATAATCCTATATAAATCGTTGGTGCTCCTGGGAAAATAGTTGGTTTTTGCTTATCTATCGTTTTTAATGCAGTTTCCACATCAAACTTAGGTAACAATACCATTCTATTACCTAGCATAACAGAAAATATTAAAACCGTAGTCATTCCATACACATGAAAGAATGGGAGAACCCCTAATATAGTTTCTTCGCCTTCTTTGCATTTGTAGTTCCATGCTGTACACATAGTAGTGTTAGATACTAAGTTTTTATGGGTAAGCATAACCCCTTTTGGAAATCCTGTTGTACCGCCTGTATATTGTAAAAGTGCAATATCCTCTTCAAAATCAAAAGCCATACTGATCGGTTCAGCTTTTCCAACCTTCATGATCTCCGGAAATAAGTGATTCATCCCTCGATGCTCTACTTTAACACTAAATCCATATTGTTTCTTTTGAATAAAAGGATAAACAAGATTTTTAGGAAATGGTAAATAATCCTTAATACCAGTAACGATAACATTCTCTAGATCTGTATCTTTTAAAATTTTTGTAACCCGTGGATATAATATATCCATTGCTAAAATAACTTTAGCTCCTGAGTCCTTCATTTGATATGCAATTTCTCTTTCTGTATAAAGAGGATTTGTTTGAACAACAATAGCTCCAGCATATAATGCGCCGTAGTACCCAATTACCCCTTGCGGACAGTTTGGTAGCATAATTGCTACTCTGTCTCCCTTTTGAATACCAATCGATTGTAAATAGTTAGCAAATTTCAATGATGACTCGTAAAGCTCTTTGTATGATACATCTCTCCCCATGAAATGTATGGCAATCTTTGCCGGAAATTTTTTATACGCTCTTGTTAAATACTCTTGAACAGGAATATGTTCATAATCGAGCGTATGCGGAATTTCTGGTGGATATTGTGCTAACCACGGCTTTTCTGTCATTTGAATGCCCCCTTTGTTTATAATAGCGTGAATATTCCTATTTTAATTATAGAGAAAAATGAATGACAATTCAATTCTTTAATAAAAAGAGTTTTTTAAGTTTACTAGCAAGAAATAAAAAAACTGCAACGTTTACTTCTTCATCATTAAGATAAAAAGTGCTACATTGCAGTCTACAAATACGCTATTAACTTATTGTATTAATTTATAACGATATATATTATACCTACTAAGACAAATAGTAGGCCCACAGCCAATAAAATTTTCGACAATTTTTCCATTATAACCGCTCCTAAGAAATACTTGCACCAATAACAAATGATAAACCGACTGAAATAACTAGTGAAATAAACCCAATTGAACGATTATCCTTTTCGATTTCATTATCAACATTAAAGGTTGGAGTTAAAAATTCAAATAACAAGTATGCAATAATTAGTAATGTAAATCCAAATAAGCCCCAACCAATCATTTCAAATAAAGTATTATGTTGTTCAATAGAATATCTAAAAATATTACATACACCAAAAATTTTCCCACCAGTAGCAAGTGCAACTGCTACATTACCTTTTCTTATTTCTTCCCAATTTTTATATTTCGTAACTATTTCAAAAATAACCATCGAAACGAGCAAACATAGAATAACAACGCTAAAATAACCTGCAGACTCTACGAGTGGGTTTGACCAGAAACTGGATAGAAGCATGCTTAAAAACCCCTTTTAACTTTTCCTTCTATACGGAGATTCCGATAAAAAGTTTCATTATTTATAAATTTATTTTAATTCTACAACGGTTACTCCGTGACCACCCTCACCAGCCTCACCGAAACGATAGCTTTTCACACGAGAATGGTTTTTCAAAAACTGTTGTATAGCTTGTCTTAATACACCGGTACCTTTTCCATGAATAATAGAAATTCTTGGATAATTTGCAAGAATTGCATCATCTAAATACTTTTCTGTACGCATGATAGCATCTTCATATCGTTCTCCCCGGAGATCTAACTCTAGTTTGACATTTGAATCTCTTCCACGAATTGAATTCACTGAAACAGTCTGTTTTTGTTTCTCTGGTTTTACAAATTCAAGATCTGATTCATCTAGTTTCATTTTTAGCATGCCAATCTGAACAGACCATTCTGTTTTAGATAATTTCTCAAGTAGAGTCCCTTTTTGACCGAAGCTCAAGACTTTTACTTCATCTCCAGCTTTCAGCTCTTTAGCCATTTCATTTAATTTTTTTTGCTTCTTCAATACTGGATTATTTGGTAAAGCAGCATCAAGACGTTTTTTTGCATCGATTAATTCATGCTCTTTTACGAGCTTATGTGTATTTGATTGCATTTTACGTAGTTCACTAATAATATCATCTGCTTCTCGACGAGCTTCATCTACAATTTTCTTTGCCTTGTCTTTTGCTTTTTGTTCTAGTCTTTCTTTACTTTGTTCCAATTCCGCTAGTCTTAGCTCTAAATCTTCTTTTACTTTACGAGCTTCAACCAATTGAACTTCCGTTTCTTCTGCATCTTTTTCCGCTTGACGACGACTGTCCTCTAATGAGGCAATCATGGAGTTCACTTCTCCACGGTCTGTCCCCGTAAAGGTTTGTGCTTGGTTAATAATATATTCTGGTAATCCAAGTCGTTCGGATATCTCAAAAGCATTACTTCTTCCAGGCACTCCGATTAACAGTTTATAAGTTGGACTTAAGGTTTCTATGTCAAATTCAACACTTGCATTAGCAACACCAGGTCTATTATATCCGTATGCCTTTAGTTCAGGATAATGTGTCGTAGCCATTACCCGAGCGCCTGTCCCATGTACTGCATCCAAAATAGATATTGCGAGTGCTGCACCTTCTTGTGGATCGGTTCCTGCTCCAAGCTCATCAAATATGATCAATGATTTATCATCATACTTTTTTAATATATCGACAATATTAACCATATGAGAAGAAAAAGTACTTAGACTTTGCTCAATAGATTGCTCATCTCCAATATCTGCAAATACCGATTCAAACAATGCCACTTCAGAACCATCCAGGGCAGGAATAGGAAGTCCACTTTGGGCCATTAATGTACAAAGACCAACTGTTTTCAGTGTAACCGTTTTACCACCCGTGTTCGGTCCTGTAATGACAATAGTCGTAATGTCTTTCCCAAACTCGATTGTATTAGGAACAGCTGTCTCTATTGGAATAAGTGGATGTCTTGCTTTCACTAAACGAATATATCCGTTGTTATTAATAATTGGCATCGTACATTTTTGGGCTTGACCATATTTTGCTTTAGCTAAAATTACATCAACTTCTCCCAGTACATTTACTAAAAGGAAAATGTCATGTCCTACTATTTCTACCTCAGCTGTCAATCTGATAAGGATACGATTAATCTCTTCCTGTTCCTTTACTTTTAAGCTCCGTATATCATTGTTTATTTGTACTACTGCTGAAGGCTCAATGAACAATGTTTGTCCCGATGAGGATTGGTCATGGATAATCCCGCCGTAATGACTGCGATATTCCGATTTTACGGGAATAACATATCGATCATTTCGGATTGTAATGATCGAATCTGAAAGCATTTTTGCAGCATTGGCCCCTCTTGTATAGCTTTCCAATTTCTCACGTACACGGCTAACTTGTAAACGCAATTGTTGCCGAATAGAGCGCAATGTACTGCTAGCACTATCTAACACCGAACCATTTTCATCGATACAATCATTTATTTCATGTTCTAGAGCTGTTAAAACCGGGATATCCTCTTTCATCTTCAAGAAGTGAGGAATTTTAACATCCTCCGATTCTGCTACATTTTCTAAAAATTGACGTAATATTTTACTTGCGCGAATGGTACTTGCAATTTCCATTAATTCCGTAGGACTAAGCATACCCCCAATTTGGGCACGTTTAGCATGAGGACGGATATCTGTCATCCCTCCCATTGGAACATTTCCACGTAACCTGAGAATTGCCATCCCTTCATCCATTTCCTCTAACAACTTCGTCACTTCTGTAAAATCAACGGAAGGTACGAGTTTATCTATATGGCTTTTTCCAATAGATGAAGTACAGTAATTTGAAACTTCTTCTCTAATTTTATAATATTCTAAAGTTCTCAGTGCTCTTTCAGCTATCAACCGAGGCACCTCCTAATTATTTCTGTATATATTTCTTAAACTTCTCAAATGACCAAGTGTTCACGATATTGTCTTTATGCAACCAAGCTTTTTGAGCATATCGAACACCAATATCCATATATTTCAGCTGATCGATATGATGAGCATCCGTATTAATGGCTATTGGAACACCTTTTTCTTGCGCTAACTTCAAATATTCTGTGCTCAAATCGAGACGATAAGGATTTGCATTTAACTCCAAAATCTTGCCATATTCTTGCGCCCATTCTATGAGCGTTGGAACATCTGGATTATAACCATCTCTTTGTTCGATTATTCTTCCAGTTGGATGTGCAATCATATGAACATACGGATTTTTCATTGCTGTTAAGAGTCTTTCCATAATCTTTTCTTGCGGTTGACTAAAACTAGAATGGATGGAAGCTATAACAAAATCTAGTTGCGCCAAAACATCATCTTCAAAATCGAGCGAGCCATCTGGTAGTATATCCATCTCAGTACCAGAAAGTATTTCAATATCTGTGTATTTTTCATTTAACTCAGTTATGATGTCCATTTGGTTTAATAATCGTTCTTTAGAAAGCCCGTTAGCTACTTTTAAATAATTTGAATGATCCGTAATGGCCATATGTGAATAGCCTTTAGCACGGCATACTTCTACCATTTCTTCTATAGAGTGAGCCCCATCTGACCAAGTACTATGCATATGAAAATCGCCTTGTATATCCTTTAGCTGTACTAATAAAGGCAGCTGATCTAGCTTGGAAAATTCTGATCCATCTTCTCGAACAGATGGGGGGATAAAAGGCAAATCAAAATAAGCATAAAAGTCTTCTTCAGATTCAAAATGCTCCACACTTCCATCTGATAGCTCAACGCCATATTCACTTATTTTCTTACCTTGGTCTTTTGCGATCTGACGCATTTTAATATTATGGTCTTTCGAACCAGTAAAATGATTTAATGCAGAGGCGTATTGGTTTAACCCCACAAGTCGGAAATCGACATCAATCTCCACTTCCACATCTAGAGTTACGGAAACTTTCGTATCTCCAGCGGCAATTATCTTCTGTACAGGAAGTACTTTTAATAGTTCTTCCCTAACTTCTTGTGGTGAACTTGTAGCAATTATAAAATCGATATCTTTACTCGCTTCTTTGACCCTTCTGAAAGACCCCGCAACAGAAAATTTATCTATCAAAGAAATGGAAGAAAGTTTGTGCTCTATTAGCTCAACGATAGGTTCAATTTGCCAAACTGCAGTTCGTTCCGGCTTAGACTGAAGGTTTACAATTTCTAATAATATTTTCTCTTCCGTCTTCTTAGCAAAACCCGGAAGACTCTGGACTTTCCCTTCCTGACATGCCATCTTTAATGCGTCAACGGAGTCAATCTGCAATTCTTTGTAAAGCTTAGCGATTTTTTTACCGCCGAGCCCTTGAATTTTAAGCATTGGTAATAAGCCACTAGGAACTGTTTCTTGGAGTTCTATAAGCAATGAAGATTCACCAGTAGTGATTAAATCCTCTATTACTCCTCCAGTTGCTGCACCAATTCCTTTTAAAGAGAGGATATTATCCATTTCAGACAGACTTCTGTCATCTAACTCAAGCACTTGTGCAGCTTTTCGAAAAGCAGATACCTTAAAAGGATTTTCACCTTGTAATTCCATATATAATGCAATTTTTTCTAATGTTTTAATAATCGTCTTCTTGTCCAACGATGACACCCCTTTCATTTCAATTAACTAAAGATGCCCGGTCCTTTAAGTTCAAAACCTGTTTCTATCGTTTTCGAAGGACTCTGGACAGACGTTTTGCTATATGATTACCGAGTGAATTTTTAGGGTTGGTTGGTTGTGACGGACGTCACAACCAACCAACCATCATCCTTTTTTTCGGTAATCTTATGGCGTTTGCCTGTCCGTCGCCCTTCTACTACTTCTAGAAACAGGTTAATACATTTTTAAATAACTAGAGAAAAAATCCTTTCCAATTCATAGAGAAAGCTCTCGAAGATACAATTTCGTTCGCTATTTCGCTTCTTTACTTAGTAAACACTTACTATTTCTCTTTATATCCACTACTAATAAAGAAAATTTACTTTCTTCCCTTCATTACAGAATAGTGTTTCTAATTCATAAGCGATTACAAATAATTTATCACTTTCAAAAATTTGACCAATCTTATCATCTAAGCGATAAACTATGCTATATCTTAGAGTGGAGCACTGCACATTAAATTGATTGTAGCGGAAGGCGGCGACTCCAGCGGGATTAGCTTGAGCTGAAGACCCCGCTGGAAAGACATTGGTCGAACTTTGTTTGACCAATGTCTTTGCGACGAGTAACCGCAGGAGCATATGTTTTCGCAGCGAACGAGGAGGCTGAAGCCAAGCCCGCGGAAAGCGTCCGCCTGAAGCGAAAATCAGCAGTATAGTTCATTCTGTAATGTATTTTGAACCTATCGTTCACGGTACATTTTTATATACTTAACTTTTAAAAAAACTTCCCTCTACTGAGAGAAGTTACTTTTCAATATAAATATACCACCAATTTTTAACCATTTCCGATAGGATCGGCGTATGATCTAACATCCATCCGGTTAAAGCTGAACCAGATATTAATGTTTGAATAAAATCGATTGGTAATAAAGCAAACACGTAGAGCAATACAAATAAAATAAAATAAAATTCGATAAATCCTAAGATTGCACCGACAATATTGCTTACAAAGCCTAAAATAGGTAAATACTTTAAAAAGTCAAACATAGATGCAATCATTTGTAAGGCAAATTTCACCACTATAAAAATAAGCGCAAAGGCAATAATTCGATAAAATGTTTGAGCCAAATCTAAACTTTCTACTGCAATGGTCAATTTAGAGCCAGCTGTTACGGCAGGAAATGGAATCCATAAAACAAATTTATCTGCAAGTGGTTTATAATAAGTGTAAGCCACTATGAGTGCAACAATAAAACCAGTCATATGGATTAGCTGAACAATTAATCCACGTTTTGCACCAGTTATTAAACCGCCCACAAGTAATATTAATATAATTATATCTAACATATTTTCAGTCCTTTAACCTTTTCAATTCTTCTTCTAAAAGCTCTAATTGTTCTTTTACTTTTATGTAATCATGTACAGTATTTACAGCTGTGAGTACAGCAAGCTTTGCAATATCCAGCTGACTATTATGTGAATGTATTTCTCTCATTTTATCATCCACTATTGAAGCTACTAGTCTCATATGGCCAGAAGATTCAGAACCGACCATTTTATAATTCTGTCCATATATGTCAACCGAAATTCGTGTTTTTTCTTGTTCTGACAAAGCCATAACCCTCCTCAGAAAATCCTAATACTAATAATAACACGAAATAGATTACGATGTGAAGAAAGGAACGAACGAATGTCAAACGAAGTCTTATTAATGAAACCAAATGAAATAGAAAAAGTAAAATCCCATTATATGAAATTTAAGGTAGAACGCTCTGCTCCTGGAGTGGTATTTGCAGCAAAGCTAGTTGATACAACGATTACCATCTATAAATCAGGCAAGGTTATGTTTCAGGGGAACGGGGCTACACGGGAGGCATCTTTATGGGGTACAAGTGCCAGCAAAACGTTAGCAACTAGTGCAGCTAAAGGAGATATTTTACCTCCTAACTTTTCTTCCTTATCCGTATTGGGTTCCGACGAAACAGGAACTGGAGATTATTTCGGTCCTATTACAGTTGCAGCTTGCTTTGTAAGTAGCGAGCAAGTTGAGCTAGTCAAAGAACTAGGCGTCAAAGATTCCAAAATGTTAACAGACGATGTAATGCGTAAAATGGCACCTGACTTAATGGCGACTTTAACACACTCCGTCCTCGTATTGAAAAACGAAAAATACAATGATATCCAATCCCGTGGGTGGTCTCAAGGAAAGATAAAAGCTCTTATGCATAACCAAGCACTTAAACTTGTATTAACAAAAATGGACACTGAAAAACCGGCATTTATACTAATAGATCAGTTTGCAGAACGTGGCATTTACTATAATCATATTAAAGCGGAGAAAGAAATCATCCGTGAAAACGTATTGTTTTCGACAAAAGCTGAGCAGCTTCATGTTTCAGTTGCAGCAGCATCTATTATAGCAAGATATGCATTCTTAAAAGAGATGGACCGTCTAACTGAAATAGCAAATACTACGATACCAAAAGGAGCAAGTGCAAAAGTCGATGAAATAGCGGCTAAAATTTATTTGAAGCACGGAGAAGAATTTCTTAAGTCCATCACCAAATGGCATTTTGCTAATACACAGAAAGCGATTAAAATTGTAAACAAGCGAAGATTTTAGCATGGGGGTCGAACTAATTGGAAATTATTTTTGAAACAGAACGGTTGTATTTATGCGTGTTTGAACTAGCACATGTAGAGGCAGCAAAACAATTTTGGGGTAACCAAGAAGTTATGTCGCTATGTGATGATGCTTCTGCACATGAGTTGCTTCCCCAAGTGATAGAGGGATATCGTAAATTGCATGAAGACAGAGGTTTATCCGTTTACGCAGTAACAGAAAAAGAATCGGATGAAGTAATAGGTGCAATTGGTTTTAATCCAACTGATTCTATGGATGTAATAGAATTAATTTATCATTTTAGCAAAAAATCATGGGGAAAAGGTTTTGCAACAGAAGCAGCTGCAGCTTGTCTGAAGCTTGCTAAGAACAAAGGAAATATTAAAATAATCACTGCATCAGCAGATCCCCTAAATCTAGGTTCGTTAAAGATTTTAGAAAAGATTGGTTTTACCTATATGGGAATGAAGTGGTTTGAAGATACTGAGCAAGAAGAGCCTTATTATGAATATTTATTGTAAAGTCAAGATAACATAAAGCCTCAGGGATGCATAACATATATAAGTATATGTTTAACTAACGATGGAGGTTTGAGTATGATAAATTTCCAAGCTTTTCATGGTACTGTTACCATGATTAGTGATTTTATGATAGGGACTAATGGTGAAGGTGAAGGTTGTTATACACTAATGTCCGTAGATAACGGCAACGGAAATTTAGTAAATTTCGTGGTGTCCCCCACTACTTATTTTGTAGACCATCAAATGGTATCAGTAGGAGATAGGGTAAGCGGATATTATGATGGAAATGCAGCTGTTCCTCTTATATTCCCACCACAATATCGGGCACTTATTATAGTAAAAGAAAATCCAAATCAATATGTAAAAGTAGACTACTTTAACAGCCAGTTCGAAAGCAGAGATGGTCAATTAAAATTAAATATTTCACCATATACCCCAATATTATTGACAAATGGGCAAGCTTTTACAAAAAATCCAGCTAACCGAAATCTAATTATTATCTATGGACCTACTACAAGAAGTATCCCGGCCCAAACCACACCCTATGAAATTATTGTTTGGTGTTAGAAAGCATAGTATTAATTCAAACAGTGAAATATCATTTTTTTGGGGGAGTCTTCATCCCCCAGTTCAACTATTTCGAATGAGCACATTATCTATCATAACTTCTTGTGGGATTATCTATTTACTTTCCTCGCTTCATCCATAACCCTCTTAACAAGTTCTTCTACTGTCTCAATTCTAGCAAGTGCCGCACTTTGACCAGACCATAGTGACATATATTCTATGTTATTTTGAATTGCAGATTCTTTTCGAATCAATTGGGTTAGTGAATTTTGTACCGGAAAGTTTGGAAAACTATCTTCGTGTTCTTCCATTTCCATTATAAATTTATTTTTTATGCCTCTTGCCCATTTTCCAGAAAATGCACGAGTGAATGTTGTATCTCCATCTTTCGAGTGCATGATTGCTTCTTTATGTAAAGGATTTGCCCCGCTTTCTTCACAAGTCAAAAAAGCAGTGCCCATTTGAACAGCTTTTGCACCCAAATTTAAAGCAGCCATTAATCCTCTTCCGTCCATTATCCCACCAGCTGCGACAATTGGAATACATACATTGTCTGCCACTTGTGGAATCAAAGACATCAAACCAATTAGGCTTTCCTCATGCCCACTTAGGAAGTTTCCCCTATGGCCACCAGCTTCACTACCCTGCAGAACTACCACATCCATTCCAAGCTTCTCGATAGAAACTGCCTCCTCCACAGTTGTAGCTGTTCCAATAGAAATAATTCCTTCCAGTTTAAATTCTGCTACTATATCAGCATTCGGAACACCAAATGTAAAGGAACAGATAGGTACCTTTTCTTCAATAACTACTTGTATTTGTTCCATATAAGATTGAAAAGCATTTTCCATGTTTGGAAGTGTGATCTTTTCCTCATGTATGTTTAGTTCCTCACGAAATCGGTTTAATAAGCTATTCGCCATTTCTACATCGTTTTCAAAGATCTCAAATTCGCCTGGAACAAATAGATTTACACCAAAATTATTCGAAGTTAGCTGCTTTACCTCTCTGATCTGTTCCCGTAATTGGATTGGACTCATATATCCTGCCCCAATCATTCCAAGTGCTCCGTTATTAGAAACAGCAGCTACTAATGAACATGTAGCAATCCCTCCCGCCATTGGCGCTTGGATGATTGGGTAATTTATATTTAATAGTTTTGTAATTTCATTTTCCAACATTTGTCCAACCCCTATGCTGATAATAATCTTTGTCCACTGAAGGCTTGAAAAAAATCCAGTTAATCTATTCCTTTATACCATTCCAATGCTTCTCGTTCGATTTCCGATGCTAGTTGCTCTTTTCCGCTAATATACGATTCGATGTCATATGGAAACTTCTTTACTAATGCTTCTTTAAGATCTCCATATTTTTCTGCAATATTAGGATGCACTCTCAAAAAATCTCTAAATACAAGATGTCGTTCAATTTCAGGATTACCTATTTCATACATATGGACATGGTGCGTTCGATTGTCTCCTCCTTTTTGGAAGTATCTACGATCAGGAAGTCCATTTTCTCCTTTTGGTTCGTACCCAATAGCTATCATTGCGTGGTTAAAGGTATCGATTTTCTTGATATCCCGAACAACCGGCATAATATCGATAATTGGTTTTGCGCTCAAGCCATTTACAGACGTGCTTCCAATATGATGAGTAGCTATTATTTCTGAACCAATAATCTTTTCAATCCGCATCGCTTCTTCATCAAAATCTTTCTTCCAATCCTCTGAATATGTCACTACCTCCACTTTACGCATTTCAATCCCCCCTCCTACCTAAGTAGTTCCGTTAACAGTTCCTTATGGACCTTAGAATAATTAAGTACACCAAAACTTTCTTCCATAATACTATTCTTAATCTTATTTGCTTGAGTCCATGCCAAATTATACGAATCTTGATCAACCAACCCGTTTTTCAAGGCAGCTTCCAATTCATCTTCATCCTGTTGAATAATCTCTCCTGTAGGTAATACGATAATATCTAGAAACAAGTCATCCCACCATGGAATATTATTTTCAACTCCTATTTCTTTGCAAATATCTATATACCACTGGATTACTTCCCCGTTTGCATCAAACATTGTAGTGACGGAATAATTCTTCCCTATCGGAAAGTGTTGCAACCACATATACCCATCATCTACAATACATACGCTTTTGTCATCATACTTTACCCATAGAGGCTTCGTCACATGAACGAGGTTAAGTAGTGTTATATATCCAGTGAATTCCTCCTTATCGACATAAGATTGTGCGTACTCTCTCTTCCTAATTCGCTTCCAATCAGAGCGATCTCCAAATCTCCTTTTCAACATTGCTTGCCCCCTGTTATTACTCTCTTTTCTAAATCAATACAACGATACATCTATTGTAAATAAAGGAAGATTTATTTTATTCAGTCCGTAAAGTTCTATAATTTCATCTAGTTCAGTTATACTTTCAACAACTATCGATATAGTATTTCCTTGTACGATAGTTTCTCTTCCGGACGAATCCAAAAGAACATCTTCGTTTTCAATTCGGCCCTCTGAACATATATACATATACACTGCTACGGATGTATAGTGAATAAGTATCCCTATTTCTTCTTCTATTATTTCATCTTGCCAATCATAAATATCTTCTTGTTCTTCTTTTTTAAACATTCTAAACATCATATCTTCCTCCCTATCGTCTCTCCTTTATACAGAAATTATAACAGATTTATTATTCATACTTATTAGTGAATTTAAACGCTAGTTTATTCTAATAAAAACAGCTATTCAACAAGCAAATCGGTTACAATAATTAAGTTAATAATCTTATTACATAGATGATTAGTTTTATAGAAAAGGAGAATTCTTATTGAAGGTACATTTTTTATTAAAAGGATATAATTTTTTGTTTTTTGGTTTACTTGCAGTCTTCATTCCTTTCTTGCCAGTGTATTTAGGTGAACAAGGATTATCTACGAGTGAAATTGGAATCATTATAGGTACAGGGGGATTTGTAACGTTAATTGCACAGCCACTATGGGGGTTCATCAGTGATAAAACAAAAACAATTCGTAAAGTAATGTTAATACTTGTTTGTTTGACTTCTCTTTCTGGTTATTTTTTATTTAACTTCGATAGCTTTGTGTTACTCATTATTTTTGCATTGTTAGTGTATTTTTTCCTCATGCCACTCGATCCATTAACAGAAAGCTTAAATTTCACTGTTTCAGAGATGGCCCGTATTAGTTATGGTTCTATTCGGACATATGGAGCACTTGGCTATGCAATTTTGTCTTTAATTGCCGGGTTTACGATGGATTATTTTGGGGTGGGCAGTCTATCTATATTATTTGTTCTATTGGGACTTCTTTCATTTGGAATTGTATGGTTTATGCCGGATGTACAAGCTTCTCCGAAACCTGTGACCATGGCAGGCTTAAAACAAGTATTACAAAACAAAGAGATGCTACTATTTTTAGCATTAGTATTTATAAGTTCGGTGCCTGCTCGTATGAATGATACATTTTTGGGGATACATATTACGACATTAGGTGGAGATACATCCTTAGTAGGTATTGCCTTTTTCTTAGCAGGGGGTAGTGAAATCATTATTTTTGCTCTTAGTTTTTGGTGGCTAAGAAAGGGCAAGGAATTGGAAATCATTACGATAGCAACGTTCTTTTATTTCTTACGTTTTTTTATATCAGGTTATGTAACAAGCCCCGTTACCCTAACTATTCTACAGTTATTGCAGATGCTAACGTTTCCTATTTTTTACACTGCGGCAATTCAGTACTTATATAACATCATGCCAAAAGAATGGCGCGCTACCGGCCAAACTGTTCTAGCATTATTATTCTTCGGTTTGTCTAGCATTATTGCTTCTTATGCAGGTGGGTTCCTATATAAAGAATTTGGAGGACAGACTTTTTACTTTATCATTTCAGCGATGTCTTTCATCGGGGTTGTATTTGGAATACTGTTGACTATTCGAAAAGCAAGAAATTAATGCATGATTATTTTCTTTATTAATGGGTATTTAAAATACATAGACTTAAAATTAGTATCTTTTACTAAACTTTCTTTATCTGTTTCCAGGAAGAGATTTTGGTGGGAGGTGATTAATTGAGAAGAGCCTATGGAGTAAACAAACTATCTTTTTATTTAGACACAGTAGGATATCCACTTACTGAAAAGGAAATAAATGAACTAATCATTAACAAGGAGATTCCTCACTTAAGACCAATGACAAATATGATCGTCTTTAATTTGGATCATATTGATTGGTGGATTAATGAGAAACAAACTTCTCCAAATTGAAAAGCCCTGCGAAATTGAAATGACCTTTAAAAGTTACACACGGTTATTTCATCGGGCAGCTTGCTCAAAATGAGTTCGGTATACACCGGACTCATTTTTAATTTTTCCTTCATCCGTTCCGTGTTAAAGTAAATGATATATTTTTCTATTTCTAATTTAATATGTTCTACACTTTCAAATTTCTATAGGTGGAGGAATTCCGACTTCGTAATGCAAAGAAGTTCTACATCACCGAGTTGTCGTTATAGTTTCCTGAACGAAACATACTTTGCACAAATGTCGAAATTAAAATTTGCCTCTACACCATTGTGGGCATGCTCCAAGGATTTTAATGAATTATCATTGGCAATCTACTAACTTCATCAAAATCTAGATTATGTCTTAACGTTTCCCACAGTCCTTCAGGTTCAGCTACGTTAGCATACTGACAACATTCGATAAATTTCTTCTTCACTTCGTCAAAAGGCGTTTCAGGAAGTATTCGTTCAATTTGTCTTTTTGTTCCTTTGGCAGTTACTATCATAATATCACCTAAAGGAATTCCAGGCGTATCAACCTGAGTTTGTTCAATTTTTATAAGTTTTGTCAAATTTAATACTTTAGTATCAACAAGCGCCTCCTCAGTCAGATTATTCAAGTGAACATTGCCATGAACCAAAGCAAAAGCAACCATAAATGGAATACTAAATTTAGCATCTTGTAATGTTTTTGGATTGCAACGATTCTCAAGTGGTTGACATAGCATATTGGCTGTTTTATTGATCCCTATCACGATTTGGTTAATTTCATTAAGCCTAAAATGCTTCCGAAGTACGAGGGCAGATTTAATAAATGGATGTGAGTAACGACAACTAGGATAAAGTTTAATAGAAGTATCGGAAAATGCCCATGTTTCAGTTTCCAATAATACGCTTCGTTGTTTTTCATTTAAATTCTCTCCAAAATAATTTATAAAGAGACCTGTTTTCCCATCCATACAGCTCGTAGGTGCGCTTACCCCTTCTCTAGCCAAAAATGCCGCTTGAACACCCCCCATTGATGCAAACGCGGGATAAATAGATCTTGCTTGGGAACCAGTTCCAACTCCCGGCTCTTTTCCGCCAGCCGCTTGCATATATGCTAGTCCCAAAGCATGAACCAATTCCTCATCATCTAATCCAAGTACAAGTCCAGCAGTGATTGCGGCACCTAAATAACCAAACAGTTGACTTAAAAACCATTTGGAATCTGCACCCGTACCCTTGGGTTCGATTGCATATCCCAATCTACACAATAACTCGTTTCCAAGTGCAACTGCAGTAATAAGGTCCGTTCTCCTTGAAACCTCAGCGTCAGCAGCTGCTAATGCGGCTGCTAATGTAACAGGGGTTGGATGAATTCTAGCTAAATCATTGATATCATCATAGTCTAAAGCGTGTGCTAAAGCTGTATTAGCAAATGCTGCATAGGCTGGAGGTAATCGATACTCACTTCCTATTACTCTACCTATCCCACCTTTTACACCTATGGAAAGACCCGCTATAGATTTTAATGCGATAGGAGCTCCTTTATAAGCAGGTAAGGAAATAGCAATTGTATCACATATATGGAGAATCACCTTTTCACGAATATACTCTGGTAATCCTCGTTTCTGTCTTTGACGGATAGCTTGTACAATCTCATGGCTTAATGACAAAATAGCTCCTCCTAGTTTTAAAAGATTTACCTATTTATTTAACTATGTTCGTACTAGTTTTCTATTTAAACTTCTTATTCAAACTTTTCTTTACAAACAAATAGCCCGCTTAATGATATAAAGCGAGCTGCGTCTGTTTTGCACTTCTTAATCTTGGTCAACAAGTTCAATAATATAATGATCCTTACGAGAAACTGCCTCCATTGTTGCAATTAACTAGAGACTTTAAGAATTGTCTACTCTCTGGATTATTACTGTATCGCTAAATGTGACCTGGTAAAAGCAAGATAATATCTGGGAAAATATAGACTAATACGA
Source organism: Psychrobacillus sp. BM2 (assembly GCF_048572895.1). Lineage (GTDB taxonomy): Bacteria > Bacillota > Bacilli > Bacillales_A > Planococcaceae > Psychrobacillus. The sequence goes on from NZ_CP183878.1 coordinate 2,509,845, forward strand.
TTAGTACAAGAATAGGAATAGAAAACGCTAATGCCCCTTTATAGATATTGCCCAAACCTAATTCTGGTGCTACACCATTTAAGACAAATATGCTCATCCCTATTGGCGGTGATATTAATGCTAATTCCATTAAAATACACATCACAACACCAAACCAGATAAGGTCATACCCCAATGATTCTATTAGTGGCAAAACAATCGGGAACGTAACAAGCATAGCTGCCATTGCATCCATAAATGCACCTAAAATAATATACATCAAAACAATAATAATAAAAATATACACGGGTGCTAATGTTAAACCTGTTAAAAAATCATTTAGATAGGCTGGTAAACCTGATTGAACAATGAAACTATTTAAAAAGAGCGCGGATAATAAGATCCCAAATAAGGTACCCACTGTTTTAAGGGTTTTTTCTAGCACTTCCACAATGACTTTAAACGTCAGTTTTCTTTTTATAAGGGCAATAATGGCAGCTCCAAAAGCCCCCATACTTGCAGCTTCAGTAGGTCCAAATAACCCTATAAAAAGGCCCCCAATAACAAAAGTAAACAGGATAGCGATAGGCAAGATACTCGATAAACTTTTAAAGCGGTTTGACCAAGAACTACCTTGCCCTATATCCGCAGCATTTGGGTGTATTTTCACATAGATCACTACTGTTATAATATAAAGAAGAGTTAATAATAATCCTGGCAATAAGCCTGCTATTAAAAGTTTCCCAATATGCTGTTGGGCAATTACCCCATATAAGACCATAAAGGTACTAGGTGGGATCAATATTCCTAAAGACCCGCCTGCGATAATGGAACCACTTGTTAAAGCCTTACTATAATTATTATTTATCATCTCTTTCGAGGCAATCGATCCGAGAGATGCTGTTGTTGCAATACTTGATCCTGAGGAGGCTGCGAACATGGCTCCTGCAGTAACCGTTGCAAGTGCCATACCACCTCGAACTTTACCAAACCATACTTTGAATGTACCATACAAACTATTGCTGATTCCAGAAGAGTTCATTAATTCTCCCATGAGGACAAACATGGCAATCGTGGTCATCGTATAACTTAGCGAGTTTTTCATAATCGTTAAATCAATAACATTTACTAAAACATTCCAATCTCTCATAAACAATATTCCTACTATCGCTGGAACAGCCATGGAAATCGCAACTGGCACTCTGATAGTTAGCAATAGGAACATAACAATAATGAACAATACTCCAATCATTTCATTAGACATCTGACGACACTTCCTTTTCAGACGGTGGTGTTTTGAAACTAATTTGACTAAGTGCAACTAGTCCCCAAACAAAAAATCCAATAGTTACGATGATTTTTAATATCATAAAAGGAAAATCCAATAATAAAGTCGTTTTTGTCTCTTCCATTGAAGTCAAAAAGAATATATAAGTGATTACGATGCAAACGGAAACGGTTAGGACATGGGCAATATTATCAAAAATCAATTGAACTTTAGGTGAATAACGATCAACCAATAAGCCAATGGCGATATGTTCCTTTTTTGCTTGTGTATACCCAAATGAGAATATTATGACGAAAAAGTGGAAAATTTCAGCTAATTCAATTACTCCTAACAACGGTCTACCCAATAAACGCGAGATGACCCCAACCGAAATAATAAGCATTACTATGGCCAAACAGATCATTCCAATGATTTTCAATATATTCATCATATAGAACACACTAGTAGAAAATACTTTCATTTGATCACCCTCAAGTTGTAGATTTTTATATCTATAAATAGAAGAAAAAAGGGGTAAGAACAAACTTTTTATAAACCAAGGTGTAGAGATTAAATAATCATACATCTTAGTTTTTTAATAATTTCTATTTAAGAAATTCTAAGTCAACACCATGTTCCCTAGAAATTTCAATATAGCGTTCGAGCATTTCATCCCCAGGGTAACCTTTTTCATTCGCATTTTTTACCCATTGTTCCCAAACTGGGACAGCAAATCGCTGAAACTCTAGTAATTCTTTGTCAGAGAATTTCGTCACACCTCCGCCAGCATCTTCTGCCATTTTGACAACTTCAACATTACGTTCCATGACTTTTCTAGCATTCTCTTTATATAATTCTTGCCACTTTGGATTAATATCTTCATCAAACAATGTTTGTAAATCCTTTGGCAATGAATTGAAGAAGTCTTCATTCATAAGGGCTGTTCCAACAGCAATTTTTACAGGCTGCTCCAAAAAGTAAGGAGCTACATCTGCTAATTGCATGGCTGCAAATACATCTTGAGTAGTGAAAAATGTTTCAATAATTCCTTTATCCAATGAATTATAGAGTTCTTCAAAGCTTACTTGTGTAGGTATGCCTCCCATACTCTTAACAAATAAGGCTTCAAGTTCTGTGGATGCGCGGGCAGTTTTTCCTTTCATATAATCCAGACTCTCAATCGGCTTTGTAGAGAAAGCATGGTTCGGTGGTGGGGAACCAACACCTACTTTAACCACACCGTCCCAAATTTCATCCAAATATTCGGCTGAGAATTCCTGCATAATTTTGGCTGCTTTGTCTGGATCACCACCTGCTGCAAATGGTAACTCTCCTACTGTTAGTGGAAACAACTGCGAATCTTCATAGTAAAGTGCAATGGTATCACCAACATCAAACAGTCCACTTTTAACACCTTCTAACACTTCATTTGATGCGGCAAGGGAACCATTATAGTGAACCGTTACCTCCACTCGTCCCTCTGTTTTTTCTTCAACATATTTTTCCCACGGTTTCCAAACGTTGTTTGGAACGTCGGCATCGCTAGAAAACCAACTATTAACAACTAATTTAATCACATCGTCATCTGATTTACTCGCCTCAGTTGTACTCTTGTCCTTACCCTCACAAGCAGCAAGTATCAAAACAAGTAAACCTACGATAGCAAATACAAACAACTTCCACTTTATCCCTTTTGGTTTCATCGTATAAACTCCCCTCTAATTTGGATAAAACTGCTTTTGTCCCTTTGTAAACCCTTACAAAAGGTTAGATGCTTTCAATGTATTCTCCAAGGATCCCCCCTCTTAACCAACCACACCATGTTCAAAACCAAATAATGACCTACCATATGCCTCGATGGAATCATCATATAAATTAGATCGATGAGCACTTACGGCATGCATATCTCTAAAGAATAATTCAACGGGATGACCTTTATATAAGGAGAAACCACCCAGAACTAATAACACTCTTTGGGCAATCTCTGTACAATTATGAATAATTCTAGCTCGAATGGCAGCGAATTCTGCTCGTTGATCTCCATCATTTGGATTGTAATTTTCTAGCATTTCAAAAACACGTGACATTAAACCCTCTGCCTCAAAATAGCGTATATTTAATTCAGCTAATACACCTTGATGACGCGATTCTTTCGCAACTACTCCACGAAGCCTCGTTCTCTTTTCTGTGCGTTCTTTGAATTCTTCGATTAGTCGCTCTGCACCTCCAAGTGCCACCATACTAAACCCAGCGATAAATGGTACAAAGAATGGTTTGTTAAAAAAGAAATAGTCTTCATCAAAACCAGTTCCATCAAGCGGGCGCATAACCTTATCAATCTCACTTAAGCGTAATACCTGCTCTTTAGGAACATAGATATTATCCACCACAACTTGGTTACTTCCTGTACCTCTTAGACCTAACACATCCCAATTTCGAATAATTTGAACATCCCTTGTTGGTAGATTAAAAGCGACATGTTCTTTTTGCCCGCTTCCCGGGTATTCCATAAATGCCCCCACCGCTACCCAATCACTATGTAGAACACCGCTTACAAAGCTATAGGTACCTGATAAACGAAAGCCATCCCCATCAACCTCTACTTTACCAATTGGTGAAAAAATATCAGCAATTAATCCACCTTGATTGATGACTACATCTCTACCTTTTTCAGGCAAATACGCTGCCCAAATATTGTGGGTAGTATATAAAAATGTTATCCATCCGGCAGACATATTATATTTTGAAACTTTTCTAATAATCTCAGAGTATTCTCTATAACTTACTTGTGGACCACCATATCTTTTAGGTAGCAGTAGTTTAGGTATTTGCGTTTCTTTCAAAGCTTTAATCACATTCTCCGAAACGGTTTGGTTTTTCTCCATTTCTTCTACTTCCGACTCAGCAAGTTTGCCAATTCGCTCTGCATCCAACAACAATTGTTGAAATTCGGTTAGTGTCTTCTCATTTGTTTGACTTAGCATGTTTTCACCCCTAATTTTTTCTACTAGTACTTTATAACCGCAATTTTAAATTTCTTTAAAGAATGATAGGATAATTGTGTATTGCTAACTTTCTTCACAATTTTTGACCTATGTCCACAATTCAGGAAACATGCAGATTTTTATATTCCTGTGACCCCACCATCAGTAACAATGGATGAACCTGTCATGAATGAAGAATCTTCAGATGCTAAGTACAACACAGATTTTGCCTGTTCTTCAGGAGTTGACATTCTCCCTAAAGGGATTCCTTTTGCCACTTCAGGTGTTCTTGGATTATCAGCAATCATTTCAGTGTATACTACCCCTGGCAATAAACAATTCACTCTTATCCCTTTATCTGCGTATTCCGCTGCTACAATTTTGGACATATGTGTGATCCCAGCTTTAGTAAAACTATAAAGTGCATGTGTTTTTCGGACATTAATTGCAGCAGCTGAGGTAACATTTACAATGCTACCTGACCCTTTCGATTCCATATGAGGCAAGACAATTTGCATTGCTCTAAAGTAAGAATAAGAGTTAAGGCGAACATATTGTTCCCAATCATCCTCCGTTATTTCTGTAAATGGCTTTTGTATAATACGCCCGGCATTGTTGACTAAAATATCAACTTGTTTAAAATTAGCTAACGTTTTATCCACCATATTTTTAAGGTCTTCATTTTTCGTTACATCTGTTTTAACAAATATAGCATTGCCACCATTTTGACGGATTGTTTCAACTACCTTTTCACCACGGTCTTGTCTTCTACCAACAATGACTACACTGGCTCCTTCGTCGGCAAATAACTTAGCCGTTTCTTCTCCAATTCCTGAAGTACTGCCGGTAATAATCGCGACTTTATCCTTTAGTCGCAGCTTTTCTTGAACCATCTTTTTCTCCTTTTATATAAAGCCTGACCTTTATTCTGTATATCTTGTGTCCTAGTAATCTTTTACAAATTGACATATACAATAGAGGTATCCACTAGTCTTTAAAGCGCTTACATCTTGTTGATAAACCTTACCCATCTTTCAATTTCCAAGTTTCTATTTTATAAGCCTTGATCGGCTGCTGTTTAGTAATATTAAATTTCTATAATTAAGCTTCAATTAATGGTTTATTCAATTCTTTATCGCTTACAGTCTCTCCCCAATAAGTATTAGCAAACGCATGCTCTTCCTCAGTCCACTCGATGGCTTTCCAATCTGGTTCAAAGATTAAGTAAGAGTTACTAAATAATTCCACTCGACAGCCACTTCCCGGGTCCACGACATAGAGATAGATAGCCTGTGATATTCCATGTTTTCCTGGTCCAATGAACTTAATACCTTCTTCTGATAAAATATCTGCCGCGCGAAGAAGATCTTGTGCGTTATCTAACCAATATGCAATATGGTGGAGCTGATTTGGTGTTTTAGCCTCAGGTCGGTAAATTACTGCTATATCATGCACTAAAGGGGTGACACTCATCCAACCTGCCATTACTTGCTCATTCTTCGTGTACTTCACATATTCACGTAAATTAAACCCTAATTGTGTACTTAAATATTCAATAATCTCACCCACATCCATAGAAGTTGCAACATTGACATGGTCAATTCTTCTTGGAGAGATTCCTCGGTTCCATGACTTATGAGATTGATTTTTTAGAACTGATTTCGTCCTATCATCTCCTCCAGGCTTTTCAACATCATAATATAGCTCAAAGGAGTGTTGGCTAGGTAATTTAAAACGAATCGCCCTTCCTTGTCCTGCCTCTTCACCTGCTTCTATCCAATGTACTTCTGTTCCTGCTTTTTCCAGTAATTGCGCAAAACCCTCTACATCCTCTGGTTTCTTTGTCCTCCAGCCAATATGGTCAACATATCCCCTATCCCCAGCCGTGAGTGAAAGTGTATGATGTTCAAAATCTCCCCAAGCTCGTAAATAGGTGGTCCCATTATTTTCTGCTGTTACTTCCAATCCGATTACATCTCGGAAAAACCAAAGTGATTTTTCAAGATCTGGTGTAACCAGTGCAACATGTCCCAATTTAGAAATTTCTGGTAACGACATTAGGAATCCCCCTATTTAGTAGTTAAATTTTACCGGCAAAATAATTTTGAATTAACGCATTAAATTCATCTTTTTTCTCAATTTGTGTCCAGTGCCCGCATCTCCCAAAAACATGGAGCTGTGCATTTAGCAGATGATCTAATAGATAATAACTTGATTCAACTGAACATACACGATCATTCTTGCCATGGACTAGTAACACTTGGTTTTCAATTCGATTAAGAGCAGTTTCAGGAACAGGAACAGTAGCTGTCGCAAAAATTGAGTCGTTTGAACGTTGAACCTCTGGACGCATCGCTGTTTCAAAGCGGGTTTCAATTACCCCATCAATGATCGGAGCCATTTTTTCTGGCTCATTGACAAACCAGCTCATAATTTGACGCATTTTTTTACGTGTCGGATTGTCGTAGAAATTCTTAGCTCGTGCTAATTCAAAACTTAATTTCGTATTTGGTGTACCGCCTGGTCCCATGAGAACCACCTTATCAAATCGTTCAGGATAATCTAACAATAATTCAAGTGCGATTGAACACCCTAATGAATTCCCAACCACATGGACCTTTTGAAGATTTAGTTCATCAAGGAGTTCAATTACTTGGTTAACCCATTGATCCATCCAGCCTTGTCTGTTTTTGGGAAGTATTTCAGGATGGCTACTTTGAGCAAATCCAAAAAGGTCTGGAGCTAAACAATCATAATTTTCACTGCATGCTTGTAATGCATAGCGCCAATTGGCAATAGCAGAAACCCCTGGACCCGAACCATGAAGGAATAAAATAGCTTCATCATTTCCCTCACCTGAACGATTTAAATAAGTTTCAAAATTAGCTGTTTTAATTGTTGCCTGAGATATATTAGTCATTTTCTTCTTCTCCTCCTCTTTGTTAATCCATCAAAAAAGCAAGAGTATGTATCCCCTTACATTTCATTTCTGATAGATTAATAAAAATAATTCCTTATGCTTAAATTACGGGAAAATCTGTCTAATTTTTCAAGATGAAAAAATAGTTAAAATTATTTTATTTTCCCTTCTGAGGTAACTGTTGAAAACGTTCTGTTGGAAGAGTGATAAAAAAATTAGTATTCCTCATTTCCTCTCCTTACTAAAACCATTATAAAGGCACTATTTGTACCCCCTACTTAAATGCTATAACGGTTTTTTTAAATTCTGAATATACTAAATTTTAAAAAAATATAACTTGTGTATCTAGGATAAAAACTTATTAAGATTTTTTTGTTTTTCACTAATATTCATTGGTATTTATGCCCACAGTTTTTAAGAAGGTTAAATCCCTTACTAGAATTGCAAGCATATTGTATGGATAACACTTAAACGAAAAAATGCTTTTATAAAGGCTTTCTAAGACCAACGCTTGGTTGTTCAGATGGCCTTCAAAATTATAACTCCAGCTCTCCTAAAGCAATAAAAGCATTGGAGTATGCGCCAGATTATACAATTTCTGGCGCATACTCCAATGCTTCTTTATTGAATAAACGTTTATTAATTCTCTGCATTTCCTCTTGGATAAAAGAAAATCTTCTTTCTTTATCTAACTTGACCAATCTCATCATCTAAACGATAGGCATGCAAATTTTATTGTAGAGTACTAAACAATAATTGACTGTAGTGAAAGATGGGACCCTTAGCCTCTGTTCCATTGCCTGAAATGGAAATCAGCTGTATTATTCATTCTTTAAAGTCTCACGAACCCAGTGTTCACGGAACATTTTTATATACTTCCTATCTTTTTAAAAAAAGAGCAACACCATATATCGGTGCTGCTCTACACTTATTTATTATCCTCTTAATTCTGCTCCTGCTTGCTCTGCAAGTGCTTTTAATACTTTGTTATGCGCGTTCACTACTTCTTCGTCCGTAAGAGTACGCTCTGGATCAAAATATGTTAGGGAGAATGCAACTGACTTTTTGCCTGGTTCCATTTTTTCTCCTTCATATAAATCGAATAAATGTACATTTTTAAGCAATCTACCACCTGAAAGTTGGATAATTGCTTGCAGTTCCCCAGTAGCTTTTTCACTGTCTACAACTAACGCAATATCACGTGTAATAGACGGGAATTTAGAAACTGGTGCATAATACAATGCTTCTACGTCTTTGTTTAATACTTTTGCTAAGTTCATTTCCAATACATATGTTTCTTTCAAATCACGAGCTTTTTGCTCAGTCGGGTGTAATTGAGCGATTAACCCGATTTCTACTCCAGCTAATTTTATGGAAGCAGTGCGTCCAGGATGTAATCCATCTACTACTGCACGTTCAAATGTAAGTTCATTTGTATGTCCCAGAAGCTCCATTAATCCTTCCACGATTCCTTTTAATACAAAGAAATCAACTGCTTTTTTCTCTCCCTGCCAGCTATGATCTAACCATTTACCAGAGATTACTGCTGCTAAATGTTCTTGCTCATGAGGTAAACCTGATTCCGTTTCACCTAAGAAAACAGATCCTACTTCATAAAGTGCAACTGTATCCGCTTGACGAGCTGTATTATACGTAACGGCTTCCAGTAAATGTGGTATTAGACTTTGGCGAAGGATACTACGTTCTTCACTCATCGGCATTAATAACTCTGTTACAGGAGCAGTTTCTAAAGCAAACTTTTGAGACATTTCTTTAGAAGTTAATGAATACGTAATTGCTTGATAAAGACCAGCACCTTCTAAGTAGGCACGTACTTGACGACGTTTTGCCTGATAAGATGTTAGACCACCTGGTTTGGATTCCTCAACTGGTAATGTCATTGGAATTTCATCATAGCCATACATACGAGCAATCTCTTCTATTATATCCTCTTCGATTTTTATATCTTGGCGACGAGTTGGTGCTTTAATATATAAAAGACCATTTGCTGCTTGGTAGTCAAATTTTAATCTAGATAAAATAGATGTCATATCCTCTAGGGAAATCTTCATCCCTAAACGATTATTGATGAAGTCAGGTGAAACTACTACTTCTGCAGACGTTTTGTCTAATTCATCAACCATTACAGAACCCGCCAACACTTCTCCTCCTGCAAGCTCTGCAAGAAGACTAGCAGCACGCTCTGCTGCCAGAATAACTCGATTTGGATCGACACCTTTTTCAAAACGTGCACTTGCATCACTGCGTAAATTATGGTCTTTCGATGTTTGACGAACAGATCCACCTGCAAAGTATGCCGACTCGATAACAACAGTTGTAGTGCCATCATGAACTTCCGAATTAGCTCCACCCATCACACCAGCAATTGCAACTGGCTCCTTGCCGTTTGTAACGACTAAGTGATTGGATTTCAGCGTACGCTCTTGATCATCAAGGGTAACAATTTTTTCGCCTTCATCCGCAAGTCGAACTACAATTTCCTTTGTTTCTAGACGATCATAGTCAAATGCATGGAGTGGTTGACCGTATTCCATCAATACATAGTTTGTAATATCTACTACGTTATTATGTGGACGAACACCGGCTGCCATTAAACGATGCTGTAGCCAAAGCGGTGATTCTTTTACTTGAATGTTTTGCACAACTTTAGCAATATACATTGGATTCGCTTCGATTACATCTACTTTCAGACTTAAATAATCTGTAGCTTTTTCATTGCTTTCTGTGTACGTTGCTTCTGGGTATTTCATATCTTCGGATAAAATTGCGCCAACTTCATAAGCCACACCAAGCATACTTAATGCATCTGAACGGTTTGGTGTCAATCCAAGCTCTAAAACAACATCATCTAAGCCTAGTAGCGGAAGTACACTTTCTCCTGGAACAGCTGTATCCGGAAGAATATAAATCCCATCTGCATATGCTTTAGGAACAAGGCGTCCTTCAATCCCTAATTCTTGAAGTGAACATATCATACCGTTCGATTCTTCTCCGCGAAGCTTAGCTTTTTTAATTTTCATACCGCCTGGAAGTACTGCTCCTGGACGAGCGACGATTACTTTTTGCCCTGCTTCTACATTAGGTGCTCCACAAATAATTTGTGTCGTTTCTTCCCCAACATCTACCTGACAAATATTCAGTTTATCTGCTTCTGGGTGCTTCACTTTTTCTTTCACATAACCAACTACAACATTTGTCATTCCATGAGAACGATCAATCACTGCATCCACTTCAATACCTGCACGGGTGATTTTCTCCCCTAAATCTTTTGGATCTAATCCTTGTGTATTTACATATTCTGATAACCATTTCGTCGAAACTAACATGTCAAATTCCTCCTTACACTTCTGTTCGGTGGAATTGCGATAAGAAACGCACATCATTCGTATAGAAATGACGAATATCTTCCACTCCATATTTCAACATTGCAATACGTTCTGGACCCATACCAAATGCAAATCCAGAAAGCTTTTTAGAATCATAGCCTGCCATCTCTAAAACGTTTGGATGGACCATACCAGCACCTAAAATTTCAATCCAACCTGTTTTCTTACAAACGTTACAGCCTTCGCCACCACATTTAAAGCAAGAAATATCCATTTCCACAGAAGGCTCTGTGAATGGGAAAAAGCTTGGACGTAGACGAATTTCACGGTCGTCTCCGAACATTTTCTTCGCAAATACAGAAAGCGTACCTTTAAGATCACTCATGCGAATATTTTCTCCAATTACAAGCCCTTCAATTTGCGTAAATTGATGTGAATGTGTCGCATCATCATTATCACGACGATACACTTTACCAGGACAAATGATTTTAATCGGTTGACCTTCTTTTGCTTCCATCGTACGTGCTTGAACTGGTGATGTGTGTGTCCGCAAAAGAATATCCTCTGAAATATAGAAAGAATCCTGCATATCACGAGCTGGATGACCTTTTGGTAAGTTCAACGCTTCGAAATTATAATAGTCTTTCTCGACTTCTGGACCTTCTGCAATTTCATACCCCATGCTGATAAATAAATCTTCAATCTCCTCTACTACACGAGTAAGCGGATGATGATTTCCGGTCTTCACAGGACGACCTGGTAATGTTACATCAATGGATTCTTTTTCTAGTTGTTCATTAATTGCTTGCTCTTGAAGTAATTTCATACGAGCTTCTAATACAGTAGTTACTTCTTCGCGTACTACATTTACTAGTGCCCCCATTTTTGGCCGCTCTTCTGCAGGAAGTTTACCCATTCCTTTTAGTAGGTCCGTAATCGGTCCTTTTTTCCCTAGATAGGCAACACGCACGTCATTTAGTTCTTTGACGCTCTCTGAAGCTTCAATTTTTTGTAGTACTTCTTCTTTTAACTGTTGAAGTTGTGCTTCCATGTTTATGATCTCCTTTTATCAAATTCGCCTTGGCGTATTTGAGTCCAGATTTTGCATCGCGTTCTCTCGATGAACCCCTTTACAAAATCTGTGACATCCGCCGGAGGCATAAACTTTATTCAGCATGTTTTGGCTGAATAAAGTTTCACAAAATAAAAAATCCCCGCCCCTATAAAAGGGACGAGGACTAATTTCGCGGTACCACCCTGATTATTGCACAAAAATAAGTGCAATCACTCAATTCGACTAACGGCTCTACACCGGCACACCTTTACAGCAATTGCTGGTCCCGGTGGCAGCTAGCGGGGTGAACTTCTATACGCATTCTCCATTTACACTTTCAGTCAAGGTGTAAAATCCCTTCATTTCGAATGATCATATATACTTTTCCCGATTACAGCTTTTATCTATCAAATTATATCTATTATACGGACTTTCGCATTTTTCTTCAAGTCTGATTTATTTTAATGTAAGTCCATATAAAAGAATTCCCGTAGCTACTGCAACGTTTAATGATTCTGCATGTCCTAACAAAGGAACGATAATATTTTGGTCGGTTTGCTCAAGAAGATCTTTACTAATCCCACTTCCTTCATTTCCGACGATTAGAGCAAATGATTCTACTTTTTTCACTTCATTATATGGTGTAGAATTTTCGAAAGCTGTACCATAAACCGTTACATTTCGTTCTTTCAATTCCTCTACCCAATCATGGAGATTTCCTTTAATGACTGGCAAATGGAAATGGGATCCCTGTGCCGAACGCAATGTTTTCGAATTATACGCATCTGCTGATCCTTTTCCAAGAATAACTGCATCTAGACCAGCTGCATCTGCAGTTCGAATCATTGTACCGATATTTCCCGGATCCTGTACAGCATCTATTAATAATAGGCGATTCCATTTAATTTGATCGTCCTCTTTCACAGTTTGTTGCTTGCAATGCGCAAATATACCTTGCGTATGCTCTGTTTCAGCTAGCTCTTTTTTAATCAAGTCATTTATTTCTACAACTTCAATATTTTCTATATCCCAATTTTCCGGAACTTCAGCTGTATCACTTATCATGATGGTGAGTACATTTTCTTTTTGTTTTATGGCTTCTTCAACTAAATGATACCCTTCTATGATGAATTCGCCTGTTTTATCACGTTCTTTTCTAACACTTAATAATTTTTTCCAATGCTTCACTAAAGAATTTTGCGGAGATTCAATTCGTTTCATATATTTGTGACCGCCTTTTTTATTTAAGTGTAACAAAATCATGTATAGCTTGCGAGAGTTTGGGGAAGATAATTACGAGGAGTGATGAAAATGGATTTTCAAATTAGAGAAGCTATCACAGCTAATATGAAAGGTCATACGGCAACAGACATTCGAGGGGTAGTAGAAGACGCTATTCAAAGAGGCGAGGAACATTTGCTACCTGGGCTAGGCGTGTTTTTTGAAAAATGGTGGAATATGACAGACGAATCTAATAAACAATCTGTATTAAGTGAACTGGCCACTGCATTCGCAAAATGATAGAATCCCGTGAAGAAATTAAATTCTTCACGGGATTTTTTTCAATTTTAATAGGCTAAGTTAAAGGAAAAGTTGGTTTTTCGTAAAATGGTATTATTACAACTTCAACTTCCCTACATCTAAAATTGGATATTTATGTTAAAATATAAACAGTTTTAAAGGGAAAATCTAAAGTTTTTAATACCGTATCAATTTCTGTATTGTTTTCCGTTTAACAATACGACCTAATTAAAGCTAAGTTGTTATTCAACAATCGGGCGCGATTGCTGAATAAGTTATCAAAACATCAAGTAGATCTCATAAATCCATTGTTGAAGAAGGAAAAAATGTTTGAATATAGAATTCATCTATAGTAACATTCTTACATTTCTGAAATTTGTAAAGGGGATGCACTTAATGGCGGAGGGTTTTTTCAAAGTTCAAGAAGTACTTGAAAATTACAAAACAGCGGTTTACGAAAAAGATGTTGAAAAGTTCTTATCCATGTATGCTCCCGAAATGCATCTTTATGATTGCTGGGGGAACTGGGAAAGTAAGGGTATTTCTTCATGGAAGGAAAGTGTAGTAGAGTGGTTTAATGGATTGAGTGAGGATGGTGTTTTACTAAAAGTTGATATTAATGATCTAGTAGTTGAAGAAGATTCATATCTCGCATTTGTTCATTGTGCTGTAACATTTGCTGCTCACCAAGAAGAATCTGGTGAGAAACTTCGTCAAATGACAAATCGGTTCACATATGGTTTAAAAAAAGTGAATGAATCTTGGGTAATAGTTCATGAACATTCCTCATTGCCTATTAATATGGAAACTGGTAAGGGAATTTTTAACTTTAAGTAAAAAATTAACTAATTTGATTGGAGATGAAGGGATTGCTGCTGCAATTCCTTTTTTCTTATTGAACTAACTGGTGCTTTAGTAAAAAAACGAACTTCAAAATACAATGAGCATGGAGATACATTTCCTAGCTCATTATTAATGTGCATTTTAAAACAACCTTTACCTTTAGCATAGCATTTTAGTAAAACCATTAGAAAACGTCCAATATACTATATCCATAATATACATAATATAAGTTTACCTTTTTAACATAACTGCTTATAATTGTTTTATTAGAATTATTAAAAAAATCTAATACATTTCATAATATTAAAGAGGCGAATTATATGAGTATATCCATTGATAATATAGTACTAGAATTAAAAAAACTATTAACTGATGAACAAATATCAGTGAATCTAACTGTAAGAGAACTACATAGTAAAGATGAGTCATATCATGAAGCAAGTCTTCCCGACATAGTTGTTTTTCCAAAAGACACGGGTGAGGTTAGTCAAATTATGAAACTAGCCAATAATTTTCAGATTCCAGTTGTTCCTTTTGGGCGCGGTTCCAGTTTAGAAGGTCATATAATTCCACATGATAATGGGATTACTATAGACTTTTCGTTAATGGATAAAATATTGGAGGTCCGAGAAACTGATTTACTTGTAAAGGTGCAACCTGGTGTAACACGAACACAATTAAACAAAGAGCTAAAAAAATATGGATTATTCTTCTCTGTAGATCCCGGAGCAGATGCAACACTTGGTGGAATGGCTGCTACAAATGCTAGTGGAACAACAACAGTTAAATATGGAGTGATGCGTGATCAGGTTCGTGATTTGGAGGTTGTCCTTGCAGATGGAACTGTTATCCACACGGGAAGCTTAGCAGCAAAATCAGCATCAGGATTACATTTAAATGGATTATTTGTTGGTTCTGAAGGGACTCTCGGTTGTTTTACCGAACTGACATTAAGAGTATATGGTATACCTGAATTTACTACCGCAGCAAGAGCGGTCTTCCCTACAGTTCAAAATGCTGTAGAAGCTGTTACCTCCGTTTTACAGGCGGGTATTCCAATCGCACGAGTAGAATTAGTAGATGAGGAATCAATCCGTCATGTAAATCATTATAATGATATGAATTACTCGGAAAGACCAACATTATTTTTGGAATTTGACGGCAATGAAGCAGGCTTAAAACAGGATATAGAGTTTACAAAAGAAATAATGGAAGATCATGACTGCGAAGAAATCCAATTCGAAACGGATAATACAGCACGTACTAAGCTTTGGGACGCAAGACATAACCTAGCATATGCTTATATCCACGGGAATGTGGGAAAAAAAATGATGGTTACTGATGTTTGTGTACCTATCTCCGAACTAGCCGAAGCCGTGGTATTTGCACGTAAAGAATTAAATTCTAGTGGTCTTATTGGCGGACTTACTGGGCATGTAGGAGATGGTAATTTCCATGCAATAATAATGATTGATATGAATGATTCTGAGGAAGTTGCCAAGGCAGACAGTTTTAATGAGAAAATTGTTCATTATGCTATAGATCGTAACGGAACTTGTACAGGGGAACATGGTGTTGGTATCGGCAAAACAAAATACCAAGCTTTAGAGCATGGAGCAGCGTTACAGGTGATGGAAAAAATAAAAATAGCTCTTGATCCAAATAATATATTAAACCCACGTAAGATTGTAAATATTGGAGGTTCTGGCGAGTAAAAAGAAATTGTTTATACCTATTAGTAAGTTAAGGCACATATTGACATAAGTACTGCTCAAGAAAAATCAAGTAAAAAACTCCCGGTCCTTTAAGTTCAAAACCTGTATCTTTCGTTTTCGAAGGGCTTTGTACAGATGTTTTACTATATGATTACCGATTGAATTTTTAGGGATGCTAGTTGGTTGTGACGTCCGTCACAACCAACCAGCATCCCTTTTTTTCGATAATTTTATGGCTTGTGTCTGTCCTTTACCCTTCTACAACTTTTAGAAACAGGTTAGCGCATTTTTGGATAACTAGAGATAAGCTACTAACTATTACTAGAGTAAGCTCTCGAAGATGCAATTTCGTTCGCTATTCACTTCTTTATAGTGCAAACTCTTACTATTTCTCTTTATTTCCACTAATGTGCATTCTTATTCTTTAAAAAAGACTGCATTACTCGTCGAAACAATCGACTAATGGACAGTCTTTTAAAGTAATAAAGAGTGATTCAGCGTCTCCCGAATCACTCTTCCTATGTAGTGATGAAGTTATCCATCTTGATAAACGACATCACATTGTATATATAATTCCAAACAAAGAGGCAAACCCTGCCTTCTCCATTTGTTGATACTTAATTTAAGCCATGACTGATGCAAGCACTGCTTTTTGTGCATGCAAGCGATTTTCTGCTTGTTGGAAAATATATGAGTTTGGACCATCAATTACAGAGCTTGCAACTTCTTCTTCACGATGCGCTGGTAAACAATGTAAAAACATATAATCTTTTTTAGCATTTGCAACTAATTTATCATTAATTTGGAAATCTTTAAAATCAGCAAGTCGTTTAGCTGCTTCCTCTTCTTGCCCCATTGACGTCCATACATCTGTATACACAACGTCTGCATTTACAGCTGCTTCAACAGGATCATTAGAAACAAACAAAGAGCCGCCATTTGCTAGCGCAATAGCTTTAGCCTTTTCTAGTATTTGCACTTCTGCTTCATAGCCTACTGGAGTTGCTACGGAAATATGCATTCCCATGTAGGCTGCGGCTATAACTAGTGAATGCGCAACATTATTGCCATCACCTATATATGCAAGCTTCAGTCCAGAAGTGTGACCCTTTACTTCATGAATCGTTAAGATATCTGCAAGTGCTTGACATGGATGAAAAATATCTGTTAATCCATTTATTACTGGAATAGTAGCATGCTCGGCAAGCTCTTTAACCATTTCATGTGAATTCGCACGAATCATGATTCCATCTAGATAACCGGATAATACATGCCCTGTGTCGTATACAGATTCACCGCGACCAATCTGTAAATCACGTGCATTCATGAACATACCATTTCCACCTAATTGCTTCATACCTACTTCAAAGGAGATTCTTGTACGGGTAGAATGTTTTTCAAAAATCATACCTAACGTTTTGCCTTCTAGTAACGGAGGACATTTTCCATCCTTCGTCAACGTCTTCAATGCTACTGCCAACTGTATTAAGTCGTTTATCTCCTCCTTTGAGTAATCTAAAAGCGTCAATAAGTCTTTCCCCTTTAAACTATCCACTAGTTTTAAATTCGCCCATTCAAGTAACTTCATTTATAAAAACTCCTTTTTCCGTATATTTATGTAATACCAATTATAATTTTGAATAAATATAAAGTCAAGTGGATTTATATACATTTTTTTAAATAATAAAACGTTTAAAGGACATAATGCTTAGAATCCTTTAAACGCTAGTATTTAATCGAATGTAATTTTATTTACCGCATCACGATCTAATTTTTTTATAACTTCTACAATTAGTTTCACGGTGTTTTCATAATCATCTCTATGCAAGATTCCTGCATGAGAATGTATATAGCGAGTTGCTACCCCAATAGCTAATGAAGGAACACCATTTACGGAAATATGCATAGAACCTGCATCAGTTCCTCCACCTGGTATCATTTCAAATTGATAAGGTATATTATGCTCATCTGCAGTATCAGTTACAAAATCACGTAAACCTTTATGGGAAACCATAGATGCATCAAATAATACGATTTGTGGACCCTCACCCATTTTACTTGTCGATTCTTTTGCAGTAATACCTGGAGTGTCTCCAGCTACTCCTACATCTACCGCAAAGCCGATATCTGGTTTAATCTTATTAGTTGTTGTTTTCGCACCACGTAGGCCAACCTCTTCTTGGACATTACCTACTCCGTAAACTATGTTTGGATGGTTTTCACCTTTAAGTGCTTTTAATACATCTATTGCGATTGCACAGCCAATACGGTTATCCCACGCTTTTGCTAAAAGTAGTTTTTCGTTGTTCATTACGGAGAACTCAAAATAAGGAACTACCATATCTCCTGGTAATACGCCCCATTCCATTGCTTCTTCTTTCGAGGATGCGCCTATATCAATGAACATATCTTTAACATCTGCTGCTTTTTTACGAGCTTCTGCAGATAGTATATGAGGAGGTTTCGAACCAATAATACCAGTTATCGTTTCTCCTTTACGTGTTACAATCGTTACTCGTTGCGCAAGCATTACTTGAGACCACCAACCACCTACAGTTTGGAAGCTCAAAAACCCTTTGTCATCAATTCTGGAGATCATAAAGCCGACTTCATCTAAATGTCCAGCTACCATAATCTTAGGACCATTCGCGTCTCCAACTTTTTCTGCAATCAGACTGCCTAAATTGTCGTATTCAATTTTATCTGCAAAAGGTGCAATGTACTTCTCCATCACTTCTCTTGGTTCACGCTCGTTACCAGGAATCCCGTTTGCATCTGTTAAATCCTTTAACATTTTTAATGTTTCATCTAGCTTCGACATTATTTCGACCTCCTAAATATATGTACAATTTAATTATATTCTAAATTAATGACATTTTCAAAATTTGAATTTAAAAACACGTTAATCGGCCCCTGCTCCGCCTCCGCCGTCTCCACCACCATCCGATGAACCTCCTGAGTAATAACCTCCTCCATCCGATGAAGTGGAAATAATGATTAACATCCCAAATGAGACTTTCGGTATGAAGGAGATAATTGTATCCATATAGGACAGTTTTTTATTTCAATTTTTTTGTTCTTTTATTTCATTAGTCAAAGCCGCTTTATAGGATAGCGGTGATTTAGTCTTTCCAGATAAAGATATTAGCTCTGCAGGAAATACTAAACTAGTTTTCGTCTCAGTAAATGCTTTGGATCTATGACTGATAAATCGAATACCTAAAGTATTTTTTTCTGTTTCCCCTTTTACTTTATTATATAAAACTCCTTCAAATCTATCTGTTTCAGTTGTTTCTGGAAGAATATAATCAATTGTTACATCAAAGTAATCCTGATCATGTGCATCCCCTTCTTCAAAATACACAACATCCAGTTTGTTGTATTTGTCATACGCAATGACACTATTTTTTAGCGTATATGTATATAAAAACGATACTTGCTGTTCACGTATATCTAAATTCGTATAAAACGTGTTGTTATCTTGTGTCACTTGTAATGGAGTCATCATAGCCTGATCAATAAACCCTGGTACCAAGTTTAGTTGGTCTAATTTATATGCATAAAATTGTTCTACATTTCCCCCATGATCCGAGGGGAAAGAACGACGCAAATTAGAGAAGGATCCGTCGAAATAATATGTAAATACCTCATTTACTAAAAAATTTCCGTTTGGTTGAATCCAAGACTTTATATGAACTTTTTCATAGATTACACCGCCATTCTAATAGGTATTGTTATTTTTACGGCTTGAATGTGAAAAAGTTTCAATCAAAATCAATAACCACTTTTTTGTCGTTCATAATTCGTTTCATTTTTGGTAATATACGCGCGTAAGACATCCTCGCTACTAAAGCCAAGTTTTTCTGCAATTGCACCATACATTATCCACACTTTTTCGTAATGAGTTTTAGTTGGTTCAGCTAAAAATGCTAAGATGGATTTATTGGTATCAAGGAAAAGCGTCGTTAAATCTTTCTCCATGCTTTCAAACGGCCATTCATGTAAATCCTGAAGACCCTTCTCAATACCAAGTGATAATATAAAGTGAATAGAATCTACATACTCCTCTAAAATAACACTTCGTTCGGATGGTCCCTTGTCACTCCAGAATTTAAAGCATCTCGTTTCATTCGCAAGTTCTGCAAGTTCAACTATAAGTGCCAACCCTTTTTTAACAAAAACATCCTGCGTTATTTGCTTGTTAGATTGGATATATTGGTCTAAAGCTCGCTGCATCGTAAAAAGTTTATGTAAATTCATTATTTCCTCCAAATATTTTAATTTATTTTGAAACCAAACTACCTCCTCTATCGTATAGCAAGTACAATGTATTTTACAAGGAGGACATTTGAGATGTTCTATATATTAAGATTGCTTATCTTGGCACTAATCATATACGTTTTTTATAAAATTCTTCGCTACTTGTTTGACCCTAAGCGCAAATTAGATGAGGCATACGAAAAGGAACAGTATTATTATTATGATGAGATAAAAAATGTTCGTAAAAACTTCTTTATCACGTACAAAGGTGCCCTATTTGAAGGCGAAAAATATTTAGGTACAACCGATCAAGCCTTCGAAGTCGTTTCTATATTCATATGGACAAAGGATCCAGCTAAACTTCAAGGCTTTACAAAAGAAGACTTACGTTTTTTACAAAATGAAATCAAAATGAATTATCCAGATGCAAAGATAAACTGGAAAAGTCCTATTGAGCAATTAATGCAGGATGACGAGTGAAAAGTAAGGTTATTTACTAATTAGCGTGAAAATTATATACTTTCAATGTTGACATACGCTTTGTAAAATATTATATTAAAAGTCCTGCCAATAAAACGTTGGCGTTAAGGGGACTTTGAAAAGTCCATTCTTATATGAAAGAGGATGGATAATATGAATAAAGAACTGTTAATGGAAAGTGCACGCAATATGAAAAAATCAGCATATGTACCTTATTCCAAATTCCCAGTTGGAGTAGCATTATTGCTAACAGATGGTACTATAATTAATGGAGTAAATGTGGAAAATGTTTCATTAGGGGCAACTAATTGTGCTGAGAGAACGGCTATTTTTACGGCAGTAGCAAATGGTTATAAAAAAGGTGATTTCCAAGCTATAGCTGTCGCTGGTAATACGGTAGATTTTCTTCCACCTTGTAGCATTTGCAGACAAGTTTTAGCAGAATTTTGTTTACCTGATATGCCAGTTTATTTAACAAATGAGAAGAAAAATATACTAGAATTGACTTTAAGAGAATTACTACCTTACGCATTCACTGATTTAGAGATGTAAGTACAATAATTTTGAAGTGCAAGGATATAGTTGATGAAGAAATATAGAAATAATCAATCTACGTTATAAGAGTTTGTTTTGATTAATCTTTGATCAAAACAAGCTTTTTTATTTGTGTATTTTTAAAGATTTCTTCTTTTAATTTAGTTAAGGTTTGTTTCTAAGTTGCATTTAGAGTATAAGAACAACCGGGTAAAAAGACGCCTGATCCTTTAAGATCAAAACTCGTTTCTATCGTTTTCGAAGAGCTTTGAACAGACCTGTTGTTATATGATTACCGCGTGAATTTTTAATGATGCTGGTTGGTTATGACGTCCGTCACACCAACCAGCATCATTTTTTTCGGTAATTTTATGGCATTTGTCTGTCCGTCGCCCTCATACAACGCTTAGAAAGAGGTAAGTGCGTTTTTGGATAACTAGAGAAAAGCTACTATCCTATTCATAAAGAAAGCTCTCGAAGATGCAATTTCGTTCGCTATTTCGCTTCTTTATGAGTCAAACACTTACTATTTACCTTTATTTCCACTAGTAAAAAGATAACTTGGACTAATCTTAATATCTAATCGATATGCTTTGCCAAATCTAATAAGGGGGACTACTCACATAATTGATTGTAGTGCAAGGTGGCGACCCCAGTGGGAAAGCGTTAGGCGAAGACCCCACGGAAAGCATCAGGATTATTCATTTTTAATTCTGCAGACCCAGTGTTCACAGGTCATTTTTATATACTTCCGATTTCATAAAAAAGACAACCCTATGCAATGATAGAACTGTCTGTTGTGAATATGTAAAATATTAAAAATGCATATAAAATCAGTAACATTAAAAATCCTACTCGAAAATTTGTATGCTTCGTTTTATGGCGAAATAATTGCATTCCAACATACGCACCGATTCCCCCACCCATAATCGCAAGTGTCCAAAGGGTTTTTTCTGATATACGTTGGCCATGTTTTTTTGCCTGTGATTTGTCGTAACCCATTACACAAAAAGCAATAATAGACATGATTAATATGAAAACAAGAATAACATTTGTCATATTGTAGGCTCCCTGTACAAAAAAAGCTGATAGAATCTCTATCAGCTTTTTTAACTTAAATTATTTTACGATTGCTTTTTTAGCTAAATCTGCAAGTTGTGTAAATGCTTGAGTATCAGTTACTGCAAGATCAGCTAACATTTTACGGTTAACTTCGATTTCAGCTAACTTCAATCCGTGCATTAAACGGCTATACGAAAGACCGTTCATACGTGCTGCCGCATTGATACGTGTAATCCATAGTCTACGGAAATCACGTTTTTTGTTACGACGATCACGGTATGCATACATGAATGATTTCATTACTTGTTGGTTAGCAACTTTGTATAATGTATGTTTAGAACCGTAATAACCTTTTGCTAATTTTAAAACTTTTTTACGACGACGTTTAGTTACTGGTGTGCTTTTTACGCGTGGCATGATTCATTACCTCCTGCTATCTGTTATTATTTCATGTAAGTTAATAAAGTTTTGATACGTTTGTAATCGCCTGAAGATGCTACTTTAGATTTACGTAGTTTACGTTTAGCTTTAG
Source organism: Psychrobacillus sp. BM2 (assembly GCF_048572895.1). Classification (GTDB taxonomy): domain Bacteria; phylum Bacillota; class Bacilli; order Bacillales_A; family Planococcaceae; genus Psychrobacillus. The sequence continues at coordinate 2,532,343 of NZ_CP183878.1, forward strand.
TAGACTTGTTAGCGAATAAGTGGCTTCCAAAAGCACGGTCATGTACTAATTTTCCAGTTCCGGTTTTTTTGAAACGCTTTGCAGCTCCACGGTGAGTTTTCATTTTCGGCATGTCGAATTCCTCCTAAACAATTGTACTCTTTATTGTTTCTCGTTTTTTGGTGCAAGCACTAAAAACATACTACGGCCATCCATTTTCGGTTTTGACTCGACAGTGGATACTTCCGTACAAGCTTCTGCAAATCTATCTAAAACTCGTTGTCCAATCTCTTTATGAGTGATGGCACGACCTTTAAATCGAATAGATGCTTTCACTTTATCTCCTTTTTCAAGGAACTTTATCGCGTTTTTCAATTTCGTTTGGAAATCATGTTCATCTATTGTTGGGCTCAAGCGAACCTCTTTCATTATGATGATTTTTTGATTTTTACGAACTTCACGATCTTTCTTTTGCTGCTCAAATTTGAATTTACCATAGTCCATGATACGAGCGACTGGTGGCTTGGCTTGAGGAGCCACAAGGACAAGATCCAAATTTACACGACCTGCTATTTCAAGTGCTTCGTTACGTGTTTTTAATCCTAATTGATCGCCATTCTGATCAATAACTCGTAGTTCGCGTGCTCGAATGCCATCGTTTACATACATGTCTTTGCTAATAATGATCCACCTCCAAATAGTGTCGCGAATACATGGTTTGGGCATAAAGTCCGTAAAAACGAATTAGTTACACCGTTTTTGATCCATAAAAAAAGCAGACAGACATATGTTTTATGTCTGCCCGCCGATATGAGTACATGTAGAAAACTACATGTTACAGTCGATCACATGCTTACCAGTCAACAACACTTTTAGGTGTCAAACAGGTGAGAAGCGGGCAGCCTCTTCTTATACCGCAAACTTGTATTCAATAACCTTAATAACTATAGCATGTTGATACATTCATGTCAACACTAAATCTATTAATGTGCTACTTCTTCTTTCAAACGTTCTAAGAACTCCGCAAAAGGAATACTTTCTGATTTTTGTTCTCCGTATTTACGAACGTTTACATTTCCTGCTTCTAGCTCTTTATCACCCAGTACGAGCATGTACGGAATTTTTTGCATTTGTGCTTCACGAATCTTATAGCCCAGCTTCTCTTCACGATCATCCATTTCAACTCGGAAATCAGCTGCTACTAATTGCTCTTCGATTTGTTTAGCAAATTCAAAATGTACTTCATTGGAAACTGGAATGATTTCAACTTGAACAGGAGCTAACCAAGTTGGAAATGCACCTTTATACTCTTCGATCAAGAATGCGACAAAGCGTTCCATTGTAGAAACTACTCCGCGGTGAATAACAACTGGACGATGATGCTTTCCATCTTCTCCAATGTAGTTTAAGTCAAAGCGTTCTGGTAATAAGAAGTCTAGTTGAACAGTCGATAAAGTTTCTTCCTTACCAATTGCTGTTTTCACTTGAACATCTAATTTTGGACCGTAGAATGCTGCTTCATCTTCTGCTTCGAAGTAATCTAAACCAAGTTCGTCCATTGCCTCTTTTAACATGCTCTGTGCTTTTTCCCACATTTCATCGTTATCAAAATATTTTTCTTTGTTTTCAGGATCTCGATAAGAAAGACGGAATGAGTAGTCTTCTAAGTTAAAATCTTTATAAACCGAAATGATTAATTCTACAACTTTTTGGAATTCGGATTTAATTTGATCTGGGCGTACAAATAAATGCGCATCATTTAAAGTCATTCCGCGAACACGTTGTAATCCTGATACTGCACCTGACATTTCATAGCGATGCATAGTACCTAACTCAGCAATTCGTAGCGGAAGGTTTCTGTAAGAATGCATACCGTTTTTGAACACCATCATATGATGTGGACAGTTCATTGGACGTAGCACTAATGTTTCGTTGTCCATTTCCATCGGTGGGAACATAGAATCTTGATAATGATCCCAGTGACCAGATGTTTCGTAAAGCTCTTTCGAACCTAATACTGGTGTATAGACATGTTTATAGCCAAGTTTAAGCTCTTTATCTACAATATAACGCTCAATAACTCGACGGATAGTAGCCCCGTTTGGTAACCAAAGAGGTAAGCCTTGTCCTACTTTTTGAGAAGTTGTAAATAAATCTAGCTCTTTCCCAATCTTACGATGATCACGTTCTTTCGCTTCTTCTAGCATATTTAAGTGATGTGTTAGCTCATCTTTTTTGAAGAATGCAGTACCGTAAATACGTTGAAGCATCTTGTTATCACTATTTCCACGCCAGTAAGCTCCAGCAATACTTAAAAGTTTGAACTCTTTAAGTTTCCCTGTAGATGGAACATGAACTCCACGGCAAAGGTCAAAGAACTCCCCTTGCTCATAAATAGAAACTTGTTCTCCTTCAGGAATTGCTTCCAAAAGTTCTACTTTGTATTCATCCTCTTTAAATTTATCAAAAGCAACTTGACGTGAAACATCATGACGAATGATTTCAATATTTTCATTAATAATTTTTTTCATTTCTTTTTCAATTAATGGTAAGTCTTCTGCAGTAATTGGTACTGGAGAATCAATGTCGTAGTAAAAACCATTTTCGATAACTGGCCCAATACCTAATTTAACATCTTTGAAGAGACGTTTAACTGCTTGTGCAAGTAAATGTGCCGAGCTGTGGCGTAAAATTTCTAGCGCTTCGTCGGATTCCGGAGTAATTATTGCGATATCTCCATCTTCCGTAATTGGTGTTTTAAGGTCGATTAATACTCCACTTAGTTTTCCAGCAAGTGCTTTTTTACGTAATCCAGGACTAATCGATTGAGCAATTTCTTCTGTAGTTGTCGATACAGGGAATTCCTTTACTGCTCCATCTGGAAATTTCAATTTAATAATTTCTGCCATTTTCAACACTCCTTTTATAATAAGAAAAGCGCAAGCGCCCATTTTTGCCCCGACAGCTGCTTGCAGGGCCTAATTGAAAGCATTCTCTTCGCTTTCAACCGAGGGACTGAAGCGACCTCGAGGGGCTGGGCGCTGGAGCTAGACATTTAAAAAACAATAAAAAAACCCCATCCCTAAAAAGGGACGAGGTTCAAGTCGTGGTTCCACCCTTCTTCTGCCTATCCATTACTTGTAGTAATGATAAATGAAATAGACGAAGCTCTGCATCGGCTAACGGGCCGGTGACCGGTAATTGCTATATAAAATTCACAATTACTGCTCGGAGGCGGTAAATCGATTGCCGATTCTTAAGAAGCTTACAGCCAAGGCTTCTCTCTCTTAAAGTCGTACAAACTGATTGTTGTCCTCTTCATTGCATTTACTTATTCTTATGGAAATGATTATACTTTACAAAATATCCATTTGCAAGCGAAATTCAATTTTTTCGTGCTCTCTCTCTCTTATTCTTTAACTTTCTCTCCAGTTTTTCCCTTGAAGAGCAATTGGTGTCGTAAGAGCTCGAATTCGTTCCATGATTCGTCCAGCTTTTACTACTTCTTTCTCCCCGCGTTGTGTGAAAGACAAGTGATGCTGTAACTCATCATAGTTGAAGTTAGAGGACATAAAAGTTGGTAGTTGCTCTGACATTCGATAATGCAAAATTGTTCCTAAGACTTCATCTCTCGTCCAACTAGACATAATCTCAGCTCCTATATCATCTAACATAAGAACTGGAGCACGTTTCACAAATTCAATCTTCTCAGAAAGGGAATGGTCTTGTATTGCTTGTTTCATTTCTCTTAAAAATTCGGGTACATATACTACTACAGAGTGAATATGTCTTGCAGCCAACTCATTTGCAAGAGCACCGAGTAAATAAGACTTACCTACACCAAACTTACCGTATATGTACAACCCTTTAGCCGGTAGTACATTTGTACGTTCCCATTCGTTTAGAAAGTCTTTAGCTGCTCGAACTGCAACAACTCTACTGCCATCCTCTAAGTCCACTCCTGCAAGACTAGCTTCCATAACCTCTTTAGGCATATGAATACTGTCAATCATAGAAATAACTTTCCTACGCTCATCTTCAATAATGCCTCGTTTGCAACGAATAAAATCATTGTCTATCAAGTTTCGATCAAGGACTAATTTAGGCTCATACCCTTTCATATAATTATTACATTGATCTAGCGATGGGCAAGAGCCACAATCATGAGATTGAGAGATAAATTCATATAACTTACTCAAACTACGATCGACTATCTCCTTATTGATCTCCGAAGCGTTTTCCTCTAGAAAATTCTGCACTCTTGGGTTTTCTAAAACTTCCTTCTTCATATCGTTTAGTCGCGTAGTAAATTCAGGTGATACAACTCTTTTTAGGGTTTCATTTATACGTTCCACTTATGCCACCTACCTTTTCAACATACCTAGTTCTGCTAATAGTTTTTGACGTTCTTCATCGATATTTTGAATTCCATTTGTAGTACTGCCTGTTGATTTCTTTGTTTCTCCGTCTTTTTTATAAAACCAATCAGGCACTTTTTCCTCTCGTGTCGGCTTTTTGGTATATGTTTTTTGTGGAGAGCCTTCATTTTTCCATTTTACATACTGTTCATGTTCGTTCCTAGCAAGCTCCATTGCTTCTTTGGCTGTTTTGACATCCTTCCGCATCCAGTGGGAAGCGATTTTTTCCGCATAATTTTTCGTGAGCTTCATGTCTGTACGTAGTAATACATATTGTAACAAAACATTGACGACTCCAATAGGCATTTTGAAGTGAGTTACAAAATGGTTCGCTAACTGAACATCTGCAAGGATTGGCTCTTTGCCATTTGCAATATCCTTTAATACAGTTACGGGAGGCGTTGTTTCTAAATAATGTATTAACTCACCTTCCTTCGTTAAAGGCTCGGTGGATTCCACAGGCACAACTTTCTTTTCAATCTTCTCAATTACAGGTGCAACTTTAGAAACAGTTAGCTTATAATAATCCGAGCACGCTTTTTTTAATCTTGCTTCTGACAGATGCAGTTCGTCATCTAACGCAAGAATAACTACTTTTTGCATTTCCACAGGGTTTAATTTATATAAAAAAGCAAGTTTGGCAATTACTTCTCTCGCTTCTATTGTCATCGCTGATTTAGGTACTAATTGCTCAGAAAGACCTTCTTGAAGTAATGAAAAATCAAATTCATCATAATAAAAAGGGACAGAAGATTTTCTTTCCTTCGATTCAAAATCGTCATCGTAAGATACAGTATTATTTGTTTTGGTAGATGGTTTAAATATATCAATAAAAGTTCTGGAAACATCTGTGAAACCATCATTCCAATTGGATTTTTGGATAAATCGATTACGTAATTGTTTAAACGCATTTTCGCCTATTTTATTGAGCAAAAACATGGATAATAATGGATCCTTTAAGAAAGACTCGGCATCTAATGGCGCTGCAAGCTCATAATGGAATATACTTCCTTCATCCATTGTTTTTTTCCATGTACGTAGTAGACCGATTGCTTCTAGAGCTAGACGGGCGTGGAAAATTTTACCTATTGGCATCCCAAGAACATTCATCAATTGATAGTGAGACCAACGTTCACTGTTTTTTTGTTCTCCATCTGCCCAAAGTGTTAAATACAAACTAATGCTTTCTGCTCCAACCAACGGCTGATAAAACAAAGTCAACAATTGCCGATCATAATCTGATAAAGAATATGGTAAGCGAATCATATACAAATCTGCTGGCTGTAGCTCTTTATATAACATCGACAATTGTATCTACTCCTTTAGATTTTGTTAAATTTAGAATGGCGACTTATAGCGAAGGGTTTTTCTTTAAAATTTCCTTTAATTCATCGATAAATACATTTATATCTTTAAATTGGCGGTAGACGGAAGCAAAACGAACGTAAGCTACTTCGTCAACTTCTGCTAGCTTGTCCATGACTATTTCTCCTACGTCTTCTGATTTCACTTCTGCATTACCCATTCTTCGTAATTCTTTCTCAATAGAAAAAACAATATTTTCTAATTGTTCTAACGCAACCGGTCTCTTTTCGCAAGCACGAATTAGTCCGCGCAACACTTTTTCACGACTAAACTCTTCCCTGGAACCGTCTTTTTTTACAACGATTAATGGTGTCTCTTCTACTTTTTCAAACGTAGTAAAACGAAACCCACAATCTTCGCATTCTCTCCTTCTTCTGATTGCCTTATTGTCATCCACAGGACGAGAATCGACAACTTTTGTGCCATTATATTGACAAGTTGGGCATCTCATATAGACCTCTCCTAATTCTTCTCGGTAGTTTTATGTATCTATTATAACAATATTCTGCCATAAAATCGAAAAAGCAGAGGAATCTCTTCCTCTGCTCACTCAGTCAGGTATAAATTCTATTACGCTTGAACTGTCATTCGTGATGCAGGCTTTTTTACCGGTCCCATACCACGTGGCATTTCTAACGTTTCGCGTGTTCCAGCATTAAGAGCATCTGCAATATAGTTAGCTGCGATTGATGGATCTAAATCACCACATGTATACACATCAATGCTCGCATAACCGTGCTCTGGAAAGCTGTGAATCGTTAAATGCGATTCGGAAATAATAACGACTCCACTTACACCTTGTGGTGCAAATTTGTGAAATGCAACTTCTCTGACCTCTGCACCAGATTTTAGTGCAGCATCAACAAATGTTTGCTCGATAAATTGCATATCGTTAAGTTTGTCGAAATCGCACTCCCATAGTTCTGCAATAATGTGACGTCCCATTGTTTCCAATGTCCGTTTCCCCCTTTGATAAGTTTATTTTTAACCTCAAAGTTGACTACCACGGGGGAAAGTTAGTCCAAAGAGGTCCTAACCCTTTAAGTAGTCGGTGTACAAGTAAAGTAACACGATTCTCATTATATGTTGTTTTATAAAATTATGCAAGAAATAATAAATCCTCTTTCTAATTTTTTGAAAGAGGATTAGATAATTATAGGGATGAAGCTACTTTTTTAGTAAGGTCAACCACTCTAGCAGAATAACCCCACTCATTATCGTACCATGCAAGAACTTTTACTTTACGTTCCCCGATAACCATAGTAGTTAAACCATCTACTGTTGTAGATAGTGTAGTAGTGTTAAAGTCGATGGATACTAGTGGTTCCATTGTAATACCTAAAATACCTTGCATTGCGCCTTCAGATGCATTAACGAAAGCCTCATTTACTTCTTCTGCAGTAACATCTTTTTGCAAATCTACTACTAAATCTACTAAAGAAACATTCGGAGTTGGTACACGTAACGCCATACCATGAATCTTTCCTTGAAGCTCTGGTAATACAAGTGTAAGTGCTTTAGCAGCTCCTGTTGAAGTTGGAATGATCGATTGACCACATGCACGTGAACGTCTTAAATCCTTATGTGGATTGTCTAGATTATTTTGATCGTTTGTATATGCATGAACAGTAGTCATTAGTCCATTTTCAATACCAAATTTGTCATTCAACACTTTAACTACGGGTGCTAAGCAGTTTGTAGTACAGCTAGCATTTGAAATAATATGGTGAATCGATGAATCTAACTTATCATCGTTTACTCCCATAACAATTGTTGCATCTTCATTTTTTGCAGGAGCAGTAATAATTACCTTTTTGGCACCAGCTTCGATATGTGCCGCAGCTTTTTCACCATCATTAAATTTACCAGTGGATTCAATAACGATATCCACATTTAACTCTTTCCAAGGTAAATTTGCTGGATCTCGATCATCCACAATTTGAACACGCTGACCATTTACAATTAGTGCATTTTCTTCTAATGCAATATTTCCAGCGAAAATACCATGTGTAGAATCATATTTAATAAGATGTGCCAATGTCTCTAATGGGTATCTTGCATTAATCGCTACCACATTTAAGTCCTCTTGTGCTATTGCCTGACGAAAAACCATACGCCCAATACGGCCAAAACCATTAATCGCAATTGAAACTGCCATATGAAAAATCCCCCTGTAACTATGTGATACTTATTATTTTCTAACCTTGAATTAGTATAACACATTTTATTTATTGTGCAGCCCCAAAAACAAAAATTTAAAAGTCGATATTTTCAAACAACTCACCGTTTGTTTCAGAAATGCGCAGGAACCTAATAAAGTAAAAACCTGTTTCTATCGTTTTCAAAGAGCTCTGGACAGACGTTAGGGATGCTAGTTGGTTGTGATGGACGTCACAACCAACTAGCATCCCTTTTTTCCGGTAATCTTATGGCGTTTGTCCCGCATTAACGGGCAGTAGAGAACTGCCCGTTAATGCCCGAGTGGTTCGGGCAAACAGGATGTTGGTCACTCAGGCTTTGCCGCACGATGCGGCGTTAGTTGCCTTGGTTCCATTTTCAATCAGTGGGGAATGAAGCCCACTGACTGAAGTTTCACTTTATCTGTCCCTCGCCCTCCTACAGGTAAGTGCGTTTTTGGATAACTAGAGAAAAGATACTTTCCTATTCATAGAGGTGATGACAGTCTAAGGACGCGACATTGCGATCGCAACGACTGCCAAATTATTTTTGCGACGAGCTTTGCGCAGGAGCATGACCCGTATCTTAGCCTTTGTACTCCACCTTAAACGAAAATCAGCGGTATCATTTTAGTTTGTCTGTTCCCACGTCGTTAATACTTTTATCAATTGTTGTTTAGTTTCCTCTATGGTTCCATTGTTATAAATAACCGCATCCGCACCTTTTTCTTTAACGGATAATGGTAGTTGGGATTGAATACGTAATTTAGCTTCTTCCTGCGTAAATCCATTTCGAGACATCAATCTTTCTAGTTGAGTCTGTTCAGTTACCGTTACAACAAGAACTTTATCCACAAAGGATTGCAATCTACTTTCAAAAAGCAATGGTATATCCATAATAATGACTGGATATCCCTGCTGAACTAGACGCTCCTTTTGAGCTAACATTTCTGCTCGGATAGCAGGATGCATAATATCATTTAATTGCTTCCTTTTAGAAGGATTAGAAAAAATGATTTCTCCTAGGACTTCCCGATTTAAGGATCCATCTTTATGGATAACCTCTGTACCAAATGTTTCTTTAATCTTTTCAAGAGTCGCAGTTCCTTTTTCAACTACAATACGAGCGACAAGGTCTGCATCTATAATGGGAAAACCCATTTCCTTTAACATATTTGCAACAGTGCTTTTCCCACTAGCGATGCTTCCTGTTAATCCGATAATCATATGTTTGCTCCCTTATTTCTGACATGCTGGGCAGTAGGTCGATGTACGACCACCGATTGTCTTCTGTTTTGTTTTCGAACAACAGACTAAACACTCTTTTTTGCCATACATTTGAAGTCTATTTTGCATATTCCCTGCCCCACCGTTAATAGTGCGATAATCGGAAATCGTACTACCACCATTTTCAATACTATCGAGCAGGACAATTACTATTTCTTGAAATAATTGAATTTTTCGCTCTCTGCTAATTCGTTTTACTTTTCGAGCTGGATGTATTCTCATACGAAATAACGCTTCCGTTGCATAAATATTGCCACAGCCAGATACGATATGACCATCCATGATGAATTCTTTTATCGCTTTATTTTCGTATTTAGGTAATGCACTCATATGCAAAAAATGATCTAATGCATATTGATCAAATGGCTCCGGTGCCATTAATAATAAAGGAGGGTAGTCCGCTTCTGTTTCTAAGAAACGCAATTCGCCAAATCGTCGAATATCCGCATAGACTAGCATGTCACCCTCTTCAAAATAGAGAGTAACATGCGCATGTTTTCTAAATTTATCTTCTGTTATCTCATGCAAGTTTTTCACAGAAAACCACGCTCCTGACATACCCAAATGGGAGACAAGCATATAAGGGTATCCATTCTTTAGAAGGTGAAAATAAATATATTTAGATCGTCTTTCTAAATGATCGATTTTTGCACCTGCTAAAGCTAAACAAAACTGTTCTACATCTAACCCTTTAATAATTGCCTCTTTTCCATTCGCCTTTGATCTATAAATGGTCTCAGAAACAACAACTGAGTTAATAGTCTTTCCAGTAACAATAGGTTGAAGGGCGCGTAACACACCCTCTACTTCTGGTAATTCAGGCATCTAGGTTACCTCCTACTTTGTGTCGTACCAGGATGACCCAAAGGCATAATCCACTTTAAGAGGTACAATCAGCTTAATAGCATTTTCCATTACTTCTGGAACTATTTTTTCTAATAATGCAATTTCCTCGGGAGGTGCCTCGAAAATAAGTTCATCATGTACTTGCAGCAACATTTTCGTTTGCATATTTTCTATTTTTAATCTTTCTGCCATGTCTATCATTGCTTTTTTAATAATATCTGCCGCACTTCCTTGAATTGGTGTATTCATCGCTGTACGTTCTGCAAAGCTTCGCAAATTAAAGTTAGAGCTTGTTATTTCTGGTAAATATCTTCTTCTATTTAGAATTGTAGTAACATATCCTGTTTGTTTTGCATCATGAACAATATCATCCATATATTCCTTTACCCCTGGAAAACTATTTAAATAATTCTCGATAAATTTCGCCGCTTCTTTTCTAGTAATATCTAGATTTTGTGATAAGCCATAATCGCTAATACCATACACGATACCAAAGTTAACCGCCTTGGCAGCACGACGCATATCGGATGTCACAGCTTCCTGCTCTACATGGAAGACATCCATAGCTGTTTTAGTATGAATATCTATATCATTATTAAAAGCATCTACTAGGTTCTCATCTTTAGACATATGCGCAAGAACACGTAATTCAATCTGTGAGTAATCCGCAGCAAACATTATCCATCCTGGTTGAGAAGGAACAAAGGCTTTACGTATTTTTCTACCTTCTTCTAAACGCACCGGTATATTTTGCAAGTTTGGATTTATCGAACTCAGACGCCCTGTTGAGGTTAGCGCTTGTTGATAACGTGTATGGATTTTCCCATCGTCTTCATGAATCTCTTTTAGCAATCCTTCAATATACGTCGAATTGAGCTTACCTAATTGACGATATAAAAGAATTTGCTCGATTATTTCATGTTCGCTTGCTAGTTTTTCGAGAACATCCGCTGCGGTGGAATAGCCTGTTTTCGTCTTTTTAATAGGTGTAAGACCTATTTTTTCAAATAATATTACCCCTAATTGTTTAGGTGAATTAATATTAAAAGTTTCCCCAGCTAGTGTATAAATATCTTGTTCAATCGCCCGTAATTTAATATTTAGCTCATGACCCATTTCTACTAGTATTTGTTTATCCACCAATACTCCATCCGATTCCATCGTACCGAGTATTGAAGCAAGTGGTAGTTCTAACTCTTTATACAATGCGTATTGTTCATTTTCTTCTAGCTTTACTTCTAATTTCGACTTTAACTCCCATATTGCCTTTGCTTTTCTAGCCGCATGTTCTGCAATTTTCTCGATTTCGGGCATTGATTTTTTAGCGCCTTTTCCATAAACACTATCATTTGCCAACACATTAGAGTAACCAAATTCTTTTGCAATAGCTGCGACGTCCTCTGACGAAATGGCTGGATTTACTATATACGCTGCTAATAGTAGATCAAATTCAACTCCGCGAACACTAACACCATGTTTTCTACTCACTGCTTGAGTTGCTTTTGAATCTGCTAAATATTTTTTGGTTGAATCATTTGCGAACCATGAACAAAACTCATTGGACTGAAAAGCTACTTCACCTGCTACAAAATAACATTTTTCACCATTCGACAAAGCAATGCCTAATAGTTCACTTGTATGATATTGCACATCATACATTTCTAAATGTACCGCCATTACATCCTCTAAAATAGTGGAGTCAATTTGTTCAAGAATCTGAAATTCTACTTCAGTCGTTTCTGGCTCTTCCGAAACATATTCTGATTTCTCCAGAAGTGTTTTAAAGGATAGTTCCTTCCAAATTTCAATTACATCTTCCATATTCGGACCATTATATGAAATATCCTTAATAGAGAGCTCTATTGGTGCATCTGTTTCAATCTTTGCCAATGTCTTACTCATAATTGCCTGTTCTTCATTGGCAACAAGTTTTTCCTTTAACTTGGCACCACTTACTTTATCAAGTGCTTTATACAGATCCTCTACTGAACCATGTTCCTTTAAAAGCTTAATAGCAGTTTTTTCTCCGACACCAGGCACTCCAGGAATATTATCTGATGCATCCCCCATTAAGCCTTTCATATCAATAATCTGTAAAGGGGTTAAACCATATTTTTCTTGCACATGTTCAGGTGTGTATTTTTCAATATCCGTAATGCCTTTACGTGTAATATATACAGTAGTCTTTTCTGTCGCTAGCTGCGTTAAATCTTTATCTCCAGAAACGATTACGACTTGCTGACCTTTGTCATCTGCTTGCTTACTTAATGTCCCAATAATATCGTCCGCCTCATACATTTCCAGTTCGTATCGCTTAATGCCATACGCATCGATCAACTTACGTATATAAGGGAATTGTTCTGAAAGCTCTGGAGGAGTTTTTTGTCTCCCACCTTTATATTCGCCAAATGTAGAATGACGGAAAGTTGTTTTTCCAGCATCAAATGCCACTAACATATGGGTTGGATTTTCTTCTTCCATAATTTTTTGAAGCATCATTGTAAAGCCATACACTGCATTTGTATGTATGCCATGTTCGTTAGTTAATAAGGGCAGGGCAAAAAAAGCTCGGTAAGCCAAACTGTTGCCGTCTAATAATAGAATTTTTTCGGATGACATATACATTCACTCCTTCATAATAAAAACGTCATTCCCTATATCTTACCATGACAGTAAGGGGAATGACGATTCATATACTATTCTAAGTAACCGGATAAAATTTTCGCATATGGTGAATCAGATGGGATGATTATCATCGTATCTTCCCCAATTGTTTTCTTATAAGATTCTAACGTTCTGTATAAGGAATAGAATTCAGGATCCTTCGAGAAACTATCGTTATAAATTTGTGCTGCCTCTGCTTCTCCATCCGCTTTAATCACCGCTGCATCTTTATTAGCTTTAGCTAGCATTTCCCGAACTTCTCGATCCGTGTCCGCTTCAATACGACGTTTATCTGCATCACCAGTAGATAAGAATTTTTGTGCAATACTTTGTCTTTCTGAAATCATTTCATTGTAAACAGATTGCTCATTTTCCTGAGGTAGATCTGTACGTTTAATACGAACATCTAATACTTCAATTCCGTAATTATCCTTTTTCAATAACTTATTCACGTGACTAGTTATTTGATCATTTAAGCTTCCTCTTGAGGAATTTTCATCATTAATAATCTCACTATATTCTAATTGACCTAGCTCTGAACGAACGACCGAATAGATAAATTCCTCCATACGAGAGCCAGCTCCAACCAATGTACCTGCGCTTGAAATCATTTCTTTTGGATTCACTACTCTCCAAACAGCATAATTATCTATAATGATTCGACGTTTATCTTTTGTATTGATCTCCGCCTCTGATAATTTGTAGTTCATTTGGTGTTTAGGAATTGTTGTTACACTTTGTAAAAATGGTATTTTCATATGAAGACCAGGTGTATCTTTAATATCTTTAATTTCCCCGAATTGGCGAATTACTTTAAACTCTCCTTCTTTGACCACATATACATTCACTAATGCGATAATGAAAAGGACAAAAACCAAAAAGATTGCGATGAATGGCTTCGTGTATTTTTTATAGTCTACTGGTTTTTTTTCCTTTGGTGCTTTACTAGGTTTGTTTTCAACCGTTTTAAATTTAGCTTCTAAATTAGAGAATGGATTTTTATTGTCCGCCATTATTTACCGCTCCCTTCCTCTGCTTTAGCATCTGTTTCCGTTGCAGGTGGTACAACTTGTTTTGTTGTATCTAATGATTGAAGGGGTAAATATTTCATCGTTCCACCCTCATCATTCATAATGTACATTTTTGCATTTGGTAAAACAGCTTCTAATGTTTCCATTACTAATCGTTGTTTCGTAATTTCTTTATTATTTTGATATTCTGCATATAGTTTATCAAACAACGCTACGTCCCCTTTTGCTTGTTCAATCCGTGCAGTTTTATAACCTGTCGCATTTAAAATTATGGCATCCTTTTCTCCAATTGCTTCACTTAGCTTTTGGTTTTTATATTTATCTGCCTGATTTACTTTTGTATTCTTAGTTTCTTCCGCGTCTGTCACAGCGGTAAAAGCAGATCGAACTTCTGCATTTGGAAGCTCCACATCTTGTAATTTTACTGTTAAGACAGTGATTCCAATATCATACTTTTCTATTAACGAGCGTAATAGATCATTCGTGTCACTCTCAATCTGTGCTTTTCCTGATGTTAAAGCATCATCTATTTTGGAGTTCCCAATAACCGAACGAATAGAAGCAGATGTTGCATCATGAAGTAATTCTTTTGGGTTTTCAGCATTAAACAAATAGGATTTAGGATCTGTTATTTTCCATTGGACAACTAAATCCGTTAAGACGATATTGTCGTCCCCTGTGATCATTTTTGTATCTTTATCAAATGACTCAATTTCTCCGTTTGCTTTTTGGTTGTAACCAAATTGAAGACTAAATGTTTCTTTGGAGAGTTTTTCAACTGATTGAATTGGCCAAGGCATTTTAAACTTCAATCCCGGATCGACTATTGGTTCGCTTGCTTCACCAAATGTAATGACGATTGCTTGTTCTGATTCATCTACTGTATACCATGAAGTAAAAACTGCTGATAATAATATAATGCCGATTAAAGACATGGCGATAATAGTTAGTAACCTTTTAGTACTCATAACTTTTCCTCCTTTTTATGTATACTTCCTTTTACGGTTTAACTTGGTAAATGGTTTCAAAAATAATAGGATAGTTGTTTCATATATTTGATAATACATAGATTTAAAGCACAAAAGAATGGTAAGTTAATATTTTAAGAGGTTTAGTTGGAACAGTCATTCTTACATAAAAGCAAATAAAAAAAACGGGCAAAAAAAGGCCCAGTCCTTTAAGATCAAAACCTGTTTTTATCGTTTTCGAAGTGCTTTGGACAGACGTTTTGCTCTAGGATTACCGAGTGATTTTTTAGGGATGCTGGTTGGTTGTGACGGACGTCACAACCAACCAGCATCCCTTTTTTTCGATAATTTTATGGCTTGTGTCTGTACTTCACCCTCCTACAACTTTTAGAAACAGGTTAGTGCATTTTTGGATAACTAGAGATAAGATACTTTCTTATTCATAGAGTAAGCTCTCGAAGATGCAATTTCGTTAGCTATTAGCTTCTTAATTTAGTAACTACTTACTATTTTTCTTTATTTCCACTAGTGAAAAAAGGAAATCTACTTGCTTCATTATTAATTACAAAATAGTGTTCTTAATACAACAGACGGTTTTATCACTATATTAACTTTGAATGCTATTATTATCTAAGCGATAAGCTATGCCAAATCTGATAGTAGAGTACTACACGTCATATTGATTGTAGTGGAAGGTGGCGACTCCAGCGGGAACAGCGTTAGGTGAAGACCCCGCAGCGAAGACATTGGCCAAACTTTGTTTGGGCAATGTCTTCACGACGAGTAACCGCAGGAGCATATGTTTTCCAGCGAGGAGGCTGAGACAACTCCCGCGGAGGCCAACAGGAGGTTGGTCACGAAGGCGTTGCCACACGAGGTGGCGTTCTTAGCCTTTGTACCCCCACCTGAAACCAAAATCATAGGATTGTTTGTTCTCTTAAGTTTCATGAACCTAGTATTCATAGGACATTTTTATATACTTTCTTAATCTTTTAGGAAAGCGCAAGCACACTTTTAAGGACAAATTGTATAGAACTTTTTCTTAAAATACCTAAATAAAAAAAGCTAGCAACAATGCTAGCTTTTTTTTAGGTAAATCGTTTGGAAAAGGGGTCTAATTAAATGTAACAAATAATTGTTAATGTATTGTGAATGATTTGTAAATATTTCCTTACCAATTATTATTTTTATATTTTTTATAATAATTGAACTGACGTGCAACTAAAAATAGCTTACGCGTAAAATGCTTGTCTTTCTTATAAAAAAGTGGATTTCCCCATTTACCGGATTTCAAAAGCATTCTTACTTCTTGTTGAATCTCTTCATTTTCAACAAATTTCTTTAATACGATTTTAGGCACCACGGTAAACAAATAATGTTCATTCAACAAAGTAAGGGCTTTTTCCTTTTGATAAATAACATCATCTACAAAATAACGGGCCATATTATGTCCCAGTGCAGTTGTATAATAACTAGATCTCCCTTGTCGAATGTTTACCTCAAATACTTTAAACTTCCCATCACGCTCATCGAATTTCAAGTCAAAGTTTGCAAATCCGACATAACCTATTGCTTCTAAAAAGTGTTGTAGCTTTTTCATTAGTTCCTCATTATATCGAGTGATAAGTGCTGTATAGTTACCAATAGCCGTAACTGTATGCTCTTGAAGAACTACCTGTGCAAGTGTGCTAAGTTGGGCTTTACCTTCAGAACTCATATAGAATACCGAATCCCACATATACGTATCGTCCCCAGGAATATAATCCTGAATGATTAAGTCTTCCGTATAACCACTAGCATTTACTTTGCTAATCACATCATCTAGTTCTGCCTTTGACTCTACACGATAAACTTTTTGCTGACCAGGAAACTTGTTTTTGTAATACATAACACCATTACTTGGTTTTATGATTAATGGAAAGAGTACATCCTCTGTAAATGCTGCTTTTTTTGCACATGAATAATAATATGTTTTTGGTGCATCAATCCCATGCTCTTCACAAAGTTTATAGAAATTTGATTTCACAAGTAGATTATTCATTAATTCTTCCGACATATAGTTAAAAACATACATTTTTTTTAAAGCGTCAGCATTTTCAATTATTAATCGCACATAAAAATCATTTGTTCCAATTAATAGCAACTTTTTATCGTTTATTTTATACTTCTGTGCCACATCCAAAAGTACCTGAACAAAAGCGGATTTATCCCATAAATTTGGTTGAATCTCTATATGTTCAATCACGCTACTCCATTTGGTAAATGACATTTCTTCTTTACCTACTAATATTGGCTTAATATTGTATTCCTCATGAAAAGAAATTGCCATATTGTAGGCATTCATATCTGTCCCAATAATTATAGGGATAAAGGGTTGGTTATTCATAAAGACCTCCATTAACTTTTAACAAGCGGAATTGATACAGTAAAGACAGTACCTTTTCCTACTTCGCTTTCTACTTCTAGTAAACCATGATGGGCTTCGACTAGATGCTTAACAATTGCTAATCCAAGACCAGTTCCTCCTGAGTTTCTACTTCTAGCTCTATCCACTCGGTAAAAACGCTCGAAAACCCTGCCAATTTCATCTTTCGATATTCCTATTCCTTCATCTTGAATACGGAATATTCCACATTTATCGTTATGATCAATGGATATAGTCACCGTTTTATCCTCAGGGGAGTAGGTCAGCGCATTCATCAATAAATTCATCGTGATTTGTATTAAGCGATTTAAATCACCTAATACATAGACTGGTTTGCTATATATCATTTCGAGACGCATATTCTTTTCTTCTACAATATGACTAGTCATCTCTTTACTTCGCTCAACAACTTCCAATAAGTTGACCTTTTGTAAATTCACTTCATATCCTACCTGTTCTACTTTTGAAAGATCTAATAAGTCATTAATTAGCATTTGAAGTCGATTACTTTCTTTGTGAATTATCTCGAGGAAGGAAAGTAATGTTTCTTCGTTTTTATACGCGCCATACAATAATGTTTCTGAAAATCCTTTTATACTAGTGACAGGTGTCTTCAATTCGTGGGATACATTCGCCACAAAATCTTTTCTAACTTGCTCCAGTTTTACAAGCTCCGTAATATCATGCATTACTACCACTATACCAAGCCATTTTCCATGCTCGCCGATAACCGGCGCTCCATAAGCATCCATAAAATAAGTATGTATGTTTTTCTTTATCGATATTTGTTCCCGATTAGAAGCCTCGGTCAAAAATAAGTGATCAATGAACGCCTCAATCTTTTTTGGAAGACCGATTTTATTAAATAGTTTTCCATCAACATCTTTGAACGAAATGTCAAGCTGCTTTAAAAACGAACGATTCACAATCGTAATATACCCGTTACGATCAATCATAATTAGGGCACTACCCATATTCTCGATTAACGTTTTTAAACGTTCTTTTTCAGTTTCTCTCATGACGGATATATCATGTAAATTTCGTGCGAGTATATTAATAGAGTTACTTAGCTTGGACATTCCAGAAAATTCATCTTCAAAGGCACGAATTCGATAATTCCCTCGAGCTAGTTCCATGGCAGTTTCTGTCAAATGCTCGATTGGCTGCGCAAACTTTTTGAAAATATTTGTCCCTAAAAACAGTGCAACAAGAAAAGTAATACTCATAATGATGAATAAAAACAACCATAAGGAATGGGCATTGATCAATTCAGTTTGAGAGAATGACGATGCTAACATTTCCGTAATATCCCGTTGCTCATCTACTGTGAGTCCTGTTGTGCCTATATAATTTGATACTTCATCAATTTTTGTGTTTATGACTTTTTCAGAGGAGCTTTTAGCGTAAATAGGAAAAAGCTGTCCAAGTATAAGTCCTAGACAAGCTAATATTAACCCTATCATAATAGAATAAGTTCTAAAAAGTTTGGAATGAAATGATTTCATTAGCTCTTAGGCTCCTCAAACTTGTATCCTAGTCCTCTAATTGTTTTGATGAAATTAGGCTTTCTACTATTTTCTTCAATTTTATCACGTAAATGACTAATATGGACATCTACTATACGAGTATCGCCTGCAAAATCATAGTTCCATACTGCGCTTAATAGCTGATCACGTGTTAACACTCGATTTTTGTTTTCGATTAAATACACAAGTAACTCAAATTCTTTTGGAGTAAACTCAATGACCTCATTGTTTAAAAGCACTTCAAAACGTTCTGGAAATACTTGTAGCGTACCAAAAGTATACATTTCTTCTTTTGTTTTCTCTTGCTTATGCTCAGTAGAAATACTAGAACGACGAATCATTGCTTTTACTCTCGCAGTAACCTCTCTTGGACTAAAAGGCTTCGTCATATAATCATCAGCACCTAGTTCAAGACCTAATACTTTATCGAATTCTTCATCTTTTGCAGTTAACATTATAATAGGGATTTGTACTTTCTTTAAACGAAGCTCTTTACAGACTTCCATGCCATCCATATGTGGCAGCATCCAATCTAGTACAATAACCTCAGGCTTTTCATCCAACGCTTTATTAAGTCCTTCTAAGCCATCACTTGCTGTTATGACTTCAAAACCAGCTTCTTCAAGATTATATTTTAATAAAGTTACAATTGAACTTTCATCATCCACAACTAATACTTTTCTCATTTTTTTGCCTCCAAGGTTGATTTGAAACCCCCATCCCAAATCGATGTTAGCTATACTGTTATTATTTTTCTATAATTGGAGGCGTCACATGAAATTCGCCTTCCACAACTATTTCGTTTTGGTCATTTTGAGCAAGTACTGTAATTACTATACTATTTAATTGTTCAATTATTTCTTTTATTTCAAATGTAAATTCTACTATTGAGTAATGGTAAGTAGGTGTTGGAAAGCTAATAATCTGTTTTGTTATATGTGATCCAGGACCCGGCAAGTATTTTGAAATAGCGGATGTAATAATACCCGTTAACATAATTGACGGTACGATAGGTTTTCCATATTGGGTCTTAGCTGCAAAATCATGTTGAATAAATAAAGGATTGTTATCATTGGTTAGCCCAAGATATAGAAGTAAGTCCTTGTCCTCTATTTTTTCTGTAAGTGTTAATTTTTCACCGATCTCTATGTCCTCTATACGCCTACCTATTTTCCGAGTTTTCCCTAATAACAATAGTTCTTCCCCCTCACAAATAGCTAATTCTATATTAACAATAAACCTACATAAAGCGCAAGGTGATGATAGTACCTGTTCCTGTTGGGATACCTTTTAACCATCTTTAGTTAGTCTTTTTTATCCATAACAAAATAACCGGCACAAGACATGCTAGTCCTTTAAGTTCAAAACCTGTTTCTATCGTTTTCGAAGGGCTTTGTACAGACGTTTCACCATGTGATTAACGAGTGAATTTTTAGTGAGTATTGATTGTAACGATTGTCACAATCAATACTCACTTTTTTTGGTAATCTTATGGCAGTTGCCTGTCCGTCGCTTTCTACAACTATTAGAAACGGGTTAATGCATTTTGGGATAACTAGAGAAAAGATACTTTCCTACTCATAGAGGAAGCTTACGAAGATGCAATTTCGTTCGCTATTTAAGCGACGGTGATGGTTCATCGCTCCCCCCCCCCCCCCGCGGTGGCCAACAGGACGTTGGTCACGAAGGCGTTGCCACAAGAGGTGGCGTTCTTAGCCATCGTTCCTTTGTCTCCACCTGAAACGGAAATCATAGTATTATTCATTTTTAAAAGCACCGAAAACCCAGTGTTCACGGTACATTTTTATGTACTTTCTTATTAAAAAATCGAGTGGGTTTCCCCACTCGATTGGTAACAACCTTATAGTTAAGCTAATACTTTCATAACAGCTTTAACAGCATCTGCAGATTTGTTTAATAATGCTTTTTCATCTTCTGTTAACTCAAGTTCGATAATTTTCTCGATACCTGCAGCACCCAGTACTGTTGGAACACCAAGGTAAATTCCATCCATACCATATTCGCCCTCTAAATAAGCGATGGATGGCAATACTCGTTTTTGGTCTTTTAGAATTGCTTCTGCCATCTCCACTAAAGAAGCAGCTGGTGCATAATAAGCGGAACCATTGCCAAGAAGGTTAACGATTTCTGCCCCACCTTTACGAGTACGATCTACGATTTCTTCTAAACGAACAGCGTCGATTAACGTTTCTAATGGAATTCCACCTGCGTAAGAATATCTTACTAATGGCACCATATCGTCACCATGTCCTCCAAGAACAAAACCAGTAACATCTTTAACGGATAGGTTTAATTCTTTGGCAACAAACGTACGGAAACGAGCAGTATCAAGTACTCCAGATTGTCCGATTACGCGTTCCTTAGGTAAGCCAGATTCTTTATAAACTGTGTAAGTCATCGCATCAACAGGGTTCGTTAATACTAAAATTGTTGTATTTGGAGAATATTTTACGATTTCAGATGTAACAGACTTCATCACTTTTTGGTTCGTTTGGACTAAATCGTCGCGGCTCATCCCAGGTTTACGTGCTATACCGGCAGTGATAATTACTAGATCTGAGTCTTTCGTATCTTCATAGTTTGAAGTTCCAATGATATCGGCGTCAAAACCTTGGACTGGTCCAGCTTGTGCCATATCCAAAGCTTTACCTTTAGTAGCACTTTCTGCTTGTGGAATGTCCACTAATACAATATCACCAAGTTCTTTTTGAGCAAGTAGAAAAGCGGTTGTTGCACCTGTAAAACCGCCACCGATTACTGAGATTTTACTTCTTTTCAATGTCATAAGAAAACTCTCCTTTTGTTCTTATTAGATGAACCCGCCAAAATGATGCCTGTTCCATTATGGTCAAAACCAGCAGGACGTTTTTGGATAACTAGAGAAAAAATTACTTTCCTATCTATAAAGGAAACTCTCGAAGATGCAATTTCGTTAGCTATTTTGCTTCTTTATTTAATGAACACTTACTATTTCACTGTATTTTCACTAGTATAAGAAAAAATCTACTTTCTTCATTCTTAAATACAGAACAATATCCTTAATTCAGCAGACGGTTTTATCACTATATTAACTATGACTACTTTTATCATCTAAGCAATAAGGCTATGCTATATCTTATAGTGAAGTACTACACGTCATATTGATTTTAATAGAAGGTGGCGATTCCATCGGGATAAGCGAGAAAGTCGAAACCCCGCAGATAGCATAGCAAACGAGGCTCGGTCTCGCCCGTGCAAAGCATCCACCTGGAACGGAAATCAGTAGTATTAGTCATTCTAAAAAAGTAGCTTGAATCCAGTGTTCACTATATATATTTTCTTTTCTATTAAAGAAAAGGAAGGGAAAAATCCCTTCCTTAAAAACTAAATTTCATTTTCATATTACATGTTTTTAATAAGTTCATCAGCGAATTCAGAACATTTAACTTCAGTTGCCCCGTCCATTAAACGTGCGAAGTCATAAGTTACCACTTTAGCAGCAATAGATTTCTCCATTGAATCCATGATTAGTTTCGCAGCTTCGTTCCAACCTAAATGTTCTAACATTAATACTCCTGAAAGAATAACAGATGATGGGTTAACTTTGTCAAGACCAGCATATTTAGGAGCTGTACCATGAGTAGCTTCGAAAATAGCATGTCCAGTTACATAGTTAATGTTAGCTCCTGGAGCAATACCGATACCACCAACTTGTGCTGCAAGTGCATCAGAAATATAATCTCCGTTTAAGTTCATTGTAGCAACTACATCAAACTCTTTTGGACGAGTTAAAATTTGTTGTAAGAAGATATCAGCAATCGAATCTTTTACAAGGATTTTACCAGCTGCAAGTGCATCAGCTTGTGCTTTGTCAGCAGCTTCTGTTCCTTGCTCTTCTTTAATTTGATCATATTGGTTCCAAGTAAATACTTTATCACCAAATTCTTGTTCTGCTACTTCGTAACCCCAAGTTTTGAAAGCACCTTCTGTGAATTTCATGATATTCCCTTTATGAACTAATGTTAAAGAAGTACGACCTTCTTTAATAATGTAGTTAAGAGCAGCGCGAACTAAACGTTTTGTACCTTCTTCAGAAATAGGCTTAATACCGATACCTGAAGTTTCTGGGAAACGAATATTAGTAACTCCGAATTCTGTTTGTAAGAAGTCGATTAGTTTTTTCGCATTGTCTGTACCTTTAGCATATTCAATACCAGCATATATATCTTCCGTGTTTTCACGGAAAATAACCATATCCGTATCTTCTGGACGTTTAACTGGAGATGGAACACCAGTGAAATAACGAACTGGACGTAGGCAAGTATATAGATCAAGCTCTTGACGTAAGGCTACGTTTAATGAACGAATTCCCCCACCGATTGGTGTAGTTAAAGGTCCTTTAATAGCAATAAGGTACTCATTAATAACATCTAGAGTTTCTTGTGGTAACCATTCGCCAGTTTTATCAAATGCTTTTTGACCAGCAAGAACTTCTTTCCATTCAATTTTCTTTTCACCATTATAAGCTTTTTCTACTGAAGCTTCTAATACACGGGATGCTGCAGCCCAAATATCTGGACCTGTTCCGTCTCCCTCAATGAAAGGAATTACTGCTGTGTTTGGTACGTTAAGTACACCGTTTTCTACTGTAATTTTGCCTGTTGTCATTTGTTATTTCCTCCTACTATCATAATCATAGGGCAGTAAACACTAAAGTGTTTAAGCCCTATCTACTATAGATAATACTACTATTATCTTTCTTCAATTGGAATATA
This sequence comes from Psychrobacillus sp. BM2, assembly GCF_048572895.1. Classification (GTDB taxonomy): domain Bacteria; phylum Bacillota; class Bacilli; order Bacillales_A; family Planococcaceae; genus Psychrobacillus. The sequence goes on from NZ_CP183878.1 coordinate 2,555,804, forward strand.
TTTTTGCATTCCAGGTCCTACATATTCTGCACGTGGACGGATTAAACGATTGTTTGCATATTGCTCAAGAATATGTGCGCTCCAACCAGATACACGTGATACTGCAAAGATTGGTGTAAATAAATCATGATCTATTTTCAAGGAATGATATACAGAAGCAGAATAGAAGTCTACGTTTGGTGGTAAATTCTTTTGCCCTGTAACTATTTCTTCGATACGAATAGACATATCATAAAGTTTAGATTCGCCATTAAGTGTAGTCAATTTTTTGGACATTTCACGTAAATGTTTTGCACGTGGGTCTCCTTTTCTATATACACGGTGACCGAATCCCATAATTTTTACTTTGTTTTCTAATTTTTCGTTAATATAAGCGTCAACATTATCAAGTGAGTCGATTTCTGTTAACATTTTCATAACTTGTTCATTTGCTCCACCATGTAAAGGTCCTTTTAAAGCTCCGATAGCTGCAACAACGCCAGAATAGATGTCTGAAAGAGTTGCTACACATACGCGAGCTGTGAATGTAGAAGCATTCAACTCATGATCTGCGTGTAAAACAAGTGCTTTATCAAACGCTTCTATCTCTATATCTTGTGGTAATTCGCCGTGTAGCATGTACAAGAAGTTCGCAGCATAACCTAAGTCTGTTTTAGGTGCTACAGGTTCTAGTCCTTTACGAACACGCGAGAAAGCTGTTACTAAGGTTGGGATTTTTGCTTGTAGTTTAATTGCTTTTAAGTAATTTGCTTCATCGGACATATCTTCTGCAGCATCATCATATAATGCAAGCATAGAAACTGTTGTTCTAAGAGCAGTCATTGGATGTACATCATTGATTGGGAATGTTTTGAAAAAATTCAAAACTTCTTGCGGGACAGCCATGTGGTCAGCTAATTGTTGTTTCAATTCAGCTAGTTCTGTCGCATTTGGAAGACGCTTATGCCAAAGCAAGTAAACTACTTCTTCAAAGCTCGCATTGTTTGCTAAATCATCAATATCATATCCAACGTATGTAAGTGTATCATCGATGATTGAACTGATTGACGTTTCTGCCGCTACAATTCCTTCTAAACCTTTAGTTGTTGTCATATCAAAGTCTCCCCTTTACACCATAAGACTTCTGACCAAATCTTCATCAAATCAGAAGAACTATATGTATATATTAATGTTTTTAGCATTGCTTACATAAACAGTATAATCAATATAGTCGTCTTTGTGAATGAAAACGCTTAAGTTTGTTGAAAAATATCACAAAATCTCCTAATTAATTGAAAAGATTGGATGAAAATGATTACTCTACAATTAAATAAAAAAGATTTGTTATCACAATGGCTGCCAATTGGAATAATTATACTAATATCATTTATCGCATACCCACTTACATTGTCAATTATTGGAGGATACTTTCTATTTCCATTAACTAATTTATTACATAAAAAATTTAAAATTCCAGTATTTCTAAGTGTTTTACTCACAGTAATATTAATTTTATCGAGTGTTTTAATCGTATTATTTTTTCTAGTTCAGACATTAATTGATCTTATTCCATTTATACACGAACATGTTGTGTTGTTACCAGTAATGGAAATACAAAATAACCCTATATTTATGATGTTTGAAGGAAAATTTCAGACATTATTAAATAAAATATTGAATGATTTATTGTTAAATGTAACGCATTTACCCTCATATTTTTTTGAGATATTCTTATTTAGTATTGGATTATTTTTTTCCTTAGTCGAATCTGTAAAGGACCGAGAATGGTTTCTAGTCTACTTCCCTAAAAAAATGCGCGGTCTTTGCCATAGAGCATTACTGAAATCCTCAACCATCGTAAATCAATTTATACATGTAGAATTTAAGTTATTTATATTAACGTTTATCTTAATTGCTATTGGATTCTCAGTATTAGGATTACATAATCCGATTAAATATGCTTTTCTTATTTCTTTAGTCGATAGTGTTCCTTTTTTAGGTACAGGCCTAATACTAATTCCTTTATGTATTTACTTTTTTTTAATGGAAATGCATATGGTAGGTGCTATTATCTTACTTTTATACTTGTTTGTTCAGTTAACTAGACATATCGTCGAATCAGTACTTTGGTCATCCACTACACAAATAAAGGCTGTCCACGTCTTTTATTTGAGCGCGGCAGCCATTTTAATCTTTGGATTTATCGGTATCTTGTTTAGTCCATTTATTTATCTATTCGCCCATAAATGGGAAAGCTTTACGAAGACTTCATCACAATAACTTGACCATTTTTCATCTTTTTGCGAATCCATCTATAAACAAGAGGTTTAAATAAGTTGCGGGTTGGGGCAAATAAAAGCATGAAGCCAATAATATCTGATATAAATCCTGGAAGTACAACTAAAACTGCTCCGACAAATATACTAATACCATTTATTGCAGCTTCTCCAGGTGCTTGATAGTTTTTAATGCTTTCAGATACCTCTCGAAATGCTTTTAAGCCTTGTCTTTTTGCAAAATAGCCACCAATTATTCCACTTGCGATGATCAATAAAAATGTATATCCTACTCCAATCGTTTTACCTGATAGCATTAGAATATATAATTCAACAGCAGGGATTAGGATAAACAAACCAATAATCCATTTCATCATTTCACCTTCCTTTTAGAAATAGCTTAAGCACCATTTAAACTCAAAACCTATTTCAATCGTTTCCGGTGGGCTTTGGACAGATTTGTTGCTATAATATTATCGGATAATTTTTTGAGAGGCTGGTCGTGACTGACGTCACGACCAGCCTCCCTTTTCTCGGTAATCTTATGGCGCTTGTCTGTCCGTCGCCCACCTACAACTTTGGGAAACAGTCCAGTGCCTTTTCGGATAACTAAGGAAAAGATACTTTCTTATTCATAGAGTAAGCGCCCGAAGATACAATTTCGGTCGCTACTTTGCTTTTTTATTTTGAGAACACTTACTATTTTTCTTTAATCCACTAATATAAAAGAAAAGCTACTTTCTTCTTCATTAGATAATAGCATTTATCATTCAAAAATGATTATTTTTATCACTTTCTAAATTTGATCAATCTTATCATCCATGCGATAGGCTATGCAAACTCTTCTTGTTGGATCCTACTTGCTTAATTGATTGTAGTGAAAGGTGGCGACTCCATCGGGATAAGCGAGAAAGTCGAGACCCCGCAGGGAGCGTCTTGATGGAACAAAGGCTAAGAGCACCACCACGCGATCGCAACGCCTTCGTGACCAACATCCTGTTGGCCTGAGGAGGCTCAGCCTCGCCCGCGGAAAGCGTCCACCTGTTTATGCATCGCTTCACTAGCTTCGAAACATGAAAGTGCGTTGTAACGAAAATCATTAGTATCATTGGATAGATTCTAATATGTTATACTTTCTCATTCAATAAAAGCCTCACCTTTTAGGGTGAGGCATTTTCTTAAATTATGCTAGCGTGACCATGATAGATAAATCCACTTTCAGCATCTATCGTTAATTCTTGGCCATTTTTTATAAGAGTAGTGGCATCTTTAACACCTACAATAACTGGCACACCTAAACTAAGTCCAACAACTGCAGCATGGCTAGTTAAACCACCCTCTTCTGTGATTAAACCTCTGCATTTTTCAATACTAGGGACCATATCACGGTCAGATCCTAATGTCACAATTATACTATCCGATGTATCTTGTCCGGCTAATTCTTCTGCATTATTCACAACTATTGCTTTTCCAAATGCAGTACTTTTTCCAATACCTTGCCCTCTTGCAACTAAGTCTCCAATAATATGTACCTTCATCAAGTTTGTTGTACCCGCTTCTCCAACAGGAACACCAGCTGTGATCACTACTAAGTCGCCATGGGTCACATAATGATGAAGAATACTTTCTTCCACAGCATCCTCTAAAATCTCATCCGTAGAATGTGCTTTTTTTCCAACTATCGGATATACTCCCCAAACTAATGTAAGCTTTCTAGATGGAGTAGCTGAAGAAGTCACTGCAATTATCGGAACACCAGGTCTAAATTTAGCAATCATTTTTGCAGTATATCCACTTTCGGTTGGTGCAATAACTGCTTTTACCTTTAAATTTATCGCTGTGTGTGCAACAGCTTGACCTATAGCATCCGTTAGGTTTACATCACGTGCTTTACTAATTTTCGTTACATTTTCACGATAATCTACTGCATTTTCTGTACGACGGGCTATTTTATCCATCGTTTGAACAGCCTCTACCGGATAAAGCCCTGCCGCTGTTTCTCCAGAAAGCATAATTGCATCTGTTCCATCAAATATAGCATTTGCAACGTCACTTGCTTCTGCGCGAGTTGGTCTTGGGTTTCGTTGCATAGAATCGAGCATTTGAGTAGCTGTAATAACAGGTTTTCCAGCTTCGTTACATTTTGTAATTAGTTTCTTTTGAACCAAAGGAACTTCTTCAGCAGGAATTTCAACACCTAAATCTCCTCTTGCAACCATTAGGCCATCAGATACTTGAATAATTTCATCAATATTATCTACGCCTTCTTGGTTTTCGATCTTAGGAATAATTTGAATATGTGCACCATTATTTTCTTCTAGTAGTTTACGGATTTCTAACACATCTTTTGCACGACGTACGAAAGAAGCAGCAACAAAGTCTATATCCTGCTCAATACCAAAAAGAATATCCGCAGCATCTTTTTCTGTCATACCAGGTAATTGAACGGATACACCGGGTACATTGACACCTTTGTTATTTTTTAAAGTTCCTGCATTTTGAATATAAGTGGAAATAATTCCATTTTCTTTATCAATTTTTTGAACGATTAATTCAATTAGTCCATCATCTAATAGAATGACAGAACCTTCGTGAACATCCTCGATTAATTTATCATAGGAAATAGAGAAGCGCTCTAAAGTACCTAACACTTCTGTCATCGAAATTTCAATTGTTTGGCCAGATTCAAGCTCAAGAGCACCATTTTCCATTTTATGTGTGCGGATTTCCGGTCCTTTTGTATCCAATAAAATACCAACAACTTTACCTGTTTTCTTAGATACTTTACGAATCGTTTGAATTCTTGCAGAATGTTCCTCGTGATTTCCATGTGAAAAATTCAATCTGGCAACATTCATACCTGCATTAATTAATTTCTCTAACATTTCCTCTGATTCACTTGCGGGTCCAATTGTACAAACTATTTTAGTTTTTCTCATTGTACAGTCCTTTCTATAATGGAAAGATATTTCCTCATTAGATTGATAGTTCTTTAGATAATTGATACATAGATATATCAAATTCTTCATGTTTTTCAAATGCTTCATTCATATCATAGTCTACCACTTGATGATTCTGTATGCCAATCGCACGCCCACCGTTTCCAGTTAGAAGAACTTCTACAGCTTTTGCTCCAAATAAACTTGCCAGCACACGATCGCGACCTGTTGGTGAACCACCACGTTGAATATGTCCAAGGACCGAAACTCTAGTCTCAATATCTGCTAAATCCTTAAGTTTACTAGCAAATTCTCCGCCACTCATCACACCCTCAGCAACAATAATAATACTATGCTTTTTCCCACGCTCTGAACCGCTTTTTAGACGTTCAACAATCTCATCCATATTTATCTCTACTTCAGGAATAATAATAGTTTCTGCTCCACCAGCAACACCAGCCCATAAAGCAAGATCTCCTGCATCTCTTCCCATTACTTCCACGATAAATGTACGTTCATGAGATGTTGCAGTATCTCTGATTTTATCGATACTTTCAATCACTGTATTTAAAGCTGTATCAAATCCGAGTGTATAATCTGTACCAGGAATATCATTATCTATTGTTCCTGGTATTCCTACACAAGGGAAACCATTTTCCGTTAACTTCATAGAACCACGATAAGAACCATCCCCACCGATAATTACTAATCCTTCAATACCATGAGCTTTTAGCTGCTCTATTGCTTTTTGTTGCCCTTCCTCTGTCCGGAACTCTGGACATCTTGCAGAAAATAGTTTTGTTCCACCTCTTTGAATAATGTCCCCTACAGAACCCAGGTCTAGAACTTCCATTTTACCATCAATTAAGCCTTGGTAGCCATGGAAAATACCAACTACTTCAAGCCCCTCATAGATGGCCTTTCTTACAACAGCACGAATAGCCGCGTTCATGCCGGGAGCATCTCCTCCACTTGTTAATACACCAATTCTCTTCATCTGTTTCTCCTCCATACAATGAATTTCATAATACAAGCTTATCATGAAATCAATTAAAAAAAAATGCGTCGTTTCTGACGCATTTTATTCATTAAATTCCCCAATATTTTTAAATTTAGAATATCGATTTTCGATTAGCTCGTCCGGTGTTAAATTCGCTAATTCCTTTAACGAAGTAAGGAGAGTTTCCTTCATATATTCAGCCTGGGCCTCTATATCTTTATGAGCTCCTCCATGAACTTCGGTTATAACAGTATCAATGATACCCATTTTCTTTAAATCAGGTGCAGTAATTTTCATCGCTTCTGCAGCTTGTTTTGCTAAGGATGCATCCTTCCAAAGAATGGATGCTGCTCCTTCTGGTGAAATAACAGAGTACGTAGAGTTTTCCAACATGTGAATATGATTAGCTAGACCTAATGCTAATGCTCCTCCACTTCCACCTTCTCCAATAACAACACTTATTACCGGTACTTTAAGTCCAGCCATTTCTACTAAGTTTCGAGCTATGGCTTCACTTTGGCCCCGTTCCTCCGCTGCTTTTCCTGGATAAGCACCTTTTGTATCAATCATACAAATAATCGGACGATTAAATTTTTCTGCTTGTTTCATTAATCGCAGGGCTTTTCGATACCCCTCTGGATGAGGCATACCAAAATTACGTTTAATATTCTCTTTTGTATCTAACCCTCTTTGATGTCCAATAATTGTTATTGGTTTTCCTTCAAACAACGCTATTCCACCTATAATTGCCGCGTCGTCTCCGTAAAATCTATCTCCATGAAGTTCAATAAATTTTGTACATAATAATTGAATATAATCTCTTGTTGTGGGACGACTAGGGTGACGAGCAACCTGTACCCGGTCCCAAGGCTCCATATTTTCATATATCTCTTGTTCTAATTTCTCTAGTCTTGCTTCTAGATTGACAATTTCTGCTGACATGTCTACGTCAGCACTCACTGTATACTCTTTCAATTCTTCTATTTTTGTTTTTAATTGTACAATTGGTTCTTCGAAAGGTAGTACTTTTACCATTTTGCGTCCTCCTTAGTCGTATGAAGATGAACAATGGAAGCAACTTTTTCCCGCATTTCTTTTCGATGAATAATGACATCTAGCTGCCCATGATTCAATAGAAACTCAGCAGTTTGAAAATCTTCTGGAAGTTTTTCTCGCACTGTTTGTTCAATGACTCGTCTACCAGCAAAGCCGATTAATGCTTTAGGCTCAGCAATATTAATATCTCCTACCGATGCGAAACTCGCAGAAACTCCTCCCGTCGTAGGATGCGTAAGAATAGAAATATATAATAGTCCATGATCGCTATGTCTTCTTAAAGCAACAGACGTTTTAGCCATTTGCATTAGAGAAAGAACGCCTTCTTGCATTCTTGCACCTCCACTTGCAGTGAAAATAATAAAAGGAATACCGAGCTCTGTAGCTTTCTCAACAGCTCTCGTAATTTTCTCGCCCACTACGGAACCCATAGATCCCATTCTAAAATGTGAATCCATAATTGCTACAACGACTTGTTGTCCATCCAGCTTTCCAACTCCAGTAAGAACAGCTTCGTTCAATCCCGTCTTTTGTGCATCCGCCTTTATCTTTTCCGTATAGCTTGGGAAATTCAAAGGATTCACTGTTTCTAGATGATCATCCATCGATTCAAATGTATTTTCATCTAGAAAAATTTCTACACGCTCCCAAGCAGTCATTTTCATATGGTGATCACAAGTAGGACATACTTTTAAATTTTTCATCAAGTCTTTTGTAAATACATTTTTTCTACACTCTGGGCATTTCATCATAATGCCTTCAGGTACATCATGTTTTGCTTTTTCAGTCGGTATTGTGGCGTATTTTTTCTTTTGATTTTTTCTAAATATATCTCGAATGCTCATTTATACATCTCCCCTATTAATTAGCAAAAGCCATTCATTATATAGAGATATCGCTTGGTTTTCTTCTCCATTTTGTAAAGCAGTAAGAAGTTTAATCCAAAGGGACTTCTCTTCTAGACTCATATTTTCTCGGTAAGGCTCTCCTGCAAACTGTTTCAACAAAAACCATATTTTTAAACTTAATCGATTATCAGAGATGATAATAATTTCACGAATAATATCTTCTCGAATTATTTCTTCTACTATAAGTTTTTCTTTAAAGGCGTCCCATATATGTAGTTCATAAAGTCTCTTGGAGTTACAAATCGTATGGATTGCATCCTTCTCTAATGCTTTTCTTGTTGTATGCACATCTTCCTTCGACTTAGACTCTTGTAGGATAAATGTGGATAGCAGCTCAACTAGCCGATGTTTGCGATAATCCGATAGAAAAGTACCTTCTCCTCGACGTGTTTCTATTAGACCGAGTAATTCTAAACTCCTAAGCGCTTCCCTAACTGTTGACCTGCCTACTTGAAGTCGCTCTGCTAGCTCTCTTTCAGAAGGCAATTTACCACCAACAGAAACATTTTCTTCTGCAATTAGTTGCCTTAACTGCTTGACTATTTCCAGAAACATTTTTTTAGGATTATTCGTTGGGTTCATTGAGCCTCACTCTTCCATAAATTACAAAGTGGTCTGACCACTCATAATTAATAGCATACAAAAGATTTGTACAAACGTAAAGAAAAAACTGCATATTAGATCAGCAGTTTACTTCTCCATATATTTAGTAATGATTTGAGAGCGACCATTTCTGCGTTCGGACTTTCCAGTTATAACAAGCATTTCCTGCTCTTTTAATAATGTATTGAATTTTGCATATTCCTCTGGAAAAAGGGTTACTGACAGGCTGGCAGTATCGTCCTGTACAGTTAGAAAAGCCATTGCTTCTCCTTTTTTTGTACGGATTCGTTTTATGTCCTGTATTAGACCGACTATCTTTACAGACATATCTTTTGTTGTCTGCAATATATCCCAAATATTTATAAATTTATCTGTCAACATTTTTTTCTTAGATACTGTAGGATGCTCTGAAAAGTATTGACCTAAAACTTCTTTTTCATATTGCAACTTCTCCATAATTGGAAGTGGATCTGATTTTATATGCTTCGACTTGCCAAAGTGAGAAGCATCTCCACCAAATAAATCGGATTCCTCTGTAGGACTTATCAATTCGGCATATTTAACTGCAGCATCTAAAGTAGACAGCAGAGTAGATCTCTCATAACCAAATTCATCTAGGGCACCTGCTTTGATCAATGGTTCTACATTTTTTCTAGTAAAATGAACTGCAGATAAATCGGAGGCAAACTCAAAAATATCCTCCCATTTGGTTTCTCTTTCTAAACGCTTCTGTAATAATTTTTGTATAAAATTATAGGAAACTCCTTTTATAGCTTGTAGCCCGAACCGCACCGCTCCCTTTTCAACTGTAAAGAAGTGTTGGCTACGGAATATGGATGGTGCTAAAATCTTCATGCCATTTTGTCTCATTTCCATCATTAGCTCATTTATCTTTGCTTGGTTGCCGGTAGCAACGCTCAATAATGCACTATAAAAAGCTACTGGGAAATGTGCTTTTAAATAAGCCATTTGAAAAGAAATAACACTATAGGCCACAGCATGACTTTTTGGAAAACCATAGTCAGCAAATCGAACGATTAAATCATAAACAGCTGATGCTGTTTGTTCGGAATGCCCCTGTTGAATAGCTTTTTGAACAAAATGTACACGTTCACTTTGTAAAACTTCTCGATTTTTTTTGCTCACCGCTCTACGTAACAAATCGGCTTCTCCAAATGTAAAGCCAGCCATTTTAGAGGCAATTTGCATAATCTGCTCCTGGTAAACTATAATGCCATATGTTTCTTTTAAAATTGGTTCCAATATCGGATGTTCATAAGTTACTGGTGCTTGACCTGCTTTGCGCTTTGCATATAAAGGAATGCTTTCCATTGGACCTGGACGAAATAGTGCATTGACTGCAACGACGTCTTCAAACTTTGTTGGATTGATTTGTTTAAGAGCTTGTCGCATTCCGGCTGATTCCAATTGAAATACACCTGTAGTATCACCTTGCTGGAGTAACTGAAAGGTCAATTCATCATCGAGCGGAATTTCGGATAATTTAAATGGATTTGATTGCTTATAATTAATGATTTTCAAAATTCTTTCAATAATCGTCAAATTTCGTAGCCCTAAAAAGTCCATTTTGAGTAACCCAACTTGTTCTACTTCCTTCATCGGCCATTGTGTCAAATAGACATCCTCATGCCCATTTTGAATAGGTATTACGTCCACTAACGGAACTGGTGATAATACCACCCCTGCTGCATGCGTAGAGGCATTCCTTGGTAGCCCCTCTAAAGCAAGTGCGACCTGAAACCATTTTTTTCGAATGTCTTCTGTTTGTATAAACTCACGTAATTTCTCAGACATCGTATATGCTTCTTTTAACGTGATCCCTGGCTTTGCAGGTATAAAAGATGAAATAGCCTCCAAAGTGGTGGACTCAAATCCAAACACTCTAGCAACTTCTCTAGCCGCTGCTTTTGCAGACAATGTACCAAACGTAATAATTTGAGAGACATAGTTCTTTCCATACTTCTCTACGACATATTGAATAACTTCCATCCTTCTCGAATCCGCAAAATCAATATCAATATCTGGCATTGTAATTCGTTCTGGATTTAAAAATCGCTCAAATAGTAAACCATAACGAAGGGGATCTACGTCGGTAATATTCAAAGAAAATGCTACAAGTGAACTGGCAGAAGATCCACGACCTGGACCAGTTAATATATTTTGTTGCTTAGCAAATTTCATAAAATCCTGAACGATTAAAAAATAGTCCTCATAGTTCATTTGGTTAATAATGGACAGTTCAAAATTTAGACGCTCTATATACGGCTTTGTAATTTCCTTAATCCGTTTACTCAGTCCATCCTCACAAAGTTCTCTTAAAAAGTCCTTAGAATTCTTCGTTTCAGGTAATGGATATTTAGGCATTATAGATGCTGGATCTTCCATGGCAACATTACAGCTATTTAGTAGCTGCTCTGTGTTTTCTATCCAGTTAGGAACATCAGAAAACCATTCACTCCATTCTTCACTGGAAAGGACATGAAGGGGATTGGAGGATGGCTTTAAGCGAGCATGATCATTCATTTTTAACGATTGATCCATCGCATTTAACACTTCATATGCAAAGGCATCTTCTTTTTCTATGTATCGACTCATATGGAATGCGGTAATTGGTATGGACAATTGTTCACCCAACTGAATGATTATTTCTTCGTGGTCCACTTTTTCACCATTTGGTCGCTCCATTGCTAGGTAGAAATGAACATTTCCAAATATACTTTGTAATTCGGTAAGCTGCTCTAACGAAGTAGAAGACTCTCCTTTACACACAGCGATCAATCCACTTTTATATGCTTCTAACCACCTCTTAGGTAGCGCGGTAATATCTCTGGTCTCGATACTACTCGATATTTTCAACAAATTTTCATAACCATTCTGATCTTTTGCATATAGCACCAGAGCCACAATAGTTGACTCTAATTGAACATTTATGGTGAGTCCAAATACAGGTTTAATCTTTTGCGCATGTAAAGCATGCCAAAAAGGCAGTAATCCATACAATCTACTATTTGTAATGGCAGCCGCCCTTGTATTATTTTGTTTTAGCTTTTGCGTAAGTTGTTCCAATTGTATTGTGCTTTTCAGCATATCCGCTGATGTCACAATTTGTGGATATACTGTTTTCATGTACACACCTCAATTTACAACATTTTTAAATCTTCTATAACCAACTCAGCTTCTTCCCATGTCTTCACGGCGGCTCCTGAAGCAAGTGGATGTCCCCCGCCGCCATACTTTTTGGCTATCCCATTGATAACAGGACCTTTTGAACGTAGACGTACTCGAATTTCAGAAGTATCTTCTATAAAGAATACCCAACATTTCATCCCCTTCACATCTGCTAAGGCACTTACTAGCAGAGAAGCTTCTGATTGATCTACTTTATACTTTTGGAGAATTTCCTTCGTTAGTTTAACATGACCTACACCAGTTTCATCCATTTCAAAGTTTGCATATACATAGCCTTTTAGCTGAAGGAGATTTCTTTCGACTTCATACATTCCATTAAATAACGTTGTGCTATCAAAACCATATGTAAGCAACTCTCCTGCAAAATCCATTGTCTGCTTGGTTGTACTTTGAAACATAAATCTACCTGTGTCTCCTACAATTCCTGCAAATAATAATCGAGCGATGGAAGCGTCCATTTTCCAATGTTTATATTTTTTTGCTTCTTCAAATAGTTCACAGATCATTTCACTTACCGAACTTGCTTCTGTATTTACCCACAGTAAATCACCATAGGCATCATCATTAGGATGATGATCTATTTTCACTAGAAAACTTCCCAGTTTATAACGGGCATCATCAATTCTTTCTGTATTAGCTGTATCTGTTACAATGATTAATGCATCTCGAAAATCCTCATCGGAAACATTATCAGGATGAGCAAGAAAATTTAGTGTGTCATCATGAGTGCCGGTTGCCATGACTTTCTTTGTGGGATAATTTAATGCAATGAGCTCTTTTAATCCGATTTGAGAACCATAGGCATCTGGATCAGGTCTAACATGGCGATGCAAAATAATTTTGTCATACTTTTCGATTGTGTCTATGATTTGTCTTTTCATCTGAAATTACCTCGCTTGTCTGGTTTTACTATTCGCATTTTTATAAATTTCCCTTTACAATAGATAGAAGGTTAACTTTATTGGAGGTTCATTATGTTTAATATTATATTAGTAGCTGCAATAGTAGTTACATTTGTTTGGTATTTTTATTTTAAAACGAAACAATTCCGTACACCATTACCTATTCGCAAAAAATGGTTTGGTGCAAAAGCTTCTGTATGCCTTGGTGCTTTTTTGTTATTTTTCGGTATTAATTTTTTAATCGTTTACCAGTCTTCTATAACATATGTCGTTGCTGGTCTGTTTATCTTGCTAGGTGGTTATTTTACATATCACAATGTAAAAGTGGCCAAGCATTACGGGCAATTCGTGGTAGAAGAATTATCAATAAATCAATGATGCAGCTAAACTAGCTGCATCTTTTTTTCTCATAAGACTTAAGATTTCCGTTACAGGCGGACGCTTTCCACTTCAATCAATTAAATGAGTAGAATTCTACATTTTAAATTTAACCAACATTACATGTGCCTCTTATTCAGTATATGCCTAGCTCGGACACCAGCTGCTCTCACGCAAGTCGACAATCTTCCACTACTCTTATCTTTCTAGCAACTGATACGTTACCATAGCTTTGCCAACTAATAGTTTGTCATTATAGACTTCAACATCCATCTTAGCTACTTTTCTACTCAGTTCTAACACTCTGGCTTGAATGCGTAGAATACTTTCTAGCTGAATTGGCTTAGTATAATAGATGGTCATATTCTCCACAACACTTTCCCCACGCTTTCGAATTTTCAAGGTTTGTGCTCCGGTTTCGGTTACTAATATCGTAAAAGCTCCATTGGACATTGCACCATAATGATCAGTCATTTGTGGTGTAACAACAAATTCAAATATGAAGTCTTCAGTAGAAATATTTTTTATTTGTTGCTTTACTATATCATCTATCGTTTCACCGTTTTGTGGTTGACGAGCGGCAGCCTGAAGTGCTTTTAATACATCCTGTCTACTAATGACACCCTCTAAATAATTTGTATCTCGCACTACAGGCAACAAATCTACACCTTCCCAAATCATTCGATGGCTTGCAGAAGATACACTTGTTTTCATCGTGACAGAAATCGGATTTTTCGTCATAACTTTTTCAATTGGTTCATTGTTCGATTTACCGATGACATCTCTCGCAGTAATAATGCCTACTAGTTTCTTCGATGCATCTACTACTGGGAAAACACCATGTGTCGTAACATCATTAAGCACTCGGTACTGTTTAACCTTATCTGTGGCGTACAAATACGATGTCTCCTGGAGTGGAATATATATATCCTCGATTAATAACACATCTTTCTTAATAAGTTGGTCATCAATTGCCCGATTAATCATCGTAGCTACAGTAAATGTATCGAAACTAGTGGATATGACAGGAAGCTCTAGCTCGTCCGCTAACCTTTTGGTATTCTCTGTAACATCAAAACCACCTGTAACTAATACTGCCGCCCCTGCTTGTAACGCAGTTTCATGAACCTTAAGGCGATTTCCTGCTATTAGCAGATTACTCGGTTCTACATATCGCATCATGTCTTCAAGTTGCATTGCACCAATGACAAATTTGTTTAATGTTTTATGCAAGCCGGTCTTTCCACCTAAAACCTGCCCATCCACAATGTTTACTACTTCTGCATAGGTCAAACGCTCGAAATGCTCTTTTTTCTTTAACTCGATGCGAATCGTTCCTACTCGTTCAATGGTACTGACTAGCCTTCTAGTTTCTGCTTCTTTGATTGCGCGATAGGCTGTCCCCTCACTGACAGTCAAATCTTTTGCTATTTGTCTAACAGATATTTTATCGCCAACTGGAAGTTTTTCAATGTATGCTAAAATTTGTTCATGTTTTGTTGTCATGTAGTCACATCCAAACGATTATTATACGTTTATTGTACCACATAAGCATCATTTCCTATTCACGAGTCCACTGAACAAAATCTCCTGCTTTCAACACTTGAACTTCTGCAGTCTCTACAAGACTTTTGAATATTTGTGGATCTTGTTTGATAGGAGGAAACGTATTATAGTGAACAGGTACTACAATTTGAGGTTTTAATAGTTGCACTGCATACGCAGCATCCTCAGGACCCATTGTAAAATTATCCCCAATTGGAAGAAATGCAACATCGATATCATGACGGTCCCCTATTAGTTTCATATCTCCAAACAAAGCTGTATCCCCTGCATGATAGATTGTTTTACCTTGTAACGTAAGAAGAACTCCTGATGGCATTCCGCCGTATATAATTTCTCCATTCTCTGTTGTATAAGAATTGCTATGAAATGCTTGCGTGAATTTCACTCTTCCAAAATCAAAATCATAAGCTCCCCCTATACCCATCGCATGCGTATTAATACCTAATGATTCGACATACTCAGCAAGTTCGAAAACCGCAATTACTGTGGCGTTATTTCTTTTTGCTAGGTCTACTGTATCCCCAAAATGATCATTATGACCGTGCGTCAATAAAATAACATCTACTTTTTCCTCGGATGCATTTAAATCTGTTTGTCCATTCCCTGTGATAAATGGGTCAATTAGGAATGTGTGCGTATTGGTTTTTATTTTCACTACTGAATGTCCGTGATAGCTTATTTGCATAATGTATTCTCTCCTTTGAATAATTATTTTAAAAGTACTACTCCTTATTATTCATTCAACGAAGATGCCAGAAATCCTTTATTCTGATATGCTTATAGTATTAAATTTAAAAAGAGGTGCCCATATGAATCAAACAGAAAAAATCCAATCATATCTACAGACTCATCAAATTGATGCAGCATTCATCACTACTCCAGACAACGTTTTTTACTTTACTGGATTTAGAAGTAACCCACACGAACGTCTTCTAGGTGTAGCAATCTTCAAGGAAGCTTCCCCTTTTATCATTTGTCCTAAAATGGAAATTCCAGATGCAAAAGCAACAGGATGGGACGAAGAAATAATCGGACATGAAGATACGGAAAATGCATGGGATATCCTCGTACAAAAAATGTCAGCAACAGCAGGTAATATTCAAAGTCTTGCCGTTGAAAAATCACATATGACTGTAGAAAGATTAGAGGCACTGGAAGAAAGAATTGCTGAACTTCAAGTTTCTAGAATCGATGAAAAAATTAATGACCTTCGTGTTATTAAATCAGAAGAAGAATTGGTTAATATGCGTAAGGCAGCTGAGCTTGCAGATTATGCAATTGAAGTAGGTTGCAAGGAAATTGCAGAAGGTAAAACGGAACTTGAAATTTTAAATGCTATTGAGTTAGCTGTAAAAGAAAAAGGGGCTGCACAGATGTCATTCGACACTATGGTGCTAAGCGGACCTAAAACGGCCTCTCCACATGGCACTCCCGGAGATCGTAAAATACAAAAAGGGGACTTTGTACTGTTTGACTTAGGCGTAGTTTATAATGGTTATTGCTCAGACATTACTCGTACAGTAGCATTTGGAGAACCTAGTCCAGACAAACGTGAAATATATGAAACGGTTCGCCGAGCAGAAGAAAGAGCGGTTGAAGCAGTAAAACCAGGCATCACTGCTATGGAACTCGATAAAATTGCGAGAGATGTCATTACAGAAGCTGGCTACGGTGAGTATTTTACACATCGTTTAGGACATGGGCTTGGAATTTCTGTTCATGAATTTCCATCAATTACGGGTGTAAATGATATGAAACTTGAAACAGGCATGGTATTTACAATCGAGCCAGGTATCTATCATCCGGAAATTACAGGCGTTCGTATAGAAGATGATGTAGTTGTAACAGAAAATGGTGTAGAAGTTTTAACGAAATTCCCAAAAGAATTACAAATTTTATAGTATACTTTGGAAAGCACTGCAAATCACCTGCAGTGCTTTTTTAGTTTTCAAATGCCTTTACAAGGGGCCACATACGTACCTCGATCTTTTTCGAGTAATGTAAGATTGGTTCATTATTTTCTAAAGCAAACCCTTGACTAGATAGCATTGAGTTCACTTTTATTTCAGATTCTGCCCGTTGCAGCAGCCAGGGGTGATGCAAAATGTCACAACGCAAAGGAAGACCTCTCCTATTTAACGTATAAAGACAATATCGTTCGACCAACCATTCATCGAAAGAGCCCTTCTCAGCAAAATAAGGCTCTGAGACCGGACGATAATCTGCTACGAACTGTGCATCCCCTCTTCTCCTTATGCTTTCATATCCAATCAAATCCCCAGTCTTTTCAACCCTCATATTTGCATGCATATATGGTAGGTGATAAAAATTTCTAGCTACTTTTACAGCAAGAAGATTCGTTGCATCTAGACTAAAAAAGTATACTCCTGGTTTTCCATCGATCATTACATATGTTCGAACATTAAGCTCCGGAAATTTATCAGTTCCTGGAATAGGAGGTATTCCACGCAATCGGATATCGGTCATATGAAACGGAACAACCCCCACCCAACACTTACCATCATAAGTATCTAAGGGCAGCACTTCAGGAATTAATTTACGTAAAACTTCGTATCTAACCGGAAAATGAGCAAAAAGTAAATCATTCCAAGTTTGCTTCATTACCCATGGTAAGTTGGGTAATGGCCATAATCTATGCCCATCATCCCAGTTCACTTTATTAGATTTTTGGTAATCTGTCATGAAATACTTAGCACCTTTCCACAATATCAACTAATATACGCTCACTATATTCATAATACCTTTTCCTCTAATTTCTTATACTAGAATAAGGAGTATCCAACATAAGCAAAAATAAATCCGCCTACATAAGTGATTAGAAAATACCTAAGCCAAGTTTTGGGATACTTTTGCAAAGAATATAGTTCTTTATTCAATGTAGAAAATGTTGTAATGGAACCTAGGAGTCCTGTTCCAATTAAGAGCATGTAGATTTCTCCTGCTTGACTACCAACCAACAGACCTAGAAAAAAGGAGCCAACTAGATTTACTATAAGAGTCCCATATGGAAATGCACCACTTGTGCTTTTGTTCAGCTTTTCAGAAATAATATATCGAATATTTGCACCTATAAATCCTGCAATACCTAGTAAAAGGATACTCATTTAATCACCTCATTTTTCCAGCCCAAATTACTCATAATAATTCCACCTACAATGCTAAGTGTAATATAAATTATCGCATGAACAATTTGTCCATCCTCTATCATCGTTATTGTTTCAACACTAAATGCCGAAAAGGTTGTAAATGATCCTATAAAACCTGTTCCAATAACTAACTTCAGTTTATTAGAAAACGGTAGCGTTCTGGAGGTTATAAAAGCCAACGCATAGCTTCCAACCAAATTGACCAATAAAGTAGCGGATGGAAATCCAGTTTCAGAGATGATAAAAATGCCTATCGAATATCTTGTAATTGCCCCTAAAGCGCCTGCGATTCCTATGTATATATACACCATGAAGATCACCCCATTAACTAGAAATCACTCAAAGCATTATTGCCTCGAGTGATTGATTTTAACATATTAGTTTAAAAGTGTAGTTACATCCACATAAGGTAGATCCTGTGCTTCTGCAACTGCTTTAAAGGTAACATGTCCAGCTAAAGTGTTAAGTCCTTTTTGAAGAGAAAGGTTATCTAGACATGCTTGTTTATAGCCTTTATTGGCAATTTGTAACGCATAAGGTATTGTCGCATTTATAAGAGCCATAGTAGAAGTTCTTGGTACTGCTCCAGGCATATTAGCAACAGCATAATGTACTACCCCATGCTTTTCATATGTTGGATTATCATGTGTTGTAATGCGATCAGAAGTTTCAAAAATCCCACCTTGGTCAATTGCAATATCAATCACGACAGAACCAGGAGACATCACTTTAATCATTTCTTCTGTTACTAGTTTCGGAGCTTTTGCACCAGGTATTAATACACATCCAATAACTAAATCGGCTTCTTTAACTGCTTCTGCAATATTATAGGGACTAGAAATTAATGTTTGGATGCTTGAGCCAAAGATATCCTCTAATTGACGAAGACGATCTGGGTTTAAATCTATGATTGTAACTTGTGCTCCCATTCCAATCGCCACACGAGCAGCATTGGCACCAGCGATCCCTCCACCTATGATTGCTACTTTCGCACGTGGAACTCCAGGAACTCCTCCAAGTAATATTCCTTTACCTCCATTAATTTGCTCTAAATACTGTGCACCAATTTGTGTTGCCATACGACCTGCAACTTCACTCATTGGAGACAATAAAGGTAATGTATTATTAGGCAATTGAACTGTTTCATAAGCAATTGCTGTAACTTTTTTATCCAGTAATACTTTTGTTAAATCTACTTCAGGTGCTAGATGTAAATACGTGAATAGAATCGACTCTTCGCGAATTAAGTCATATTCCGCATGAGTAGGTTCCTTTACTTTCATAACCATTTCTTGATCCCATGCTTCTTGTGCAGTTGGTACAATTTTTGCTCCTGCAACAATGTAGTCTTCATCAGTAAAGCTTGACCCAAGTCCAGCACCAGTTTCAATGAAAACCTCATGTTTATAATGTGTTAAACTTACTACCCCAGCTGGCGTCATTGCTACGCGATTTTCATTGTTTTTTGTTTCCTTTGGAATCCCAATACGCATTTTGCATCCTCCTATGTAAACCATGTTGTTGTGAAGATGACGCATTATTTGATCGCATCATTTCATACAAATCCATTTTATCATTTATATATTTAAAATACTGCAACAATTTAATATTCTCATCTATACGTTCACAAATAAGACTAAATAAAAATGGAAGAAAAGGAGGAATTATGTCTAACAATCTCGAATATTATATATATAACCAATAAGGAGGTTTTTAAAATGACATTAAAATACAATCAAATTCTAGTGGCTGTTGATGGTTCGAAAGAAGCCGAATATGCATTTAAAAAATCTGTATCTATAGCAGCACGTAACAATGCAACATTAAATCTAATCAACATTATCGATACTCGTTCATTCGCTGCAATTGAGGCGTATGACCGTTCCATTGCAGAAAGAGCTCAAACTTTTGCAGAAGATTTACTAAGTGGATATAAAAAAGAAGCACTCGCTGCTGGTGTACAAAATGTGAATGTCATAGTAGAATACGGTTCGCCAAAATCAATGATTTCAAAAGACATTGCTAAAAAAGTAGAAGCAGATCTGATTATCTGTGGTGCTACTGGTCTAAATGCAATGGAAAGATTTTTAATCGGTAGCGTATCCGAATATATCGTACGTTCTGCTTCTTGTGATGTTCTTGTAGTCCGTACTGATGAAGTACTGGATGTATAATATCATAGAATAATTTAAATGGTTGGTCGTGATTCTCTTCACGTCCAACCATTTTTTCGATTATTAGATAGAATTGCCTAGTTTTTCAGATTCTAATTTAGTTAATGTTTATAATGATTAACCATTCCTCTATATATTCTCTCCTATTACTTACTTCTTATAATCCTCTCACATATAGTTTTCGCAATCTCTAAGACAGGCAATGTCCCGTCCACAATTATGTCAGAGTTTGGTTTAATTGTTTTTAACATCTCCAGATAGCCCCTTCTTCCACGCAAAACATAGTTATCTATTTCGAACAAAATATGTTGGCTGGTGCTATCTCGAAAATCCCGAGTCAACCGCCGCGCTAAAGCAACATCCAACGGGGTATCAATAAATACAGTTAAATCAATAAATCTACTTATTAAAGAATGCTTATATGCAAATGGATAATCTAATATTATGAAGTCCAACTGTTCAGAGAGTAATATTTCCAATTCTTTTAAGAAAGGAGTTAAACCCCATTCGTCATAGTTTGCGCCATTATCTACCCAACTTATGATGTCCCCGGGACCTTCCAAATCATAGTTATCAAAGAAGAGTGCTTTAGAATTATGTAATTTTTCGTTTAATTTTTTTACTATAGTTGTTTTCCCTCCACCAGAAACGGCAGCTATAGAGATAACAAATGGTTTCATATGATCCTCCTACATGTGCTGAAATTTGCGTAATTAACTTTCCATTATGGCAAAGAATCATTTCACCTGAAAACTTATTCTGAAATAGGTCCTTTATTTATTATTAAAGCATACATAATACTAACAACATTTATCTTCACAAAGAATGCCAATACCCCCGTTAATAGAAATCACTCAGGTCATATTCAAATTCTCCTTTTCCAAACAGAACACCAGAAAATTTTGGATGTTGCCATCTTCGCTTAATCCACTTAAAAAGCATTATTCTTTTTGATTTTTGAAAAGTTAAAAATCCCCATTATCAAACAGAACATACTTAAACTCCATGCCACCCCAGCAAACCCTATTTGAAGTGAAATTTCCTCTGACGCCATTGGATGATTATAATCGAAGGAAATACCTTTAAAGAAGAAATATGCTGCAACTGAAAATAATCCAAAGTGTAACAGCATCAAAGCGTAGCCAGTACTTGTATTCTTATTTTTTAGCCAAAGGAGTAATGTAATAAGAACGGCAATTCCCATAATAATAGCGACACCGACAATTAGCATACCTTTTACTTCTTGTTCTAGTGGCATTAGAAGACCTCCTTAGTTATTCTGTCAAAGCACATAAGCTTTTTAAATTCACATTAAGAGCATCTGAGGGTATTTCATATCTCTCTTAAATTTACCTCTATCGCTTTATTATATAGCTACTTCCAAAAAGCCTGCCTTTTCTTTAAAACAAAAGGGCATAGAGTATCTTCTCTATGCCCACCTTTATATCCATTTTATTCAGTCAAGATCAAACTACAGAACACCCTCAAAGATTCGCAATTCTAACAGTATCCCTTGCTATCATAATCTCCTCGTTTGTCGGGATAACGATTACTTTCACTGGAGAATGGGGATAATTGATGAAAGTTTCTTTGCCATTTATTTTATTTAAATCTGGATCCATATACACTCCCATAAACTGGAGTCCTTTTAACACTTTTTCACGTATTACTTCACTATTCTCTCCGATTCCAGCTGTAAAAATAATAGCATCTACACCATTCATACGTGCCGCATAGGAGCCTATGTATTTATGAATTCTATTGGCAAATACATCTAGCGCCAGCTGTGCACGCTCATTTCCTTTAGCAGCTTCTCCAACGATATCTCTTAAATCACTAGAGAATCCGGAAACTCCGAGCATTCCCGATTTCTTGTTTAAAATATCTAAAACATCTTCAGCATCTTTGCCTGTTTTCTCCATCAAATAAGGGATTAAAGCAGGATCAATATTACCAGATCTTGTTCCCATTGTTACACCCGCAAGTGGCGTAAATCCCATAGATGTATCGATCGATTTACCATGATGAATAGCTGCAATACTTGCCCCATTCCCTAAGTGACAGGATATAAATCGAGTTGTCTCCAGTGGTCTATTTAATAGAACTGCAGCCCTTTGCGATACGTACTTATGTGAAGTCCCGTGAAAACCATATTTTCTAATGCCGTATTTTTCATAGTAGTCGTAAGGAATTGAGTATAGATAAGAGCTTTCTGGCATCGTTTGATGAAAAGCAGTATCAAAAACAGCTACTGCTGGAACATTTGGAAGCTTCTTTTTAAATACCTTTATACCAGTAATATTTGCTGGATTATGGAGTGGAGCTAACTCAGATAATTCTTCTAGAGTCCTTAATACTTCCTCGTTTATTAAAACAGAATCACTATAAACCTCACCACCATGTACTACTCGATGTCCAACTCCTTGGATTTCATCTAACGAATGAATCACATTCTTTTCAATAAGCATATTCATTAAAAGTATTACTGCTTGTTCGTGATTGTCTACCTGTTCAATTATATTAATTCGTTCTTTATTTGTTGTCATTGTAAAAATAGGATTACCTAGACCAATTCTTTCTATTAATCCTTTAGCAATTACCTGTTCGTCTATCATTTCAAAAACTTGGAATTTTAATGAAGAGCTTCCTGCATTTATCGCTAATATTATTGGCATAAAAAACGCTCCTTCGTTGAACTAGTACTTTAATTGTACCGTTCAAAGAAGGAGCTAGCAACTTACTTCATATTCTCTTCTTGCCAAATTTCGATCTTTTTCAAAAATAGTTCCATCGCTTCTTTGTTCATCATATTCGGAACCTTTGCTAATAGAACCTCTCTCGGTGCTTTCAAAGCATCGCTTTTCTTTTGTAATATCAAGAGGCTTTTCTCTTGTCCCTTTGTTTTGAAAATGGAATTTGGAAATTGTATGACTGCTTGAATCCAACCATTCTCTTTGATGAATTCATGAAGCTTAGGTGCCTGCTTCGATTCAAATATAGTATCTGGTACTAAAAAGAATAGATAGCCACCTGGTTTTACATGCTTCATCGACTGCTCCATAAATAAATGATGTGCATACGACATTTCCTCTGTACTGTGTAAGAAGTACTCCTGTGAGGTTTCTACATCTGGATAATATCCAACAGGTAGGTCGCTTACGACAATATCAACAGGATCGATTAAAAGAGGTTTTAAAGCATCCTGTCTAAATAATTGAATGTCATGTGTAAGGAGTTCACCAGTTTGTGCTGCCAATTGGATTAATAGTTCATCAATCTCTACACCAAATGCATAGTTTTCCGTCGGCAATGCATTCATAATCGTATACAATAAATTACCCGTTCCTAGTGCAGGGTCCAAAATAGATAATTCTTTTTTGTTCTTTGTCAATTCCTTTACAAAATAACTTACCAGTAGTCCAATAGCGTCTGGTGTCATCTGATGATTAACCTGAGCAGACTTCTTCATGCCTTTTAAGATAGCTAATTGAATGGCTTTACGAATTTCTTCTTTATCTGCATCTATAATAGACGGTCTCTTTTTATCAGACAACCAAAGTTCTAGTGCATAAACGACTCCTTCTAAATATGTTGCAGAAGCCTCATTCTCGATAAAACTGCTCTCTTGATCAATAAATGTAAAGATTTGTTCAACATGTGTGTGCATAGTATCCCTCATAGTAAAACCCACTCTAAAGCTTCAGAGTGGGCTTGCTTTTATTTTATAGACAAACAGTATATCCTTTATACCCATTATATGTCTAGCTCCAACGCCTAGCCCTTCGAGCGCTTCAGACTTGCAAATAAAGGCAAAGAACGCCTTTATTGCAATTCTTCCAACGCTTTTCAGGGCTAACATAGGCGTTTGCGCTTTTCTTAGTTTGTCAGTGCTTTTACTGCTTCTAATGCTTTTTCATAATTTGGATGATCTGTTCCTTCTCCAACATATTCAGCATAAGTTACAACATCGTTTTTATCTACTACAAATACAGAACGAGCTAATAGGCGTAATTCCTGCATAAGCACACCGTAAGATTCTCCGAATGATGCATCACGGTGGTCAGATAAAGTTTGGATAGCATCTGCAGCATTAGCCCCACACCAACGTTTTTGAGCGAAAGGTAAGTCCATTGAAATAGTTAGAATTGCTACATCGTCACCTAAACTAGCAGCCTCTGAGTTAAATTTGTTAGTTTGTGTAGAGCAAACACCGGTATCCAGGGAAGGAACTACACTGATTAAACGAATTTTACCAGCTGTATCTTGTAGAGTCACGGGTGATAAATCATTTGCAAGTACTGAAAAGTTAGGTGCCTTTTCCCCAACAACCACTTCTTTACCAACTAATGTTACAGGATTATTTTTAAATGTTACTTGTGCCATAATATGTAGCCTCCTTTTTCATACCTTCATCTTACTAGAATACGTTCGGCTCATGCAACTCTTTTGCAATAGCATTTTCATATGTTACTTTCTCTTTCAAATCATACACTGCTTCATGTACGACTAATGTATCAGCGATAAAATCATGTACACCTTGCTTTTTAGGTGTGAAAGCTACGACTAAATAAGGAATATTCAATGGAATTATAGATATTAATCGACCAATCCATTCTCTAAATATAACAGTACCCCATTTTAGCTTTTCACCGTCTTTCGATATTACACGAATGCCAAATATCATCTTTCCAACTGTCTGGCTGCATAGCTTCGTCATCAACACAAAATATACATAGAAGATAACTGCTGTGATTATCGTAAAGGGTGCATACCATTCCGGATTATTTAGCTCGAGTGACAACAAACGAAATATAGGTTTGATCAATAACATTCCAATAGATGCTAAAACGAGAATATCTACTGTATATGCCCAAAAACGAATCCAAAAGCCTGCAGCCTTCTGTCCATATTGTGCAGTACGATGAACAACTACTTGCTGGGTTGCAGAGGTGTTCCCTTGCACATGCTGCTCTTGTGATTGAACAAATTCACTCATCTAAACCCCTCCTTATTCATTCCCATATAAATACATCATTTTTGGCGAGCTATTTTCCGTGATTAACTTTCCAATAAGTTTAGATTCCATATCTAGGCCTAAGAATGACCCAGCTTTCACCGCAAATAATGAAGCAAAGCTTTGTGAGTAGCCATATTCAAATACTTCTGCTTTTTCTAATTTATAGTCCGTTTTTATAGCTTGAACCACATCCTCTAAAAAGCCATAGTCATCTGCTAATCCGGCTTCGATTGCTTGACGACCATTTAAAATTCGTCCATCAGCAACTTTCTTAACTTCCGCTTCAGTCATATTTCTACCTTTTTCGATAATATCAACGAAGTCCTCATACGAATCGTTTAACATCTCTTGAAGCATTGCTCTTTCTGCCTCTGTCATTTCTCTTGTAGGACTCATAATATCTTTGTACGGTCCCGATTTAATCGTTACAAATTCGACACCATATTTTTCTGCTAACTTACCATAGTTAACACTTTGCATGATGACACCAATGGAACCTGTCATCGTCTCTTTATTAACAAATATTTTATCTGCAGGCGCTGATATGTAGTAACCACCTGAAGCAGCCATACTCCCCATAGAAACATATATTGGTTTTTCAGTTTCTTCCTGAAGTTCAATGATTTCTTTATAAATTTGTGCCGATTCGACAACTCCACCACCTGGCGAATTTACTTGTAAAACAATAGCTTTTACGGTGTCATCCACTTTTGCTTGCTCTAATTGCTGTAGGAAGAATTGGTGGTTATACCCTTCTGCGGCAAAAAGTGAGGTTGCACTACCCGTATCTTGAATAGTCCCATCGACAGTGAGCATTGCGATTCGTTCGTTCGTACTGCCTTCTTCTAAGACGGTTTCATAAAAATCCGAGCTAGAAGCAGTAGCATATTTATCCAAATACGCTGACCAATCCGTTGAAAATGCGGTAGAGACGGTATTGACGAAAATCGAAATAAGTAATAATAATGATGCTCCTAAAATAGCAAACCAGCGTTTCATATTCATATGTACAATTCCTCCTTTAATACTTCTCTTTACATACGTAAAGAATATCTAAATGTTTCACGAAATGGTAAAATAAATATATACAATAGTAAAGGAGAATGTTTATGGCCTCCAAAAACGCAATATATTTATATACTAAGAATGACACAAAATCTCTGCAAAGAAAAGATAGAATCGCTGAAGCAATACATAGCCATGGTTTTACGGTCGTTGAAGACCCTGAGCTTGCTTCAATAATAGTTAGTATAGGGACTGATGGTTCTTTTTTACAAGCGGTCCGTAAAACAGGATTTAGACAGGATTGTTTGTATGCTGGTATTTCTACAACCGATACCCTCAGTATGTACTGTGATTTTTTAGCAGATGATATAGAATCTATGGCTGAGGCAGTCCTTACGAAGAATATTCAAGTTCGCAAGTACCCATTGCTAGAAATTTCGGTAAATAATCACCCAAAATTTTTATGTCTAAATGAATTTACGATTCGCTCGAATATTATTAAAGCATTTGTATTAGATATAATTATTGATCAGAAGCATTTTGAGTCCTTCCGAGGCGATGGCATGGTAATTTCCACTCCAACCGGTAGCTCAGGTTACAATAAATCTTTGAATGGTGCAGTGGTTGACCCTCTTCTTCCTTGTATTCAAGTTGCAGAAATTGCTTCTGTTAATAGCAATGAATATAGAACGCTAGGCTCATCCTTTATATTAAGTGGTCAGAGAACTCTAGAGCTTCGCTTGCATAAGGATTGGAATGATTATCCTTCAATGAGCACGGATAACGAAGCACTGAGTATTCAGCATGTTGAAAATGTTACTATTTGCTTGAGTGATAAAATCATCAAAACTGTTAGACTGAAGAATAATAGTTATTGGGAAAAAGTAAAAAGATCATTTTTATAATTTGAAACAGATAGTTCCGTTAAGCAACGGAGCTGTCTGTTTTTTTCTTATCTGTCCAGCTGAAGGGCGGAGTCGGCCGCTTTTTTAACTTCTATTATTTTAGAAACTGTAAACAAAATTAGCGCAACCCAGATACATGAAAATGATAGAAATTCTATTTTGCTAAATGCCTCACCGTATAACAAGATCCCTACTAATAGCATAATTGTAGGTGCTATATACTGAAAAAATCCTGACATATATAGTGGCATTGTTTTCGTTCCCTTAGCAAATAATATTAGTGGTACCGCAGTTGCAACACCTGTGAATATAAGTAAGGTAACTGTAGTCGCATTTGATGTGAAAAATACCGCTTTATCTGATACTACTAGATAGACAAAATAAATGAGCGCTACAGGTAAAACAAAAAAAGTTTCAATTGTTAATCCACGGAGTGCATCAATTTTAATACTTTTCTTTATCAGGCCGTATAAAGCAAATGTAATCGCAAGCGTAAATGCAATCCACGGAATTCCACCGTATGAAACAGTTAAAATAATTACACCAATAGCAGCAAGTAGCACAGACAACTGTTGCGCTTTTGATAATCTTTCTTTTAAAAATATAATTCCTAATAAAATGGAAAGTAATGGATTTATATAATAACCTAAGCTTGTCTGTACGATAAAACCAGCATTCACTGCATATATGTATGTAAACCAATTTCCTGTTATTAGATATGAAGCTGCAAAAAGTCCCCAGAAAGATTTTTGGTTTGCCCATAAATCCTTCAGATCTATTTTCAGTTGTTTAAAATTCCTACCTACTATTACTAGCATAAATGTAAATATAAATGACCAAATTACCCTACCTGAAAGTATTTCATCACTTGAAACATGCTCTAATAACTTCCAGTAGATTGGCATGAATCCCCATAAAACATATGCCAGTATTACAAATATGATTCCTTGTTTTTCTTCCGTTCCCAATTAGGACACCTCTTTTACTTTGTAACTCGAAATATTAAACTATTATATTGCTTTAAATCACTAAAGTAAATAAGAAAACACGGAGAGATAATTTCTCACCGTGTTTTCTGAACAAGTTTTAACTCAAAAACTTACTTTTTACTATTTTCTTTTTGTCGTAAATCTATTCTTTTAATTTTCCCAGATGCTGTTTTTGGTAATACCTCGATAAATTCAATTTCCCTTGGATATTTATAGGGAGCGGTTATTTGTTTCACATGATTTTGTAGTTCTTTTATTAAATCCTCAGAACCTTCTATAGATGCATCACGTAATACAACGAATGCTTTAACAATGCTTCCTCGTTCCGGATGTGGTGTTCCAACTACAGCGCATTCTTGCACTGCTGGATGTTTCGTTAAGGCATCTTCTACTTCAAATGGTCCAATTGTGTAACCCGAGCTAATAATAATATCGTCTCCACGACCTTCAAACCAGAAGTAACCATCCTCATCTTTTTTCGCCAGGTCACCTGTTATATAGTAGTCTCCTCTAAACTGCATGGAGGTTCTTTCAGGATCTTTTAAGTATTCTTTAAATAATGCTGGAGTTTCTAGATGGACAGCTATATCTCCAACTTCTCCTGGGGCACAAATTTGCCCTAGGTCATTGATAATTTCAACTGTATTTCCTGGCGTTGGTTTCCCCATGGATCCGGGTCTTGCTTCCATTCCCTTCATCGTTCCAACAAGTAACGTATTTTCCGTTTGGCCATAGCCATCTCGCACTTCTAGACCAAACACTCTATCGAAAGTTTCAATAACCTCTCTATTCAACGGCTCTCCTGCCGAAACAGCACTATGAAGAGAGGATAGATTATACTCGTTTAACGTATCTACTTTCGCCATGATTCGGTACTCTGTAGGCGTACAACAAAGCACATTAACTTTCTTCTCTTGTATAATTTTAAGGTAAGTTTTAGGTTCAAACTTTCCGTTATAAACATAGCCGATTGCTCCACTGCCTAATGTAGCTAAAAAGGGACTCCAAATCCACTTTTGCCACCCTGGACTTGCTGTTGCCCACACGATGTCTCCTTCTTGAATCGCCAACCAGTTTGGTCCAGAAGTGCGTAAATGTGCAAAAGCCCAGCCATGTGTATGGACAACGCCTTTAGGGTTTCCAGTCGTTCCACTTGTGTAAGAAAGGAATGCCATGTCATCCTTTAAGGTATCAATTGTTTGAAATTCATCCGACTCAGTTTTTATCTCTTCCGTCAATGAAATCCAATTGTCTTTTTTATTGCCGATTACGAATAGTAGTTGATCATCTAAGTTACGAACTTCTTCAAATTGATCAAGGAATGGTTCATAAGCAATAATTGCCTTTGCATCACTATGTGTCAATCGATATTCAATATCCTTCGCACGAAGCATTTCAGAACTCGGTATAACTACAAGACCAGCCTTTAATGCAGCTATATATATTTCATATGCTTCGATTAAACGGGGTACCATTATTAATACTACGTCCCCTTTTTGGAGACCTTTACGGGTGAACAGATTGGCAATTTTACTTGCTCTTTGAAGTAAATGTTTGTATGTACTTTTTTTCTGCTTCCCATCTTCAGATTCCCATACTAAAGCTAACTTTGCTTCATCTACTGCAAACTTTTCAAATTCAGTAACGAGGTTATAATGTTCTGGGGCTATTAAATCTTGTTTATGCATTTGACTTCCTCCTTTTCACTGTTTTAATTATAGAGGAAAATCACAAGTTTTAGTGAACAAAAGTTATAACTTTCAGATATTTTTCTACTAGAGTACTTCAAAATAAAGTTATATTCCATAAATGGTGTAATAAGACAGACAAACTTAATGTTGTGATGCATGCAAGGCCATCCCCACCTTTTCAGTGACCAATCAGCTTAAAAAAGCTAGATTACCTTCCAAAAGTGTGAAGAGAGCTGAATACGTTAGGCACGTGTGACTTTTTCGGATGCGCAACGTTCGGAAGTCTTTGCGCAACTTTGCCCTGGGTTCTCGCAACTTTGGTTGCCGTTTGCGCAACATTCACTCTGGTATGAGCAACATTTCACCATCCCAGTGTAGGTATCAAAAAAACCGATAGCCTAGGCTACCGGTTTTTTATGATTACTTATTTTTGAAATCCATTCATTTGTTGTTGGGCTTGGGCAACCAATCGCTTCGTAATTTCTCCGCCTACGGATCCGTTGGCACGCGATGATGCTTCACCACCAAGTTGTACTCCAAACTCTTGAGCGATCTCATATTTCATTTGATCTAATGCTTGTCTTACACCTGGTACTAGAAGTTGATTTGAGCTATTATTGTTTGGCATGTTCCTCACCTCCTTGTGAAATTAGATTGTTCATTTTCATCTAATTCATACACAGAGGAGAAAAGGTAATTTTTGTTAATTGTTAAAGTAGATTTGAAAAATCATTCGACTTTTTCATTGGGAACGAAAGAACTTCTCTATTTTGCACTGCTTCAGCTATTAATTCATCAAAATCCTTAAAGCTCTCATAGTATTCCACTTTTTCGAGCTTCGGTTTAGTCTTTGGACAGGATGGAGTAAAAATAGTACAACAGTCTTCATAAGGCAATATCGAAGTTTCGTACGTTCCAATTTCCCGGGCAATATCTATAATATCTAACTTGTCCATAGATATTAGTGGTCTGAAAATTGGTGTAGATGTAACAGCATTAATCGCGGTTAAGCTTTCCAGCGTCTGGCTCGCAACCTGGCCTAAGCTCTCGCCTGTCACAATTCCTAATGCTCCTATTTCTTCACGAACAAGATCGGCAATTTTCATCATTAAGCGTCTAGTAGTAGTCATTGAAACGTTTTCAGGTATTTGGGCTTGTATACTTTGTTGAATATCTGTAAAAGGTATAACATGCAATCTTACAGTTGCCCCAAAATGACTTAACTGATTGGCAAGATCCATCACTTTTTCTTTCGATCGTTCGCTCGTAAATGGGGGACTATGAAAATGTATTGCATCGAGGCGAACACCACGTTTTAAAAGCATATAACCAGCCACAGGGCTATCGATCCCACCTGATAACATTAATAAGGAACGACCATTAGAACCTAGAGGCATACCTCCTGCTCCAGGAATTACCTGTGCCATCATATACACAGCATCATTTAACACTTCAATTCGCAAATCAATTTCCGGCTTCTTCATTTGAACTTTTAAAGATGGATATTGTCTTAATACATTACTAGCTACTACGCTTTGCAGCTCATATGTGTCTAACGGGAAAAACTTATCTGAACGTTTTACGGTAACACGAAACGTTTTATCTTGGCTTTCTAGGCTGTCCATAATTTTGAGTGCAGTTGCTTGAATATCATCTAAATCTTTTGAACAGGAAGCTACAGGACTAAATGATTGAATACCAAATATTTTAGGCAGTCGCTCTATTAATGCATGAATTTCCGAATCATCCGATGATGTTAAAAACATGCGATCTCTTTCAGCTTGAATCTTTATATTAGGCAAATCCACAAACGAAAACCTTATATTATTGCGTAAATGTGATATAAATTGCTTTCTATTTTTTCCTTTGGTGGATAATTCACCATAACGTACTAATATTTTTTCCCATTTCATGCTTTTTAATCTCCTTTAATTACATTCATGACTTGCTTGAATACAATTTTAAATTGGTCTATTTCCGGTTGGGTATTAGTGGTGCTAAGACTTATGCGCAATACACCTTTTATAAAGTCATCTGAAATGTGCATAGCTTTTAACACATGACTTGTTTTCGTTTGTCTTGAAGAGCATGCACTACTAGTCGAGACAATAATATCTTGTTGCTGTAACGCATTGATCAGTACCTCTCCTTTAATCTTCTGCACAGAAAATGAAATGATATGTGGTGCTTTCTTAGCTGGAGATATTACTTTAATAAAAGGAAAAGACTGTAAGTATTCCATTAAATCATCTGACAGACTTTGTAATTTCGCAGCTTTACTATCCAAATTCTCCATAGCAAGTCTCATTGCTTTTGCTGTAGAGACCGCCAAAGGCACAGAGGTTGTACCACTGCGGATACCCAATTCCTGTCCACCACCGTATAATATCGGTTCTATTTCGATGAATCTTTTTAAAGCAAGTAATCCCGAACCTTTTAATCCATGTATTTTATGGGAAGATACTGTTATAGCATCAATATCGAAATGCTTAAAGTTAACCGGTATTTTCCCGAAACTTTGAACAGCATCCATGTGAATAAGTGCTCTGCTTTGTTCTCTAACAATTTTAGAAAGTTCTTCGATTGGTTGTATTGCTCCTGTTTCATTATTTACATGCATGACACTTACCAATACGGTATCATCTCTTAGATAATTTTCTACTGATCCTAACTTAATGATTCCTTCTTTGTCTACGGGAATCCACTCAACTTCAAATCCTTGTTCGCTCAATTTTTTAGCTGCTTCTATAATAGAAGGATGCTCTATTTCAGAAATCAGTACATGCCTTCCTCGATGCTTATATTTATGAGCAAGACCAAATATCGCTAAGTTATTGGACTCTGTTCCACCTGATGTAAAAAATATTGTTTCACTCGAAGTTTTCAGTATGTCAGCAATTTGTTCTCTAGCAGATTGTAACAATTCATTTGTCTGGTGTCCAAACGTATGAATAGAAGCCGGATTTGCCCAGAATTTTTCGTTGACTGTGACGAATGTGTTCAGTACCTCTGGATGGACTTTAGTCGTCGCACTATTATCAAAATAAATCATTTTCAATAACCCTCCTTTTCGAAAAAAAACCACCATCACATAGTGAGGTGGTTCACGTTAGTATACAAAATATGATTTTCAAACAACTACATTTCCAACTGTTTTTTAAAATCTTATGATTATGTACGCCAAGCGTCTTCTTTCACTAATGCATCAATTTTCTTTAAAGCTCCCGGTTCTACCTCTTCCACTGCAGTCGCTGCATCTTCTAATGCCTTAGAATAACGTAATTGTCTAAACGCTTCCTCTGCTTCTAATAGTCTTGCGTGAACATGTGGGTGAGTTGCACGATATCGGTTACCATATTGAATAATTTTTTCAGTTAGTAACACATTTTCTAGCATTTCTTTCGCTCTGTTATGTACTTCCTCCATACATGCCTCTGCTTTTTCTAAATAATTATCTACCAACGACATATTTAAAGGGACTTCTTGAAGGCTTTGCATTGCTACATAAATATGCTCTTCTGCTTCTTCTAAACGAACATCCATATCCTCTGGAATTCCAGGTATATTAGCTTTTTGAAGCATACGGTCAGTATCATGTAACATACTTTTTAGCTCATCTAGTTTTTCACGTGCATTATTCTCATCGATCCGAAGGTTTTTCAAACGATTTGCAAATCGATCCTGCTCTTCGTATAGTCGATCAATTCCTTCAGCGATTTCATTTAACTCTTCTTGAAGGCTTGAGTATGCTGATCGTTCTTCCTCTACCCGACTAGAAAGCAATTCATACTTTTTCTCTAATTCCTCTAGTTCTTTTAAGCAGCTTTGTGGAATTTCGGCCTCTTTTTCAGGTAGACGATAGCTCTGCTGTACATACGCTGCTTCTTCACTTACAGCACGTGTAACAGATGTAACTTCCCGTAAACGTGTACCAGTTTGTTCCTTATATTGGTCTACGTATTTTTTTGCAAGTACTTCTTTTTCCAACAAATCATAGAAGGTGTCTAATTCGTCTTTTAACTCTTCTACTCTAATAATTGTCTTACCGACATTCAGTTCAATGATTGCTTGTTTTAACTCTACAAGCTCTGCTTCTATGGAATCTAATTTTTTATTCATTTCGAGATGCTGTAAGTAATAAGAACTCTCTTCCATTTCCTTTTGCCCATTACGTAATTCATGAATAATGGCAGGAATTTTATGTTGAATTTCAGATAGTACTGTAGGAATATCATGTAATTTAGGGAAGAACTTTTGACCTTCATCTTGAACAGTGATGACAAGTTCACGTGCACTTAAATAATTCCCTGTATCCGTTAGTCTATCGAATTCTTCAAACTGTGGAATGAAGGATTCTAGCTTTTGCTCAAGCGCCTTTACTGCTTCTCCAAAGGAATACTGATGTGCAAGAAGTGTTTTTCTAGCTGCACGATGCTGCTCCTTTAGTTGCTCCATCTCGATACGATTTTTTTCTTCACTACCGATTAGATCTTCTAGTTCGTTTAAAATTTCGGACATTTTTTTATCACAAAGGGATATTAATATTTGAATTTCTTTTTCGATTTTCGTCGCTTTTGGAAATATAAATCTATCTATACTTTCTTCAGCGTCAAATAAAAGAACGTCGATTTTTGGCATATGCACATCCATTACCTCTGTCCATGCATTTCTCCATCTTTCAAACATTTCCTCTGTTTGACCATTCATATTCAATTGTTTCACTTTTGTCATTTCTTCTAAAATTGGTTTGTTTTGAATTTGATGCTTCTCATGTTCTAATCTCTCTATTTCTGCGTTATGTTTTCGTCTTATGATAAAAGCAAAAATTGCTATTACTAAAAGTATAATGACTGCTGGGATGATATACTTCATCGTAAGCCCCCTGTTCCAAATTCAAAAGTTCTATTTACAGTGTTACTCTATATCTTACCATGCTTTTTATGTTATTGTTTCATAAAACAAGAGAAAAACAATTAATTCTTAAAAAAAATTATATTTCTATAATTTGGAGGCTGATTTCTTTTGAAAAAGGATGGTCATATCCACACACCCTATTGTCCGCATGGGACAAAAGATTCTTTTCATTTGTATATTGAACAAGCGATTCAAAGTGATTTTCAGGCAATTACCTTTACAGAACATGCCCCCATGCCCTTAGGTTTTATAGATCCAACACCGAATAAGGACAGTGGGATGAGCATGAATCAACTAGAATCTTATATTTTCGAGTTACAAAAGTTGAAAAAAGAGTATAGCCAAGATATTGTTATTTCTACAGGCTTAGAAATCGATTTTATAGCTGAGTTTGAACAAAGTACTACTTCTTTCTTAAATACATATGGAAAATACTTAGATGACTCAATTTTGTCAGTTCATTTCCTAAAATACGAAGATGACTATACTTGCATTGACTACTCCAAATCTACATTTTTAGAATTTATAGATCGACTCGGAAACCCAATGTCTGTGTATAAATTGTATTATAAAACACTGGTAGATTCAATAACGAGTAATCTTGGAAATTATAAGCCAAAGAGAATTGGTCATATAACATTAGTACACAAATTCCAGCATGCCTTTATCGAAGAAGTGCAAGACCATGAAGATATAGTAGCTCTTTTGAATGAAATTAAACATCAGCAACTAGAGCTTGATGTAAATAGCGCTGGGTTTGCTAAGCCTTATTGTTTAGAAAGCTATCCCCCACTTCCTTATATAATGCTAGCGAAGGAAATGGAGATTCCACTTGTATTTGGATCAGATGCACATCAAGCAAAGGATCTACATCAGTTTTACAATGAAATAAGTACTTTATTATAGAATGGAGACAATTAATATGTTCACAAAATCAGCATACTCAGAAGACTTAACAGCAAATTATAATATGCTTTCCAAACAACTAGACGCTCTTTTAACCGGGGAGACAAATGCAATTGCAAATTTCAGTAATGCATCTGCATTATTAAATCAATTTTTTGATCAGATAAATTGGGTTGGATTTTATATAATCGAAGATGGAGAGCTAGTATTGGGACCATTTCAAGGATTACCTGCATGTGTAAGAATCCCACTAAGTAGAGGTGTATGCGGAGCCGCTGCTTCAAAACAAGAAACAATTATTGTCC
Source organism: Psychrobacillus sp. BM2 (assembly GCF_048572895.1). GTDB lineage: Bacteria > Bacillota > Bacilli > Bacillales_A > Planococcaceae > Psychrobacillus. The sequence continues at coordinate 2,591,694 of NZ_CP183878.1, forward strand.
CAGACGTACACGCATATCCAGGTCATATCGCATGTGATGCAGCGTCACAATCCGAAATTGTAGTTCCCATCGTTAAAGACGGAGAACTTGTAGGAGTTTTGGACATCGATAGTCCTATTAAAGATCGATTCACCGAGCAGGATGCGGAAGGTTTGGAACAATTTATCCAAATATTGGTGAAGCATATTTAATAAGTCAATAATAGACAATTATAGAAAGGACCACTTTTAGGTCCTTTTTATTTGCTCTTTCTCGACTAATGCAATCCGTATAAAGGTTAAACTAATTTATACATAAGAACGTCATCTACATATAATTCCTCATTAAATTTAGCTTCTTTAATTTTACGTCCTTCTTCTACAAATCCCAGTTACTTTATTGCTCAGTTGTCGTCACATCCAACTCATCTAAAACAGAAATCATAAATTCGTTTTCTGAAACAACTTCTCTTTGGATTTCTAACATGTCTTTTGTATCATCTATAATTCCACCCCTTATAAAAACCTCCATAATTATTAGCCCCCTTTAATATCCCAAATCTCATCCAATCTATCAGAATAGAAATCTATTGCTCTTTTATAATTAAGTATCTCCTTATCTGTTGTGGTATCTATCAAGCAGTTTAATAATAGCTCCATAGCTTTACTATGCTCATTCAAATTGAATAGGGTCATCGAATAAAACACTTGGATTGCTCTATTGTTAGGAAATACCCCTATTCCTTTTAAAAATATAGCTTTTGACTTTTCATATTCACCCAATGACCTATATGTACTACCCAAACCGAGAAAAGCTCCTTCTAGTTCCTTAGATGACAACCCCAGTTTGATTGCCTTTTCATAAAAGGGTACTGCCTTAGCTTCTTCTCCTAGTAAATCAAAACTCCAAGCACAATGGTAATTAATAGAAGGATTCTCCGGGAACTCCTGAACAAGCTGTAATAGTATCGAGTTAGATTCTTTATGATTCCCACTCGTTCGTAATTCCATAGCTTTGTCTAATTCTCTTTCCATTATTTCATCTCCTATAACTTTTTCTACCGCTTTACTGCACATAAGTTTAAAGTCTTAATCAATCGAACTTAATGTCTTTACTCGGATAAACATCAGCAAACCACCGCAACACGCCATTGTGGTGGTTAATGATCTGCTGTGCAGTTAGTTCCTTGGAATCCCATGTACTATGTGTGTCTGAAACTAAGGTCACCTTATATCCCATACTAAAAGCTCTTCTACATGTAGTGTCAACACACACTTCTGTTTGAATACCTACGATAATCAAATGTTCAATCCCTTGTTTTTTCAACTCCATATCTAGAGGTGTATTAAAAAATGAATCAGGGGTTGTTTTTTGAATAATAGTATCTTCATTATTTGGAGAAATGCTAGAATGAATTTCCCAGCTACTTGTTCCATGCTCTAATGGTTTACCAACGGATGCATGATGCTGTATATAAAAAATAGGTGTCTGCATAGACCTTGCACGGACTAATAATTCATTTAAGTTTTGTAGTAACATATCTGATTTGAAAACTTCATCACCTGCTTGGAACATTCCATTTTGAACGTCAATTATTAATAGCGCTTCCTTTGTCAAAATGCTCCCCCTTTCGGTTCTTCAAGATACTATAATTGAAACTCTGTTATTATCATTTGAGCAACTTCTTCCGCACTTAAATAAGTATTATCTATTCTCAAATAATTTTCCTTTGTAATTTCACCCTCCTTAGAATTCAACCTACTATTCTCTAGAGTATCTAATAGATGTTGTTCAGATTGTTCCATGTTTCTCTTAGTTGGTTTATGTTCAAGTCTATGTGGTGTCTTATTTCTCTTTAACCTTTCAGCCACATTGGCTTCTAATTCAACAAAATAAATGCTAGCTCCTTGGGAAGATACAATTTGGCACATCTTTTCTATATCATCCCAATCTTCTTTCTGATCAAAATACCATACCTTAGTAAAAATCATCCCATTACTATCACTTTTTGAAAATGAATTAAATATTTCCTGTCGAAATAGATGTGTTAATCTCCACATTTCTGGAGTAAATCCAAATAGTGGCTCTAACAGATCAATGGTCATATGGTTATGAAATAACTTCATGCCTGTACTCTTTGCTAATTCCTGTCCGACAGTCATTTTTCCAACTGCTTGTGGTCCAAATATAAAAACAAACTTTTTCATAGTGACTTTCTCCCCATCCAAAAAAAATAAGAACTTTATTTCTTTTATTGAAGTACAAAAACCTTTTTATATAAATTCATTGACACCAAACATCCCAGAGTCTGTTCAATCAAACCAGTCATAGAGTATTTCTAATCGTTCCTCATACGATGGGTAAATCACGTAGAACACAGGATAAGACTTCTCATCCTCTTCATCATCGTGTTCCCATAATAAGGTTAACCATTCTTCAAAGTTATCTAAAACCTTTACAATTCGTGGTTCTATTTGGCTAACAAACCCAACCTTGTACTCTTGATCAGGAATACTATCTTCACATATGAATACCCAATGATTGTTCGAATGGTCTCCAGCATCAAACGTTGTAAAGGATATAAGTCGTTTAGGTTCTATCCACTCTTTAGTTTCTACTATTAAAATCTCATTAGTAATGTCTGGAATAATCCTATCGATTTTGCCAATATCACCAGAAGGAGAGTTTCTACTAACACCTCCTATTGGTTCACAATCCAATAAAAAAATACCATTGGAGAATTCCTTCAGAAACCTCACAAATGAAACAGGCAAACGATATCCAAGTGTTTTTTCATATGTTGCAATCATTTCATCTGTAGCAATATCGAATCGATCAACATCAGGATATTTTTTATTAAATTGTTCTATAAATTCATCTATTCTCAAATTAGCGTCCCCTCAAATGTAAGTTAAAATTGTTACAACGAGAAAGTAATAAATTCAGACAGTCTACCACTTATCTAATGCTTAAGCTAATTTTGTAAATTTTTTTCAAGTATAATTTTATGTAACCCTTTTTCATCCGTATACGTGTCCATGACATCAAAGCCATTTTTTATATTCAAAATTAGCATCCTACGCCATCTATTCATTGTTTTTGTTTGAACAACACTATAACCTTTTTCTCTTAAATATTGATGTTGCTTTTCCATTAAGGTAGAGCCAATCCCAAATTCCCTAAAATTAGTATCTACCCCGCCTAACCAACTATAAAATTTAGTATCGCCTAATGCATAGCCAATCTTGTATCCAATAACTTTTTCACCACTCATAGCAGTAATAACTAATAATCCAGGTTTATTTGCCATCTTATTAATAAAATTATCAGAGGTACCAAAAATAGCTGTATGTAATTCTACAATGCTTTCCAATAAGCGAGCACCAGGTAGCGAATCAAAAATAAGATAATCAATCTTCAATTATATCCCCTCCAATTCCAGTTACTTAATTGATCGCTATTAAGTGAACATGTTTAGATGTATAATCACTTCTCATAACATAAAAATATCTTCTATTAGCATTACGTTAGAATATTCAAAAGGTTCCACTTTTGTATAGAACACTTGAAAACGAATAACTAAAAAGTGGAAGGAGACTTCTCCTTCCACTCTTTACATTTTAGCTAATGCTTGCTGTAAATCTTCTACGATATCACTAGAATTCTCCAACCCGACGGAAAGTCTTAATAAGCCGCCTGTTATACCCATCTCTAATCGATCTTTTTCAGGTACAACTGAATGAGTCATTGTGTAGGGATGTTGGATCAGAGTTTCGGCATCTCCTAAACTAACTGCAATTTTTATCAGCTTAAGCTCATTCATAAGCTTTTGCGCCTGTTTCAATCCTCCTTTTATAGTAAAGGAAATTAGACCCCCACCAGCTTTCATCTGTTTCTTTGCCACATGATACCCTGGATTATCTACATCAAATGGATAATAAATATTTTCAACGGAGGTATGTGCCTTTAAAAAGTCAAATACTTTACTAGCATTTTCCGAATGTCTATCCATACGGATATGCAACGTTTTCAAACCGCGTATTAATAACCATGCATCAAACGGTGAAATGATACCACCAAAGTCTTTTTGAACAGTGCCGCGAATTGTATCCATTTCATTTTTATTTCTTCCAACTAGAATTCCTGCGATGACATCACCGTGTCCATTAATATATTTTGTGGCACTGTGAAGCACGAAATCTGCTCCTAGCTCAATCGGATTTTGTAAGTACGGTGAGGAGAATGTATTATCCACAATGACTGGGATGCTATGTTTCTTGGCAACTTTTGTAATTAGTTCAATATCTACAATTTCCATCGTTGGATTAATAGGTGTTTCTATATATATACAACTAGTATTTGGTTTAATCGCATTTTCTATCTCTTCTTCAGTCAATAAAGCTTTTAAGTCATGTGAAATATTATACTTATCCTTCAATATTTTTAGCAGTCCGAACGTACAACCATAAATTCCTCTCGTGCAAAGAATATGATCACCTGACTTAGTAAGATGAACCAAAATACTACTTACAGCAGCCATACCTGAGCCAAATGCTAATGCACCTTCCCCTAACTCCATCATAGCCATCCGTTCTTCCAATACTTGTACCGTAGGGTTCCCTAATCGGGAGTAAACTCCACCCAGTTCTTCACCAGCAAATCTTCTTTCTCCTTGTTCTGCTGTGTCAAATGCGAATGTCGATGTCTGATAAAGTGGAACAGAAAGGCTATCATGGTGCTCAGCTGTTTTGTACCCCTTATGGATATACAATGTTTCTTTGGAAAACTTTGAATTACTCATAAAATAACCCCCTTTTTTGTAAACGCTTACACTAAGTGTACTCGGAATTTTATAAAAAGAAAAGGCACCCCCTCAGGAAGAGTGAGATGCCTTATAAACGCAAAGTTGATTTTTACCATTATTTTTTGCTTTATACAATACAGTATCCGCATAGTGGAAAAGGTTATTAAAACTTAAATCATCACTTCGTTGCCAGTTTGATACACCAATCGAAACTGTGACAGATGGGTTGGTCTTCCCGGGAATGACCGTTAATAACTGTTCGCATACTTCTATACCTTGTTCTAGTGACATATGAGAGAAGTATAGGGCTAGCTCTTCCCCACCCCATCTTGCACTTATTCCTTTATTTTTTATCATTCCTTGTATAATTCTTGCTATTTGTTTTAAAATTTCATCTCCGATTTGATGGCCATGAGTATCATTTACTCGTTTAAAATTATCAATATCAATAAGTACAAAGACACCTTGATCATCAGTTTCCATTGCCTTTTCAACAAATCTATCCAAGTAGTTTCTTGCAAAAAGATTTGTTAAATGATCTCGATCAACCATTTTTTGTAGCTTATTTCTTAAGGTTGAATTGCTAATGGCTAAAGACGAATGCTGTATCAAGGACTGCATTAATTTATAATTGTCAAAAGAGAAATAATAGGGTTCCTTATGCATGATAATACTAAAACCAGTTATATTACTTTGCTCTTTTAAAGGAATGGCCACCAAAGAGCGGTATTCATATTTTAAATCTGTTAACCGATTAGAATCGGCAACAAATAAAGAATCTTTATTCGTTTTAAAGTGGTTCGTGACATATTGAGTATATAGCTGCCCATCCATAGTATGAAATAACTCCGTACTTGCTGGTGAAATTTTATATTCATCATTTTCTATAAATACAAAGCCTACGTGCTCAGGTTTGAAAAACTTCATTAACTGATTTCGTAAAAAGATAACCATCTCATCTAATGACAAATTCATATTCAACTTATGCGACGTTTCGTTAATTAATTGTAAATCGGATACCAATCGATGAGATTGAATATATAACTTAGCATTTTCCAAAGCATTGCCCGCAGCTGCAGCTAGTAAAATCGCAAATTCTTTTTGCCTAATCGAAAATAAGTAATCTAGCGGGGCAGAAATTTGCAATATACCATAGATTCCTTGTTTTCCAATGATTGGAATATTTAGCAATCGAACACCTAAGTCTTGAGCCAATTCAGTCGTTATTTCACCGGAGACATAGGCCTCGACCGTAGTATTTCTTTCTGTAGTATAATCGAATAACTTATATGGAACAGATGTTTTACGATCTTGATCATTTGATAAGATAAGTATGGACTTGAATTTCGGGAAAGCTATTTGGATCGAATGTAATGTTCCCTCTAATATTTGACCTATATCTAATGTTGAATTAAACATTTTCGTTACATTAAACAAATTTCGATACTGGTTCTCTTGCTGTGTTAAATAAACCGACTTTTTAATAGTTTTAACTAATTTAGTAATTGTTATTATAAATTCGTCTAGTTGAGGTGTTTGTGAAAACTCTTTCCATTTATCTGTGGATTCCATTATGATTAATCCTAATGGCTGTAATTCCACATCTCTTAATAATAATGCTACGTCATTATCGGAAGAATGTTTTACTTGAAGTGTGTGCACATCGATAAAGTCTTTATCATAGAAAAACGTTTCAATCTCTGACCATTTAATAGCATTGAGCTTTTTCGTAAATGAATGATTCCATGAAAGTTGCAGAAAAGTTTCTGCATCGTATATAAAATATTTTGCTTGCTGTATGTCAAAAAAATCAAATAAAATTCCTTGCAAGTCTTCGAACCATTTAATACTCGATTCATGTGTGAATACGTTTTCATTCCAAATATCTAGAATACTACTTTTTAGATGGGTAATCTTATCTGCGCTTTCCATTACTTCACCTCTCAAGCTTTCCAAGAGTGACTGCGGTACTTTTGTCACTGTAATGAATAATTCAATATAACTATATTTTATCCTATTTATCCATTCTCTGTCTATCGTATTTTTGTAATTATTTTTGAACTAGAATATCATTTGACTTTTACTATATATAAAGATACAATGAAATTTGTGTAAAATAAATGCAGCAGTTGTATGGCCTAGATTGCTCATTTTGTTCCTCTATACTATAGATGGTGTATCCCGTAACCCTCGGCTGCTAGGGCGATGATACATGAAAACAAAATGTCTGCTAGTCTGAATACATCTGGTCTTATTTTACAACAAAAATAAAACCAACATAGAGGAGGAGACATATATGTCTCGTTATACAGGTCCATCATGGAAATTATCACGTCGTCTTGGTATTTCACTAAGCGGTACTGGTAAAGAATTAGAAAAACGCCCTTACGCACCAGGACAACACGGTCCTAACCAACGCAAAAAATTAACTGAGTACGGTCTTCAATTACAAGAAAAACAAAAACTTCGTCACACTTATGGTGTAAACGAACGTCAATTCCGTACATTATTTGATAAAGCTGGTAAAATGCCTGGTAAACATGGTGAAAACTTCATGATTCTTCTTGAAACTCGCCTTGATAACATTGTATACCGTTTAGGTCTTGCTCGTACACGTCGTGGAGCACGTCAATTAGTAAACCACGGTCACGTTATGGTTGATGGTAAACGTGTTGATATTCCTTCATTCCGTCTAAAAGCAGGTCAAGAAATTTCTCTTCGTGAAAAATCTCAAAACCTTGACGTTGTAAACGAATCTATGGAAGTTAATAACTTCGTTCCAGAATATTTAACTTTTAACGCAGACAACAAAGTAGGTACTTTCGTTCGTAATCCAGAACGTGGAGAACTAGCTGCAGAAATCAATGAAGCTCTTATCGTTGAGTACTACTCTCGTTAATATTATTGCTCTGCAAAGAGTAATATTAAAAGCCTTTGAAACCCTTATAATTCACGGTTTCGAGGCTTTTTTTATAGCAAGTATTTTAACTGTCTCTTAGCTTAGGTGCGACTCTACACGATGTTACACTCTATTTGTGTTTATAGGTTGCCTATGCTTAAAATTTCTTAACCATATTAAAGCAGCAACAGCTAAACATATAAGTCCACTTACTAAAGTAATCCAGGAAAAAATCATTCCGCCAATTGTTGATGAATTAAATATTATACCACTCAGTAATATCATAATAGAACCTATTAATCCCCAAAATCCTAAAGTCCATTTAGACTCACATTTTATTAAACAATAACCAACTATACCCAGAATGTAGAAAATACTAAGTATCATAATAGCGGGAAAAAGGGGTTGAAATTTAGCTGCATAAACAAAATAATCCAGTTGGCTAATTTCACTACCATTCAAAATTTCAATGTTAAATAATTTAGTAAATGGCGTTGAATACCTCCATTCCAAAGAGTTATAAGTTATCGTACTCCCTTCATACCAAGCAATAATTGTGGATACCACTAAAGTAAAGGTTCCAACTATGAGTTGTAATGCATACTTAAACAATTTTCACCCTCCTAACAACTTCAACTTTATTACCAGTATTTAGTTAATTATTATCACAAGATCACGAATCACATAGAAATTTCAATATTTTATATAGCTTCCCATTTATGAATACTGATGTATAAGGACAAGAGTTATTAACTTCGCGGAACCATTATTGCTCTTTATAATACCTTCTTACATTTTATAACTATAAAATTTATTGAAGGTTTATTTTTCATGTCCTTACTTGGCTCATCGATTTCTGTAAACTCCACCAGTCCATGTTTTTCAAATTCTTGTTTTATGGAGTCGGAATCATAAAAAAACATTTTTACATCTTCCATTATCTCGAAATAGTCTTTATCCAATTGTTTTCCTTTACCAAACATTGGAGCTTTTTTTGAAACAGTGGTCAAAATCATATATCCATTTGGCTTTAACTGATCATAGCAATCCTTTAAAAACTTTTCTCTCTCCTCATTATTCAATAAACGAAGAAGTGCATGAGAAAATATACCGTCATAAAGTTTGTTATCAAAAGGCATGTCAGATACTGAACCATGAAATATGTTTATATCAAGCTCATTTTGTCTCGCCAAATCAATCGCTGTTTTTGATATTTCGATACCTGTCACATTTAACCCATTATCAATAAAAACCTTTGCATTTCTACCATATCCAATACCCGGCACTAGTATATCCCTCACATTTTTTTCGAGGAAAAAATTCTTTGTTAAGATTGCAGAATCTGTAGGTTCAAATCCCCATATCGCTTGTTTTTCTATAAAACTTGATTCCCAGAATTCCAGTATTTCTCTCTCCTTTATGTTTTATTTTAACTTTGTTAGGTTGCTTGACGTTATTGTTTGTTTTTAATTCACCGTTTCTTAATGTTACTATAAATTATACGACAAATAAGATATCAATTCTCCCCGTTTGAGGGAATTGATATCTTTACTTCAAAGGAATTTTTTCAGTGCTCTCAAGAAATTTGAGAGATACTTGTTTCCTCTCTTTATAACTTAAAGGTGTTTAGCTTTCTATTTCTATCACACCAAATGTTTACGCTTCCACAACTAGCTTTAATTTAAGTTCAATAGTTAACTTTTTTTCATATTTTCTATTAAGTCCAATAATCTTTGTTTCGTATTATCTGCTTCTTCTTCTAGGAGTTTAAAATTATAGCCAGATTTATCTGCATTAATTTCTACTTCCAATAAATCTCCCGCTTTCGCATCTACCGTAAATTTATCTTTTAAGATGACTAGTTTATTTGCTTTATTATCCTTTTCAAATAAAACAACAAAAAAATCATCAAAATGATGTAATACATATCTCTTTACACTCACTGCTAACGTCCCCTCAATCCAATAATAAAAAAATTATGTTTTAAACCCAAACTTTTGTCCTAAGTATCATTTTAACCTATTTCATGTTCTTTTTTAACTAATAATATTTTCTTTTTTCATCTTCTTGTTAAATTTGTGACTATTTAAACAAAACTTGTTAATACTAACGAGGAACTTTTAAGAAATGGGAGGGTTTTATTTGAAAACGGATAAATCGTTTAATTCACCTAATAAGAAGAAAGATAATGTTACAGGCGAAAATTATCTTGAGTATCAAAAGCTAGATGAACAGCAGAAGAAACAGCTTCATGTAAAAGATGGTCAAAATAATCATCATATAGATGAGCGTGGCGGTTTTTAATAACCCATTTTGTTCTTAAAAAGCTACTTCCCATTATAGTATTGGGAAGTAGCTTTTATCTTATACAAACTTAATCATTTTATAATTTTTCTTACCACGACGCATAATCATAAACTCATCTTCTAAGCGATCTGCTCCACTTACTACATATGCAACATCTGTGATTTTTTCTCCATTAATAGAAATTGCACCATTGGTTACATCTTCACGTGCCTGGCGTTTAGATGGTGATACTGTTGCCTCCACTATGAAGTCTACAATATTTTTTTCTTCTTTAGCCATCTCAACAGATGGTACATCTTTAAATGCATCTTTCATTTCTTCTGCAGTCAAAGCTTTCAAATTCCCACTAAACAATGCCTGGGAAATTCTTATAGCTTGGTCTAACGCATATTGCCCATGGATGAGGCGAGTCATTTCTTCTGCTAAAGTAATTTGTGCTTTTCTTAAATGTGGCTCATTTTCAACTGTAACTTCTAAAGCCTCAATTTCCGCACGCTCTAAGAAAGTAAAAATTTTCAAGTACTTAATAACGTCTGAGTCTGCTGTATTAATCCAAAACTGATAAAATTCGTATGGCGATGTCTTCTTCGCATCTAACCAAACAGAACCAGATGCAGACTTACCGAATTTTGTTCCATCCGCTTTTGTTACTAACGGAATTGTGATACCATAAGCCTTTGTATTATCATCATGTGTTTTACGTATCACTTCTAAACCAGTAGTAATATTCCCCCACTGATCAGATCCCCCAACTTGAACTCGACATCCAAAATGATCATATAAATGATTAAAATCAATTCCTTGAATTAGCGTATACGCAAACTCAGTGAAAGAAAGCCCTGTATCTAATCGAGAAGCAATAGAATCTTTCCCAAGCATATAGTTGATGTTAATCAGTTTTCCAAAATCACGTAGGAATTCAATCACATCCATAGAGCCAATCCACTCTCGGTTATTCACCATTTGTGCACCGTTTTCGGTATCAAAATCAAAAATTTGTTCCATTTGTTTTTTTATACCTTGAACATTCAAATCAATCTGTTCCGTTGTTTGTAATTGACGCTCTTCTGAACGCCCCGAAGGATCCCCAATCATTCCTGTTGCTCCACCAACTAGAAGAATCGGTCTATGTCCGTGCATTTGAAAGCGTCTTAGCGTTAACAACGGAACAATATGTCCAATATGCATACTATCTGCTGTCGGATCTACCCCACAGTACAACGAAACTTTTTCCTCACTTAGAAGCTGCTCCATACCTTCAGCATCTGTTTGTTGGTATAAAAGACCTCTCCAAGCTAAATCATCCAATAAATTCGTCATTAATACTACCTCCTCAAAATAAAAAAGTCCCTACATGATAAATAATCATGCAGGGACGCTTAATCAATTAGCGCGGTACCACCCAGCTTGAAGGATTTACTCCTTCCGCTTCAATCACCGTATCGTTGTGAGTACGTTTAACTCCAAGCCTGTAATTCGTTTTTATACACTGACTAGCTCTCACCAACCGCTAGCTCTCTTCACAGTATGCATAAATACTACTTCGGACTTTTCTTCGTTAAAATATATACCTATTTTACCTAATCTACGTTGTATGTCAATAACTATCGTCTTACAATATATGCTTATGGTATAATAATTCATGATTTAGGGGGGAGAATTGAATGAAGAAATGGCTAGAAAAAATACAAATCTTTAAAGATAAATTTGATGTGTGGGAATCTACAAAATGGGCTAAGGGATTAAGAATATCCTCAGGTGTTTTATGGAATTTATGTTTACTTTTCATGGTAGGACTCCTGACATTAGGGGTATTCGGTGTATCTGTCGGTGCAGGCTATTTTGCTTCATTAGTAAAAGAAGAGCCACTTCGTGATAAAGAAGAAATGCGAAGTGCTGTATTAAATTATGAAGAGACATCAGAGGTCTATTTTGACGGAGATATATATTTAGGCAAATTACGTACTGATTTAGAAAGAACAGAAACTAAATTATCAGAGGTTTCTCCTTATGTAATTGATGCAGTACTTGCAACAGAGGACGAGTATTTTGAAGTGCATAACGGAATTGTTCCAAAAGCAATATTCCGCGGATTACTTCAGGATGTATCAAATTCTGATACACAAACTGGAGGATCAACATTAACACAACAATTAATCAAAAACCAAGTTTTAACAAACGAAGTATCTTACGAACGAAAGGCTAAAGAGATATTATTAGCAATGCGTTTGGAACACTTTATGAACAAAGATGAAATACTAGAATCATATCTAAATATTATTCCTTATGGGAGAAATTCTAATGGAAGAAATATTGCAGGGATTGAAACCGCAGCAAATGGAATATTTAATATAAAAGCAAAAGATCTAACATTACCTCAAGCAGCCTACATTGCGGGTATTCCACAAGCTCCATTTGCCTACACACCATTTCGACAAGGCGGAGAGATTAAAGAAGGTGAAGCTCTACAGCTTGGTATTGAGCGGATGAGGACAGTTCTATTCCGTATGAATGAAACTGGCTATATTACGGATGAAGAATACAATAATGCAGTAAGCTATGATATTACTAAAGATTTTAGAGAGCCAGAAACTCTCCCAGAAGATAAATACCCTTGGTTGACGACTGAAATTGAAAATAGAGTAAAAGAAATTTTAAGAGATAAGTTTGCGGAAGCAGACTCTATTGATCCCGCTAGATTAGATAAAGAAGAGAAACTATATGAAAAGTATAATATTTTAGCCCAACGTTCGATTAGTACAGATGGTTATCGCATTCACACCACTATCAACAAAGATATGTATTTAGCTATGTTAAAAGTGAGAGATGAGTTCGAATATTATGGCCATACGTTCCAGAAGGAAGTAAAAGATGAGGATTCCGGAGAGATAGTTTTAAAAGACTTCCCTGTTCAAGTCGGGGGGATGCTAATAGAAAATGGTACAGGTAAAATTCTTTCCTTCTTAGGAGGAAGAGATCATAAGCTTGATAAAGTAAACTACTCTACACAAGGTATTAGACCAATAGGTTCTACGATTAAGCCACTACTAGTATATGCTCCCGCGATAGAATACGGGGTAATTGGTGCAGGTAGTCCAGTAGTCGATGTGAAGCTGGACAATTTAAGTAGTACCACATGGGCGAAATCACCATCTAACTATACAACTGCTCAGGAATTAGGTATCATTTCTGCTCGAGAAGCATTGACAACGTCTCAAAACTTGTCCACTATCCGATTATACGATTTAATCATGGATCGTAAGCCTACTGACTTCTTAATAAAAATGGGATTTGAGAGTATTGGCGAAGCTGAGTATGCTAATCATGCACTTTCCATTGGTGGGATGACAAAAGGTGCAACACTCGAGGAAAATACAAATGCCTTTGGTACATTTGGAAATAACGGACAGTTTATTGATGCTTATATGATAGAGAAAATTGAAGACGTAGATGGTAATCTGATTTATCAGCATGAAGTGGAAGCAGTACCGGTTTTCAGTGCCGCTACTTCCTATATTATTACTGATATGTTAAGAGATGTACTGTCTAAAGGGACTGCAAAATTAGCAAACTCTAGATTGAAATTCCAATCTGATTTTGGTGCAAAAACAGGTACAACGCAAAATCATAATGATTCATGGCTAGTTGGCTATAACCCAAATATTTCTTTAGGAGTTTGGTTGGGTTATGGAGATGATACACAGACATTATATTATATGAATAATCGTTACAATCACCCAAGTGTGCGAGTCAATATGTTCTGGTCTAATATGATGAATGCAATGTATGATGTGAATCCCGAATTAGTGGATGCCTCTACTAACTTTACAGCACCTGAAGGAGTGGTTACTAGATCGTTCTGTGGAATTTCAGGACTTGCCGTTTCAGATGCATGTTCTCAAGCTGGTTTAGTGAAGTCTGATTTATTTAACGCTACTGTTTTATTACCAACTGCAAAAGATGATAGCTTAATCTCTTCTTCCTATGTAGAGATAAATGGAAACAGATATCGTGCGCTCGATAACACGCCAGGTGAATTTGTCGTAAGTGGTGGTTATGGTGTTAACGAAGACTTTATAAAACGGATGCTCGGGAAATTTGGAGGTAATGCTTCTAAGCTATTCCCAACAAAATCCGCCTTTGGAGGAAATGTAGTTTCTGAGGAAGTATTTAATGCTGACGGAAGTCCACCTGCTACAGTCACAGCGACAATGACTAATGGAACGATGACATGGTCTAAGTCTACTTCTGGAGATGTTGTAGGATATAGAGTGTACGAAGTCGGAAATGGACAAAGAACACTGATTTCTTCTAAGAAAGAGGCTGCCGGAAACAGTTTACCTATAAATCGTGCAGGTCAATTTATCGCTGTTGCTGTCGATATCACCGGGATGGAATCTGGTTCATCTAATATAGTGTCTATAGAAGAAGCAGAACCACCTGAGCCAGTGGTTCCACCAACAGCACCAGAAGAGAATGAAGAGAATCCCGTAATACCTCCTACTATAGATCCAACTGTTCCACCGGTTGAAGAAAATCCTGTCACTCCTCCTGTAGAGGAAGGACCCTCCTCTCCAGGTGAAGGCGGAGGATAACTAAAACAAATTGAAATATCGACAAAGCCCAATTTCTATTTAGAATTGGGCTTTTTTGAATAGAGAAGTACAATGGCCAACGAAATTGTATCTTCGAGGTCCGCACGATGCGGGTTAGGCAATCATTGCGATTGCATTGTCGCGCCCTTAGACTGTCTTCCCCTCTAAGAGTAAAATCGTATCTTTACTTTAGTTAAACAAAAACGCACTAACCTGTTTCTAATAGTTTTAGAAGGGTGAAGGACAGACACAAGCCGCAAAATTACCAAAAAAAGGGATGCTGGTTGGTTGTGACGTCCGTCACAACCAACCAGCATCCCTAAAAAATCACTCGGTAATCCTATAGCAAAACGTCTGTCCAAAGCCCTTCGAATACGATAGAAATAGGTTTTGATTTTTAAGGACCGGGCATTTTTTAGCAGGTTTTTCTTATCTCATTAAATGGATCACTTATAGCTCACTTTTCTCACATCAAATAAAAAAAGAGCATAATGTCCAAATTAATGTTACAGTTAGGAAGAATATTTTAAAAGTGAGTAGGCGAACAAACATGATTGAGGTAAAAACATCTCCATTAAGTGATGGAGAATTCAATAGAGGGGTATTTGCTACATGTGATATCAAAAAAGGAGAGCTTTTCCATGAAGCTCCTGTCATTGCGTATCCAAATGACCAGCATCAATACATCGAGCAAACCATACTTGGAGATTATGCTTTTGAGTATGGGATAAATCATTCAGCTATCCTTCTTGGTTATGGAATGTTGTTTAACCATTCTTATGAACCTAATGCAATGTATGAGATTAACTTTAATAATCACACATTTGACTTCTATGCTTATACAAATATAAAAGCAGGAGATGAAATTCTAATCAATTACAATGGCGACATTGATAATAAAGATAAGCTGTGGTTTGATGAAGAATAAAGAAGACATGCAGGCGATACTTGAAAGTTGGCCTTCCAAAATGCAACAGCTGTATTAAAAAACAAGGGATAATTGCTATCCCTTGTTTTTTATTTACCCATACTTATTTTATCATCAATATTACGTGGTAGATTCCACTTAAAATAAACAGATAATATTCTTAATATAACGATAATGATTAAGAGGGAAAATGTGCTGTAGGGACCACGTATCCAATCTAAACCTATGGCAAGACCCGCTAATACTGCCCATAAGGCATAAATTCCAGAACGGAAGATCATCGGTTTTCGACCTGCGAACATATCTCTTATCATCCCACCACCTGTACCTGTCATGGAAGCTGCTATAATTACTACTATTAATGGAGCATCAATTGATACTGCATAATTTGCACCTTGTATGGCGAATGCTGCTAAACCAATGGCATCAAAAAACACCTCACAATTTTTCCATTTACTAATCCATTTTTTCGGCAATATATAGACTATCGTAATAGCCAATAACGCTATTTCAAATAAATAATCTTGTAACCAAAAGTCCTCAATTGGTATACCAATTAATAGATTACGAACGAGTCCTCCTCCGAATGCTGTTGTAAATCCTAAAACATAAATACCGAATATGTCATACTCCTCTTCTAATGCAACAAGCACACCACTTATCGCAAATGCAACAGTACCAATGATGTTCAGAATGTCCATGTCAAAGCGATCCCTCCCCTCCTCAGGTGAATCCATTCAATCGCAAAAGAGTCATTCAAAAAGTGAATTTTGAACGACTCTACTGTTTTATTCTTGTATACTACAAACAACTTGTCCGACAGCTTTTGCTGCAACTAAGAGTGCATCTTCGTCGATATCAAATTTTGGATTATGGTTGAAATATGGTTTTTCAACGCCTTTTGGTGTACATCCAATATAAAAGTAACAAGCAGGGAATTTTTCAGCATAGTAAGCGAAGTCTTCAGATGGTGCCATTGGTGGGACTTCTTTTACTTCTGTAATTTCTTTCACATTCGCATTTTTTAGTGCTTCTGCCACTTTTTCTGTAAGTTCAGGATTATTGTACAAAGGCGGATAGTCTGGTGTATACGTAAGCTCACAAGTTACATCGAACTCTTCCTCAAGTCCTTTGACAAGACGTTTTACTTCTCGTTCAATCGTTTCTTTTGTTTCAACAGTCATATAACGGATATCACCTTCAAGCTCTACGCTATCCTTTATCACATTAAAGGTACCAGCTCCATCAAATGATCCTATTGTAATTACTCCTATGTCAAACGGACTTAATCGGCGGCTTATAATAGTTTGAATCGCGGTTACAAAGTGAGCACCTGCTACAATTGCATCATTTGCTAAATGAGGCGATGAACCATGCCCACCTCGTCCTTGTATTTTCAACTTCATGTATGCTCGACCATTGAAAGCAAAGCCTTTATTGTAACCAACCATACCAGCAGGACCAATTGGTAGTAAGTGAATTCCAAACACTTCATCTAAATCGTCCAACAGTCCAGATTCTACAATACTTTTTGCTCCACCTGGTGGAACCTCTTCTGCATGCTGATGGATGATTTTAATAGTTCCGGATAGTTCTGATTTCAGTTGAATTAAACAATCTGCAAGAACTAACATGTAAGCTGTATGACCATCATGTCCGCATGCATGCATGACACCCTCATTTTTAGACTTAAAAGGAACGAGCGTTTCTTCTACAATTGGAAGTGCATCAAAGTCTGCTCGCAAACCAATTGTTTTTCCAGGTTTCCCACCTTTTATGGTTATAATAATTCCGTAACCATTTCCGACGTTAGTTTGTATTTCTACATCTTTCCCTTTGTAAAAGTCAGCAATATACCCGGCTGTTTTTTCTTCTTTAAATGATAATTCAGGATGTTCATGTAAATAACGGCGAATTTGAATCATTTCATCTTTACGTTCATCCAACATTTTCATTAGTTTTTCTTTCATAACTAACACGCTCCTTATTTAACTTCGCTTTTACCAGCATTATTTGGAACCATGAAAATAATTGATAATAATGCGATGATGCCAAAAATTACATTGGCGATAATACCTCCAGTTGCCGCTGCATCAACCCCGCTATTGGCTGCGATCATTGAATATACAGTAGCTGATATAGCAACTCCGAAAGCAGAACCGAGGGAACTTGCCATTTTATAAATACCCGATGCTGCACCAATTTTATCATCAGGTGCATTCGAAACTGCGGTGTCTGTAGATGGTGTTGCATAGATTCCTAATCCTAACCCAAACAAAGCAAATCCGATAAATACAACAACTGTGTAAGCTACATCTGGTAAGAATGTTAAGCCCATCACCCCAACACCGATAAGCGTCAAAATTGTACCCCAAAGCATAGGTTTTTTCGCACCAATTTTTTGAAGAATCTTTTCTCCAACACGAATCATCGCAAGCACAGCAATTAGATAACCGATCGAAAGCATACCTGATTGAAAAGATGTAAACCCTCTTCCTTCTTGTACATACGTATTCGCAACAACAAGAGTTCCAGCTATAGCATTGAGCAAGAAGTTTGAAACCGTTGCACCAGTGTAAGGTGCGTTTTTAAATAATCCAAAATCGATTAGAGCATTCGATTTACCATTTTCAACTTTTATAAAGATAATCGCACCAATTACTGTGACAATTAACAGTACAATCGTAATCCAGTTTGCCCAACCAATTTCAGCACCTTGTGTGATGAAAATATTCAATGCCAACATTGTTATAATGAAAATAATTAGACCACTAACATCAAATTTAGAATTGCCAGTTTGTTTAGCTTTACTTTCAGGGGTGTCTTTTAATAACAATAACGCAAGAATTGCGATGATAATCGAGAAGATGAAAATCCATCTCCATCCCATATATGTTGCAATTGCTCCACCGAATAACGAACAAACACCTGAACCACCCCAAGAACCAATTGACCAATAGCTAAGTGCCCGTTGACGTTCAGCCCCTTCAAAATAGGCTTTCATCAAGCCAATCGTTGCAGGCATAATACAAGCAGCCGAAAAACCTTGAATGATCCGACCAATAATGAGTAATGTTGACCCAGTTGCTAAAACTAAACAAAGTGAACCAATTATACTTAAAATGAGTCCGATATTCGTCATTTTTTTCCGTCCAATTTTATCAGCAAGTCCACCAGCTGCTACTATAAAAATACCCGAGAATAGCGCTGTTAAACTAATTGCAATGTTTAATGTACCCGAAGAAACTCCTAAATCCTTTTGAACTACGGGAACTACGTTAACCATTGCTTGCGCAAATAGCCAAAATGTTAATACTCCAAATACAATCCCTGTAATCATTTTATTTGTACCTTTGTAGGTTGTTTCCATAATTTTCACTCCTTATTTTTCCTAAACTTTATCTTGTGTAGAACATCTAACACTATACATAAACACTCTCGAGCATATCATTGAATTTGGAAAGCTTTCC
Source organism: Psychrobacillus sp. BM2 (assembly GCF_048572895.1). Lineage (GTDB taxonomy): Bacteria > Bacillota > Bacilli > Bacillales_A > Planococcaceae > Psychrobacillus. The sequence goes on from NZ_CP183878.1 coordinate 2,610,676, forward strand.
TTGTGTATATTTTAATCTAGATATGACCTATCAAGCCTTGCGATTTTTGTTCAGTTCATTAGTTAGAAAGGACAACATTCTGACATCACCTAATAGATGGTACAAAATAGACGGTTAATTTTTTATCTAGAAAAAAATAAATTTAAAAAGCCATCGGTATAATGAAATACCAATGACTCCTGATTATTTATATGATCTATTTGCTGTACGTTTTACGGATATCAAAAAAATGAATGGCATTGATTGATAGGTATGAATAGAATGACCAATCTTCAAAAATGGTCTCGTCAAAGATTTGCATTGACGGATGACTTAAACGATTAATATATTTAGTCACTTCTAGATCTACGCCGTGTATACTGCTTAGGTTTCCCCAGTTTTTATATAGAGCTCCGTTGTCTTTATCAAATACATACTTTCGTATTTGATACTCCCCAGGCATTAAATTCGAAATGGTTACTCTTATGTCTTTATTTAACTGTCTGAGGAAAGCATCTTCAATTGAAAAATAAGGGTTTATATTCGTACAGTTCATAAGTACTAACTGATAACCACCCTCATATTCTGTCAGGATATAATCCTCTCCTTGCGCAATAATGTCACCGGATAATTTCTCGGCAAAAGCCATAGCGTGATAGGCGGGACGTTTTCCTTTAAAAAAATGGAATAATTCCATTCCTTCTAATTGAATACGATGATGCTGATCGTCGACCTCATGTATTTCGGTATTAATCCAAAATCCTAGTGAATGGACATCTTTTGAAATTTCTAATGCATTCTTCAATACTAATGCACCACGAAAAAATGTTCCATTTGTGTATCTTGTATTTCCTGATAACGTATTCCACGTAATTAAATGGAGTGGTTTTTCAATATGTAGCTGTTTTAAATAATTTTTCAATTTAATTGTTTTTTCTTTAATATAATCCTTAGCATATAAAAATCGATCATTTCTACTTTCTTCAAAGTCAATTGCCTCGTTTTGATTTGCATGATAACCGATAAAATCAATATTTCCCGCTTCCTGTAGTAGCCAGGCGTGATGATCATTTGTTCTTTCTTTTTCTATTGAAAACGGAATATACAACCCAATCTGTATCTTTGGAACTATTTTTTTTAGTGTATGATAAAGCTTTTCATAAATACGTTGTAGCTCTTTCCCATCGACCGCAGAATAATAGGACTCGTAGTAAAGAATATGCCATTTACTCACATAAGCCTCACCATACACTAACAAGCAATGATGTAAAAATCCCTTTAGTTTTGTGAAATATGCTTCTTCATCCATTGATATATCTTGATAGTCAACACGACTAAATATAGATAGGTCATGCTTCTTTAAAAAGTTAATAGCAAGATCTGCTGTAAAATAAGGGGAAGAAGTTGAAATAAGCTCGTCCGTTTCTACAGTTGGAAGAAATATAGTATTGCCTATCAAGTTTCGAATGCCAATGAAATTGAGACGAAGTTCATCTTTTACCGCTAGTACCTGCTCTCGTACATCTTCTCTTAAAATTTCTTTTAACTCTCGTATCATCAAAACATGATCTGGTCTATAAATTTTTTCATGTATAGAAATAGAGGCGTCTATATATAATTCTTCATAACGAGTTTCCGTATTGCTATACGTATTATTTTTCTCTGTTAGTAACGAACCTATTTTCAAAAATATTTCATTAGAATTAGTTAATGTTTCTACATCTTCCTTTTGATTAATCTCAATAGTGGTTACTTTTTCTTCCACATGATGCTCTCTATATACTTTAGGAGTTTCTCCATATATTTCTTTAAAAAATTTCGCAAACGACTTCGTATTTGGAAAACCATTTTTCATGGCAATAGAAGAAATTGAATCAGTTGTATAGAGTAAATCCTTTACACTGTGTTTTAATCGAATATTCATAAGAAAACGACTAAAGCCCATGCCCATTACTTTCTTAAAATAACGTGATAAGTACCCTGGAGACACAAAGGTTTTATGAGCCATCTCCTCTAAAGTAATGGGCTCTTGAAAATGTTCCCCCAAATAATCAACGATTTGACTAATTCGTTGATCTTCCGTATTTATCTTTTCAAATACACTTCCATCTTTCTTAAAACGGCGAATAAGGATCAAGAGAACTTCACTTACAAGTCTTTGCATTTCAATTGCATAGATTTCGTCATTTCTATAATAGGTAATGACCATCTCACCAAAGAATGTCCTAAGCTGGTCGAGTAAAACTTCTCTTCCCATATCGACATCTCCTGAAAAGCATTCAAAACGCCGATTCCGATATTCTCCATAAAACTGATCCATATATGTATCTGAAATGGTAAACCGGAGAACGCTATTTTTATTATTTCCCTGCATTTCAAAAAGCTCATTGCGGTTAATAAGGAGTAAATCCTTATCTTTAAGTTGATAAATTCGATTTCTTGTTTCAATTTTAAGCTCCCCATCGATTACTAAAACAAATTCGATTCCACGATTCAATGTCGGGGCTACATAACCGATTTTTTGTATTCGTAGATGGAAGTCCTTTTGTCGTTCCTCCAAAAAATCACCACCTAACTTTCTTTTGGTACATCATACATATAAATTGGATTTATTTCTAATTTGTATTAGTAGCCTTCGTTTTTTTAAAATCTATATTTGAGATCTTTCTTATTATAGCTCTTATAACTAGTGTTCGTTGTGTAGAATAGATTTTAAAATAATATAATTCTCATTAAAAAATTGCTGATGCCTCTCGATTCCTCGTCGTTTACACCAACCCAATGAATTAAATGCATCCGTAAAACGATAGAATGGTAATATGACTTCCAAATCTATTATTGGACGAATAGATTGATAGCCCTTTTTGTATGCTTCTAATGTCCCTGGATTTTCCATAAAAATATCACGGTTTATTTTTGTAAAATCCATTTCCGTCGAACCAAAACGTGCACTTTCAAAATCTATAATCCCTGTTACTTGATTTTCATGGACAATAATATTAGCCGGGCGAAAATCCATATGTATAAAGCTCGGTCCATCTGGTTCAGGAAGATATTTACGTTGTTCTTCAAATAGTTCTATTGATTGTTTTAACAAATTCTCTGGTATCACTTCTTTTACATCTTCAGCAAAACCATAAAAATGTGTTTCACTAAAAGCTGACCATTGTTCATACACATTTGAAATTCCTTTATATGAAGTATGTTCCTGTGGAAGCACACTATGCAACTTTGCATGGTGAATTCCAATATCATAGGCTAATATTTCATCAACCTTTCCCGAAACTGCCTGCCCTTTAATCTCTGAAAGGAGAAGAGCACCTGGTATTTCATCATTCCCTTCCCAATAGCCTAATAACGTAGGTACGGGTAAGGTATCACTCAATATTTCTAAAGCTTCATGTTCACGTACTAATTTTACTTTAGAATAAGGAATTTTTAGATATACGTTCTGCTTATTAATTTGTTGTATTTTATATACAGTAGAACTAAATGAATCAGGAACATCTTCTATGGAAAGAACATTCATTTTTAACTTTTCAATAATTTGATTTAATTGTTTCATTTAATTTCATCCTTTTCTTTTACTGTATTGGATAATTTCAAATACAAAAAGCACTGCTAAATGCAATGCTTTTTGTATTTTTATATTCAAGTGTTCACTTATACTATTAGTCTTCCATTGTAGATAAATCACCTGTTGGCAGTTTTAACTCCCAAGCTTTTAATACGCGACGCATGATTTTACCACTTCTTGTTTTTGGAAGCTTATCTTTGAATTCTATTTCTCTAGGAGCTGCATGTGCTGCAAGTCCTTTTTTGACAAAGAGTTGAATTTCTTCAATCAATTCGTCAGATGGTTCATATCCTTCATTTAATGCTACGAAAGCTTTAATAATTTCGCCACGGATAGGATCAGGTTTCCCTATTACCCCCGCTTCTAGAATAGCTGGATGCTCAAGTAATTTACTTTCCACTTCAAACGGTCCTACGCGTTCACCTGATGTCATGATCACATCATCCACTCGACCTTGGAACCAATAGTATCCTTCCTCATCCATATATGCTGAATCTCCAGAGAAATACCATTCATCATTTATAAAATAAGAATCGAACTTCTCTTTGTTGTTCCACACTTGCCGCATCATAGATGGCCAGCCTTTTTTAAGTGCTAAATTTCCCATTGTATAAGGCGGCACAACATTACCTGAGTTATCTATAATAGCTGCTTCAATTCCAGGTAGTGGTTTACCCATTGAACCCGGTTTAATAGGTAAACAGCCATAGTTACAAATCATTAGTGCGCCAGTTTCTGTCATCCACCAAGTATCATGTATTCTTTTGTTGAATACTTGCATACCCCATTTGATAACCTCTGGATTTAACGGTTCACCTACTGACAACACATGTCGTAGTGAAGACAAATCATGTTGTTGAACAATGGCATCTCCTGCTCCCATCAGCATACGGAATGCCGTTGGAGCACTATACCATACAGTAACTCCATACTCATCAATTGCATTATACCAAGCATCGGGTGAGAAACGACCACCAAGAATAAGTGATGTAGTTCCTGTTAGCCATGGACCAAAGATTCCATAAGCTGTTCCAGTAACCCAGCCTGGATCTGCTGTACACCAATAGATATCGTCTTCTCTAATATCCATTACCCATTTCATGGATTGATATTGCTGCACCATTGCATTATGTGCATGTAATATCCCTTTCGGTTTACCTGTAGAACCAGAAGTATAGTGTAAAATTAGTCCATCTTCTCTATCAACCCATGTGATTTCGAAGGATTCTGACGCATTATGTAATGCTTTATTGAAATCGATAAACTTATCGGATTCCTCTATATTTTCACCCACTATAAAAACCGACTCTAAATTAGGTAATTTATCTAATGGAATTCTATTTAATAATTCTGGAGTTGTGACAATTGCTTTCGCTTCACTATCCAGTAAGCGATCGTAAACAGCACCTTCCATGAACGCTTCAAAAAGCGGACCAACGATTAAGCCCAATTTTGTAGCACCAAGAAGGGCAAAATATAACTCTGGTGATCTCGGCATGAATATAAAGAGACGATCCCCTTTTGTCAAATTCGAATGGTTTACATACACGTTAGCAGCTTTATCCGTCCATTTTTTCATATCGCCGAATGTATAAGATTCTTTACGTTCTGCATCTTGATAATGAAGTGCAACTTTATCCTTCTTATCGGATTCTGCATGACGATCAATTGCTTCATACGCCATGTTCACTTTCCCAGTTTTAAACCACGAGAACTCTTTCTCTGCATCTTCCCATTTAAAGTTTTTTGCAGTTTCTTCATAATTACTTAACTGGAAGTCCCCTTGAACTACTTGTAATGTTTCAATCTTCATCCTATCCACCCTTTCTATAACTATACTATTCCATTCTACAATACTTTCTTATATTTTTGCTAATCTTTCTACTTTTTTGAATGTTTGATCAAATAATAGAGGTAATCGCTTTCTTTATTTAAAATCATGTATAATAAATACAATTACAATTATCTAAATAGGTGGTGAATCCGTGTTACATCCAAAAACGTATAATGCTGTGCAGAAAGCAACTATACATGGCACTGTCGTTATTGAAGGTCCTGTTCCCTCCAAGGAAATCGCCAGGCTACAATTCCACGAGGAATTAGTAGCTTTTCGTACGCCTGGGCAGCAGCATCAAGCAATTATTGAAATTGCTAAGTTACCTGAAGGAAGAATAATTATTGTACGAGATCAAGAAACTATTGTAGGTTATTGCACATACCTACACCCAGACCCATTAGAAAGATGGTCACACGGGAATATGGAAAACTTGATAGAGCTAGGGGCTATCGAGGTAATTCCAAAATTTCGTGGCACAGGAGTCGGGAAAACTCTCCTTCGTGTATCCATGATGGATGATGCTATGGAGGATTATATTACGATTACGACAGAGTATTACTGGCATTGGGATTTAAAAGGCACCGGTTTAAACGTTTGGGAATATAGAAAAGTAATGGAAAAAATGATGCAAGCAGGCGGTCTTGAGTATTTTGCTACAGATGATCCTGAAATCAGCTCCCACCCTGCCAATTGTTTAATGGCTAAAATCGGTAGTAGAGTTGATACTGAGTCTATCCAGCAATTTGACCAACTACGTTTTATGAATCGTTTTATGTATTAATGAATATCTAACTTTCTAACAAAAGGAGTTCATGCACATGCTAGTTGAACAAATCATGAATACTTCCGTACCGAGTTTAACACCAGATCATACGATAAATGATGCATTACAATTACTTAAAGAGAAGAAGATACGTCATTTACCAATTATTAATGACAAGCGACAAGTACTTGGAGTTGTTACCGATCGAGACTTAAAAGAAGCAACTCCATCTACACTACAAAATGTATCAGACCCTGAAATATATAATCGTAAATTAGAAGAAATTATGACCAAAAACCCGATAACTGGTCATCCTTTAGATTTTGTGGAGGAAACTGCGAGTATATTTTATGATAATCGAATTGGTTGTTTACCAATCGTATCCCATGGAAAACTTGTTGGAATGATAACCGAGTCGGATTTACTCTACAAATTTATCGAACTCACAGGTGTACATCAACCAGGGTCCCAAATTGAAATTCGAGTTCCTAACAAGCCCGGCGTTCTGTTCGGCATTTCTAAAGTTTTCCACGATCAAAAGGTTAATGTGTTAAGTGTATTAGTTTACCCTGATAAAGATCAAAGTGATTATAAAATCTTAGTGTTCAGAGTAAAGACTATAAACCCGCTTGTACTTATTGAAACTATTCGTGCAGAAGGTTACGAGGTATTATGGCCAAATCATCCAGGACTAGGACTATGAAAAATGCTGTATTTGTCTTTTCCGAAGACCAGTTAGGCTACAAGTTTTCAGATACTCATCCATTCAATCAAAAAAGACTCACTTTAACAGTTGATCTTTTAAAAGAAGTAAATGCTTTATCTGAATCAGAAATTGTCTCGCCTAGAATGGCAACAGACGAGGAACTACTTCTCGTTCATGATGCACACTATATTGAGATGGTAAAAGAGGCGAGTAAGGAACACGCAGATAGCACTAAATATGAAAGTTATGGTATAGGCACTGAAGACACGCCAATCTTCCCAGATATGCATGAGGCAAGTGCAAGTCTTGTCGGAGGTACTTTGACCGCAGTTGACTATGTGATGGAAGGAAGAGCTTCCCATGCTGTGAATTTAGGTGGTGGTCTTCATCACGGTTTCAGAGGACGCGCATCTGGTTTTTGTGTATACAATGATAGTTCCGTTGCTATTAAGTATATGCAAGAAAAGTATAATGCACGTGTTCTTTACATTGATACGGATGCCCATCACGGAGATGGAGTCCAATGGAGCTTTTACGATGATCCAAATGTGTGTACCATTTCAATCCATGAAACAGGAAGATATCTATTCCCGGGCACTGGAAGTATTACGGAAAGAGGCTCTGGGGAAGGTTATGGTACCTCCTTTAATTTCCCTATTGATGCTTTTACGGAGGATGAATCCTTTTTAGATATTTATCGGACAAGTTTGCGAGAAATTGTGGAGGCATTTAAGCCGGATGTTATTCTTAGTCAGAATGGGGCTGATGCTCATTATTTTGACCCGCTTACCCACCTATATGGAACGATGAAAATCTATCAAGAGATTCCGAAGCTCGCACATGAGCTTGCACATGAATTTTGCCACGGTAAATGGATTGCAGTTGGTGGTGGTGGATACGATATATGGAGAGTAGTACCTCGTGCATGGTCTTACGTGTGGATGGAGATGAATGACCTTCAAGCTCCAAAGGGTGAGCTCCCGCAGAATTGGATAGACAGATGGTCGAAAGAGTCGCCAGTGCCTCTTATCCCTACTTGGATGGATCCCGACCCCCTATACGAACCTATTCCACGTAAAATGGAAATTACAGAGAAAAATAAACAAATGCTCGATAAGGCACTATACCAGCTTCGTAATCAGCAAGCATTTAAAAAACACCAGTAACTTTATCGTTACTGGTGTTTTACTACTTCACTGATTTTCTTTCTTCAATCCAATACGGAAGAATAACTGTGTTTTCTTCAATATTCTCTTTGTTCATATGCTTCGTCAGCAATCTCATGGAAACTGCACCAATATCGTATAAAGGTAATACTACACTCGTTAGTTGGGGTCTAACCATTCTTGTTAATTTTGAGTTTTCAAAGCTTATTACTTCAATGTCCTCTGGTACACGTAATCCGTTATCTTGTGCTCCATGGATCAAGCCAATAGCAATTTCATCATTCCCAGCAAAAAAAGCTGTTGGAGGATCCTTTAGCTCTCGTAACTGCTCCCATGCAACAAGTCCATCGTCGTATGTATTATTGACTCCAACAATTAGGTCTGTGTCAATTTCGATACCTGCCTCGTTTAACGCTTTTTCATAACCTGATAAGTTGTATAATCTAGTAATTGTACTATCAATAGATCCAGATACAAATGCAATTCGGGTATGAGCATTTTTGATAAGACGCTTAACCGCGTCCACTGCAGCTTCATGATATTCAATATTTACGGAAGGAAACGAGTTAGATGTTTCCACTGTCCCCGCTAAAACAATAGGAACGGTTGCCCTTTTCATTTCATGCAACATTTCAGGAGAAATTTCATCACTCATCATAACTACTCCATCTACTTGCTTACTAAGTAGTGTTGACAGTAATTGAACTTCTTTATCCTCTTGCTGATCAGAGTTTGTTAAAATTATGTTGTAGCGATACATTGTTGCAATATCTTCTATACCACGAACCAACTCTGCATAAAATACATTCGAAATATCTGGAATGATAACGCCGACCGTTTTTGTTTTTTTACTTGCTAATCCCCGTGCAACAGCATTCGGTCGATAATCCAGTCGTTCAATTACCGCCAAAACTTTTTGACGTGTAGCTGGCTTCACATTCTGGTTTCCATTTACAACACGTGAAACAGTTGCCATTGATACGTTTGCCTCTCTTGCTACATCGTAAATTGTAATAGTCAACATATATCCCTCCTTCATTTTTTACATACAAATAATACATATATATAAATAATACTTGATAACCGTACTAACTTTCAATCAAATAGTAAAACCGACTCTAAAATAAGAGTCGGTTTTGTGAATTTTTTCACTAACTAAGCATGAATCTCATGATTCTTCAAGAATTTTTGTATGGAATCATAAAACTCATCAAATTGTTGTAAGTTCATTTGTTGTGCAGCATCCGATAACGCTACTGCTGGATCTGGATGAACCTCTGCCATTACTCCATCTGCTCCAATTGCAATTGCAGCTTTTGCAGCAGGTAAAAGAATATCGCGACGACCAGTTGAATGCGTTACATCCACAAATACTGGTAAATGTGTTTCTTGTTTTAAAATTGGCACGGCCGAAATATCTAATGTGTTTCGAGTTGCACGTTCATACGTACGAATTCCACGTTCACATAGAATAATCTGATCATTACCTTGAGACATAATATATTCAGCCGCATGGATGAATTCATCTAATGTAGCTGCCATTCCTCGTTTTAAAAGGACTGGTTTATTGATAGACCCAACTGCTTTTAATAATTCAAAGTTTTGCATATTACGAGCACCAATTTGTACTACATCAATATAATCTAGTGCTTCATCCAAATGACTTGGCGTTACAATTTCTGATACTGTAGACAATCCAAATTCTTTTGAAATCTGTTTTAATATTTTTAGACCTTCTAAACCTAGACCTTGGAAATCATAAGGAGAAGTACGTGGTTTGTATGCTCCACCACGGATTAGTTTTAACCCTTTAGACTGGATAGCTGCCGCTACCTCTGCTACTTGCGTATAGGACTCAACTGAACAAGGGCCGAATACAAATGATGGCGTTCCTGTTCCAATTAGTTCTCCATTAATATTGACAATTGTATCTTCTGGTTTTCTTTTACGAGAAACAAGAAGTGCTTTCTTTTGATCGTCCACTTGTAATTCCAAAGCAGTTTTGAAAATTTCTTTAAAAATATGCTCAACCGTTGATTGTGGAAGCGGTCCAGCGTTATTTTCTTTCAAGTGATCTAACATATGTCTTTCGCGAAGAGGATCATATCTATTAACACCTTGCTTCTCTTTTACTTTACCAATCTCTTGAATAACACCAGTTCTTTCGTTGATTAACTGTAAAATCTCTACGTTAATCTCATCAACACGCGCGCGTAAAGCGTCTAAATCTACATGACTCATAGATAATTCTCCTCTCTTCTCTCCATCGGTACTTTATAACGACAGAAAATTATGATACATTTTTAGATATAAGACATATTATAATCAATGCATGAGAAAATGTCACGCATTTTATTTTAGCGATTCAACTCGTTAAAGTATTTGTCTAAAAAAAGGACGTGGGAAATTGACATCTAAATTATTTGCATTAGATATTGGTACAAGATCCGTAGTTGGTATCATTTTAGAAGAACATGGAGAGTCTTTTCATGTAGCTGATATTTTGGTAGAAGAACATAAGGAACGGGCAATGGTTGACGGGCAAATACATAATGTACTAAAAGTAGCTGAGATAATTCAGTCCGTTAAGGAAAAACTAGAAAAAAAGCATGGGAAGCTTGAAAAAGTAAGTGTTGCTGCTGCTGGAAGAGCATTAAAAACAGAGCAGGCTGAAGTAATAATGGATATTAAAAATAGACCTATTTTTTCAGAAGATGATATAAATCGATTGGAGCTATCTGCAGTCCAAAAAGCGCAAAGTAACCTAATTCAAAATGATACAGACAAATATACCAATCATTATTATTGCGTTGGATATAGTGTTGTCTATTATCGATTAGATGGGGAAGAAATAGGAAGTTTAGTTGATCAGCAAGGAAACGAAGCGTCTATAGAGGTAATCGCAACTTTTCTACCACGTGTCGTAGTAGAATCCCTTCTTTCTGCACTTAAACGAGCTAACTTAGAAATGGAAGCATTGACACTAGAGCCAATCGCTGCGATTAATGTGTTGATACCCCCTTCGATGCGGAGATTAAATGTAGCATTAGTGGATATAGGTGCTGGAACTTCTGATATTGCTATCACAGATTTAGGAACAGTAGTCGCATACGGAATGGTCGCAACAGCTGGTGATGAAATTACAGAGGCTTTGAGTGATCATTACTTATTGGACTTCCCGTTGGCTGAAGAAGCAAAAAGAATGATTAATACTGAAGATTTCATCCAGATTCAAGATATTCTAGGCTTTGAGCAAGATATCCCAAAAGAAGAAGTTATTGAATCGCTCAAGCCTGCAATAGAGGTTTTAGCTAGTTCCATATCAAGCGAAATTCTTCGATTAAATAATAACAAGCCTACGAAGGCGGTTATGTTAGTTGGTGGAGGAAGTTTGACACCAAATTTGACAAGTATTTTAGCTGAAAAACTAAATTTACCTGCTAATCGTGTAGCCGTACGTGGGATAGATGCGATTCAACACTTAACGAAGGAAGAGCATATCCCAATTACACCTGAATTGGTAACTCCCATTGGGATTGCAATTGCCGCCAAACGTGCACCAATTCAATATATGTCTGTGCAAGTAAACAATCAAATAGTTCGTTTGTTTGAACTTAAGGAAATGACTATTGCAGATGCCTTTTTAGCTGCTAATATTTCTGCTCGTAAACTTTATGGGAAACCGGGTGCAGCTTTAACCGTAGAGGTTAATGGACAAATCATCCATATCCCAGGAGAGCACGGAAAACCCGCCGTTATTCAGCTAAATGGTATAGAGGCCAATACGAAAACCTCTATCCAAAGTAAGGATATTATTGAACTTTTAGAGGGCATAGACGGTAAAGAAGGATTTGCCACAGTTCGAGATCTTCTGGACGATGCGACTATTAAATCTATTACATTCCAAGGAGTTATGTATATAGTAGAACCGGTAGTTAAACTAAATGGCCAAAAGGTATCTTTAGATACTGTGTTACAAGATAATGATAAAATTACTGTAGAGACTCCTCAAACAGTCGAACAAGTTTTGTATGCAATTCATAAAGAAAATTATTTAACGCAGCTCCAACCTTACACTGTGACGATAAATAATAAAAATCATTTTATCCCGACGTTTTCATCAAAATTATTACTGAATGGAAGTCCAGTAAAACCTTCCTATTCTGTTCAAGAGAATGATATTATACAACTGGAAACTATCGATTCACCAACGCTTGAAAAACTTGCAAATCAGCTTGATAAGAAATTAGTAGATCAAATAAAAATTACGTTCCAAAACAAATCGGTGGAGCTTTCGAAAGAATGTGCAATTGTTCATAAAGGTACCGTTCAATTATCCCCTACTGATGTTATTCCTAACGAATCGAATATTCAGTGGCAAGATGTTAATAGCTCTCCTTGGATTTTTCAAGACGTTTTTCGCTTTACAGAATGGACTATGCCAGAACAAGCAGGTTCCTTTCAAATTTTAAAAAACGGAGAGCCTTCTCGTTTCGATGAAGAAATATTCGGTGGAGATCAGTTGGAGATTGTATTTGGATGATTTATATGAAATATGCAATCTCACTTCAAAGAAAGATCAGTCCCTCGTCATTTTCGAAGCACTTTGGTACAACTTATACTACTCATTACCGAGAACCTTGACTGGAGGGGCGTGACGAGTCATGCCCCTCCAGTCTTTTCGCTCTAATCCTGTGGTAGTAATTTGTACGTCTCTCTCCTTCAACTTTAGGAAACAGTTTTTTTAAGACTTTTGGAAAGAAAAGATATAATTCTATCTTACTTTGTAAAGAAGCGACCGAAGATACAATTTCGGTCGCACCTTGCCTTATTTATTGGGTGAATACGTACTATTTCACTGTATTTCCACAAATAAAAAAATCTCTTTATCTTTCAAGTATATTAAAACTACCTTTTTCAAGAATACACTCTTCATTGGTATTTTTTATAACAATTTCAAAATTCCTATGATAAGGATGCATGAATAGTTCATATTGAACTCTACGCATTTCATGAGATTTTCTTAAATAATTTATGTCTGTTCCTCTTTAAGAAACATCCCGTAAACTCCTTCTCATTAACTCAGTTTCTCCATCTGTAAATAGATAAACTTTTAGATGTCCCGCTCTAAAGCGAAGATATTATGAGCAGCAGGATGACAAGCTGTCATTTTATCATGGTGATGTTGGTTCTTATATTCATAATCTATCAGAGTATACTTTCTAAGTTGAGATCCAATTATACACGGGTCGGTATTGATATAATTTACAAAGTCATGTCCCAAAATCCTTAGAAGATTATTCGCAAAAGTTGTCTTTCCAGAAGCACCGTGGCCTGAAATTCCAATTATGATTCTTTTATCTTTTGTGTTAATCAAATTAGTTATTTTATGTAATATCTTTTCCATACTTCCCCCTCTTTTGCTTTTTTGTATTGATGTCTATGTACCAAAGTTTCCAAATAATATCATTCCGATAGCGATAACAGTTAAGACTAACAAAGTTAACATACCAAGAGAAGAAATAAGTAAAGTTATTGTTTTTAAACGCCCTTTTACACTAAAAAGAGCAGTGAAAAATGATCCTAGTAGTAATAGTATTAACAACCATAAGTCCAAGGATTCAGGTAAAGGATTCAATACTTGCGGGATAATAAAAGCTAAAACGATAAATAAAATGATCAGTACTAATGAAATCCAGCCTAAATATCTCTTCATCCAATCAGCCTCACTTTCATTTAAACTTGCTTCTTTAATCGAATATCGTTTCATTTTCGGGATTCTTCAAAAATTCGAAAAGGGTAATAATTTGTGACCTCGTATTCCTATTGGTGGAAAGCGGCGGTAAATTGTGTTCCGGAAAAAAGCTAATGCTATTCGTTTCAATACCTATAGCAGGTTTTCCTCCAATAATTTCACACAATATAAATATCTTATAATAATGATATGCTTCTGGAGGGTGAGGGTGTTTATTTTTATCCAATAATGCAACTAATCTGATTGGCACTACATCAAAACCAGATTCCTCTTTTATTTCCTTAACTATATTTTCAGAAGGTGATAATCCTATATCGCAAAATCCACCTGGCAAAGCCCATTTATCATCTATATTTTCTTTTACCATTAAGATTTGATTATCTTTAAAAACTACACCACGAACATCAACTTTTGGAGTTTGGTAACCCGTTTCAGTTGCAAATAAGTCTCTAATTTTATCCATTTCAAGTTCTGTATGTTCCGCCATAATTTCTATACTAATATTTCGTAATTCTTCATAACGTTCGATATCATAAATATCTTTAGAAAATGCCAATCCGGACTGAGACAACGCTTGAATTCGTTTTGCCCACTCTAACCATTGTTTACTCATTTGACACCAACTTTAAAGAACTTATTAATTCCTTTACGCTTGTTATTATTAATTTTGGTTGTTCGCTAAATGTAGATGTTTGGTATTCCGATAACCACTGTACACCAATTGTAAATACGTTAGCTTGTACTCCCGCGATTACATCTGCATCACTATCTCCTATATAAATTGCATCTGAATTATTTACTTCTAAAAAAGATAAAGCTTTTAGCAGTCCTTCTGAATCCGGCTTCGGGTTAATAACATCATCACCGGTTATTATTACGTCAAACAATCCATCCATATTTAATGCCTTTAGAGAGATATCTAAGCTTTTTTTTGCCTTTCCAGTAAAAATTCCTATTTTTATATCTTGCTCTTTCAAGGACTTCAATAATTCTAGAATTTCAGGATTACTTTCTACTAAACTTTTATGATGTTCAGAATATTTTTCATAATAATATTCAATTGCCTCCTCCTTATTAGGATTAGACAGATTATTTCTAATAATACCTGTTTCAGAAGGACCGAACATACCCATTATTTCTTCTGAACTAAGATCCTTATTATCAAATTCTTTAAACACATTTTGAAAAGCATAAAAACAGATGGGTAACGTATTAGCCAACGTCCCATCAAAATCAAATATTATTGCTCTCATAATTAGACTCCTTTCAATTGTAAAAGGATTCTTGATTTCTCTTCACCCTTGTAAACATATATTACCATATTATCGTTAAATTCTCTTTTATTATTTGAATACTTCGTGAAATCTTCAGAGTGTTTCTCTAATAACAATACTCATTTGTGGTTACTTATTTCTATATGCAATCCATGATGTTTTTAAAGCAGCATAGTTACCTATCGCTGCATAGCCATAAAACCAACCCATGAAAATTCCAGCGACTAAGTTGTGACGATGGCTAATAAAGATAGAAATTAATAGACCTATTATTAATGCAACAAGAGGAACAAATTTGCTTGGTATTTTAAAATATATTTTTAGTAGTTGAGTCAGGATCATTATTGCCGGAATAGCTATCACAGCATCCCAAAAATTTGTATGGATTATTGGAAAATTCATATTATATTTCACCTCTTAAATAGCGTGCCCGAATAATAAAAATCTAATCATTTAAAAAGCTCAAATCATTTAAACAAATAAAAAATGAGCATGCGCAAAGCAATGCTCATTTATATATTATTTTGTATTAAAAACTTACTTTTTTTCTTCTTCTGCAACTGCTTCTTTAATAGCCTCTGCTATTGCTGTAGCATTTTCTTCTTGTTCCGTTAATTCTTCTGTAGTATGAGAGATAGTTTCCATAAATTCCATTGGTTCTTCTCCCTCATATGAAGCGGTACCATCATCAAGTGGAGAAGAAGCAGTTGGTTTAATCGCTCTTACTTTATCAACTAGTTGTCCAGATTGCTCCTGAATTTGCTTAGAAAGTTGCGATGTTTTTTCTTTTGCAGTGGATGAAAAGTCCATTGTTTTTTCTTTAAGCTGACCGGCCTGTGTAGAAAGATTTCCACGAAGCTCTGTTCCAGTTTTTGGTGCTAGTAACAATGCAGTAGTTGCCCCGATAATTCCACCGATTAACACACCGATGATAAAATCCTTACCATTTACTTCATCATCACGGTAAATATCATCCCTTGAATCGCTGTTGTAGTATGGAACAGGCGGATAATTCGAATTCCCTTGCTGATTATAAGATGATTGGTTTGCATAATACTCATGATTATACGTTGCATCATTGTAATTAGGTTTAGTTTGTTTTTGATTTGTCATGTAAATTCCTCCGATTATAGTGGTTTATGATTGTCGTCATCGTAAGTATAATACCCAGCACGTTCTAACGCTTTGCGTTCTTTCCATTTGTCGCGAACACCTAGTAAAACGTTACTCCATTGTACAACCTGAGCAATTTTTTCTTCATTCTTCTCCACTTCAGATGTTACGGAAGTTGTTAAGCGTTTGATAGAATGATTAAATCCATTTACAGAAGTTCCCACGTTTTTAACTGCATCAACAACTGTATTTAACTTCTCCGATTTAGCCTGAATATCTTCTGCTAAGTCATTTGTTTTATGAAGTAGTTCAGCTGTTTCTTTTGTCATGTTTTGTAAATTTGTTTCTAACCCATCTAAAGTGTCTGCTACATTATTAAGCGTCTTCTTAACTGAAAATAATGTCATTGCCAAACTAATACAAAGTATTAGAAATGCAACAGCTGCTACAATAGCGGCTATGTATAAAAGATTTTCCATTGTACATCCTCCTAAAAACTTATACGTCTTAATACAATTTTACCCTAATCAAATCAAATTAAACTTCCTACCTATACTATACTACGTTTCTTTTAAATATCCTTCAAAAAAAAAGCTTAATCCAAATAGATTAAGCTTTTTTAGTTAGTTATTAAGTTTTGCTTCGAATGCTTGTTGATACTTTTGAACGTCCCCTGCTCCCATAAATAAGAAAACAGAATCTTCCTTTGTCTGTAATTCCCCTACATTTTCTTCTGTTAAAATATGGCTTCCTTCGATAATATCTCCAAGGGTTGCGATTGTTAAGTTCCCTGCATTCTCTCTTGCCGAGCCAAAAATATCACATAGATAGACTCTATCCGCCAAACTCAACGCCTCACTGAATTCTTGTAAAAACTTTTGAGTTCTCGTAAAAGTATGTGGTTGGAAAATCGCAATAATTTGATGGGCTGGATACTTTTGTCTAGCCGATTGAATAGTTGCTTTTATCTCTGTAGGATGATGAGCATAATCATCAATGATAATATCATTACCTACTACAGTCTCCGTAAACCTTCTTTTAACGCCTTCAAATGTCTCTAATCCTCTTTGAATAGTATCTGCAGGCACACCTTCATAATGGCATAGAGAGATAACCGCAAGAGCGTTTAGAATAGTATGGTCACCGAACAATGGAATAGCGAAGCGATCATAAAATTCGTTGCGTACAAATACATCAAAAGATGTACCTTTTGGTGTAATTTCAATATTGCGTGCAGCAAAATCATTATGTTCCCCAAAACCGTAGTATACGACAGGAACTTCCGATTTAATCTGTTGTAAGTATTTATCATCTCCACAAGCAAAAATGCCTTTTTTCACTTGCATTGCCATTGACTGAAATGCTTGGAATACATCATCAATATCTTGGAAATAATCTGGATGATCAAAATCAACATTTGTCATGATTGCATAATCCGGATTGTATGCAAGAAAATGACGGCGATATTCACAAGCCTCAAACACAAAATTAGAAGCATTTAACATACCTTTTCCGGTACCATCCCCTATTAAATAGGATGTAGGTTCGTATCCACTTAATACATGTGATAGCAAACCAGTAGTCGATGTTTTTCCATGAGCACCAGTAACTGCTATAGAGGTAAACTGACTCATATAATTCCCTAAGAAATCATGATACCGAATTACCTCTAAGCCAAGTTCTTTAGCTTTGACTAGCTCAGGGTGACTATCCGGAAACGCATTTCCCGCAATAATAGTCAAACCCTCTTGAATATTCGATTCATCAAATAATAATATTTTTATATTTCGCTCATGTAATGGTTTTTCAGTAAAAAAATATTTTTCAATATCAGAACCTTGTACTTCATAGCCAGTATCGTGCAAAATTTGCGCTAATGGACTCATTCCAGACCCTTTAATGCCTGTAAAATGGTACTTTGTCATACGTAGAAACCTCCTGGGATTCGCCCCACTTATATACATTAAATATTTCATGCGCCTATTTAGACGTATTCATTATTATACCACTTACTTATATGAAACTTTAATAAACAATATTAACTAAATATTTCATCTAGTGTATCGCTCGTCAAAAGTACATCTCTTGCCTTACTTCCCTTTTGCTCTGTAATATATCCATTTTCATACATAGCATCTATTAAACGAGCTGCTCGGTTATATCCTAGATGAAATTTACGTTGCAATAACGAAGTAGAGGCAGTGCCTTGTTCTACGATAAAACGGCAAGCCTCTTCAAATAAATCATCCTGCTCAGAAGTGATTTCTTTTTGGAGAAGTTCCTCTTGCTCAAACATATAATCTGGATTTCCTTGACTTCTAGCATATTCAATAACACTTTCAATTTCATCATCTGAGACATACGTACCTTGGATACGTACAGGACTAGACATACCATTTCCTTGATAAAGCATATCTCCTTTTCCTAGCAAACGTTCCGCACCTTGCTGATCTAAAATGGTACGCGAATCAATTTGTGAGGATACAGAAAATGCAATACGTGTAGGGATATTAGCTTTGATCAGGCCAGTAATTACATCCACAGAAGGACGCTGTGTAGCTAAAACTAAATGTATGCCACATGCCCTTGCTTTCTGTGCAATTCGGCAAATAGCATCCTCTACTTCCGTAGGAGCCATCATCATCAAGTCAGCAAGCTCATCAATAACTATGACAATGTAAGGAAGCTTTTGAGCAAACTGCCGTTTTTCAGTTGCAAGCGTATTATATCTAGTAATATCTCGTACCCCAATATGTGCAAACAATTGATAGCGTCGTTCCATTTCTTCCACTGCCCATTTCAATGCAGCTGTTGCTGCTTTTACATCCGTAATAACTGGACTGACAAGATGTGGAATATGATTGAACGGCGCAAGCTCCACCATTTTTGGATCGATTAGTAATAATTTTACTTCATCTGGCGTAGCTTTATACAACAGACTTACTAATAATGAGTTAATAAATACAGACTTCCCAGATCCAGTTGCCCCCGCAATAAGTCCATGCGGCATTTTACGCAAATCTAATGTCACTGGTTTACCTGTTAAATCTAACCCCAATGCTGCTTCTAACGGTGACTCCGAATGTAAAAATATATCTGTATTTATTACTTCAGACAAGCGCACTGCACGAGATTTTCTATTCGGTATTTCAATTCCTATTGAACTCTTCCCTGGAATTGGAGCTTGAATACGAATATCCTTTGCTGCTAACGCAAGTTTAAGATCATCCGCAAGATTACGTATTTTACTTACTTTAGTTCCTTGCCCAACTGTTATTTCAAATTGGGTGACTGCTGGCCCCTGTACCATTTGAACAATTTCACCAATAACTTGAAAATGAGATAGCGCATCTACTAATGTGAATGCCTGCTCCTCCATCCAATCTCTATCCTCCACATTCATTTCGGGCGGAAGTAAATGACTAAAAGATGGTCTTACATAATTAGTTTGGATCTCTTCTTGTTCTTCCACTACTACCTGCTCTATTTCCTGCCTATCCACTTGGACCTGCTCAGTCATTTGTTTTTGTTCCTGTTGAATTGAAGGCATTGTTGTATTGACCGCATTCTTTGCTACAGGCGATATTTTGTTCATAGTATCTATTCTATTCAATTTACTTTTATCTGATTTCAACATTAGTACATTAAAAGGTCTAATGTTTTCTTTCACTGGTTTTTCTGTTTCTAAGATCTCCGTGTTATGAACTGATTCAATTGTTTCTTGTGTTTCCGTTACAGCAGCCTCTGCTTGTACAACTTCTGCTAAC
The DNA here is from genome assembly GCF_048572895.1 of Psychrobacillus sp. BM2. Taxonomy (GTDB): domain Bacteria; phylum Bacillota; class Bacilli; order Bacillales_A; family Planococcaceae; genus Psychrobacillus. Next base: position 2,630,613 of record NZ_CP183878.1, read on the forward strand.
TCAGTTACTTGTAGATCATCGTGTACTACTTTAAACTTTGCCTCCTCAACTTGAGGACCTTGTACAAATTGTTCTACTTCACTCTTTTGTTTTTTATCTGATTTCAACATTAATACATTAAAAGGTCTAATGTTTTCTTTCACTGGTTTTTCTGTTTCTAAGATCTCCGTGTTATGAACTGATTCAATTGTTTCTAGTGTTTCCGTTACAGCAACCTCTGCTTGTACGACTTCTGCCAACTCAGTTACTTGTAAATCCTCTACCACGACGTCAACCTGCATACTTTCTTCAAGTTCAGTTACTTGTACTAATTCTTCTGCTACAATTACTTCTGGTTCAGGATTTACAGGTTCCGATTTAAGTAGTACTTCTGAATTTTCTACTTCAATTTTAGGTTCTGTTTCGGCTATGAATTCTTTTTCTTTGTTTGCAACTGTTTTGGAAAATCCATAAATCGGTGATGGCACTTCGGTAGGTGTGAATGCTCTCTTTTTCCGAATTATTGTAGGAGTTTCTTCCACCTTTTTCTTCTCTGCTCGGTGTGTGACGGTAGGCTGTTTACGTTGCTGCCATAGGTTTTGTTGATGTAATGGTTTATATTCCGGTTCCTTGAAAAGTGGTTCTTCTTTATATGTTTCAACTATTTTTTCTTCCTTTGGATATCCATACAATGATTCATGTTTTTCTTCATCTGATATTAATGGGAAGCGAAAAGGAGTTTTCTTCGTTGCAGAATGTATTATTTGTTGCTCCTCCATGTATTCCTCTTCATATTCTTTTTCATCTGATGCAAATAGTTTTTTTAACCAATTCAAATTCATCACTCTCTCTAAAAGATACCTCTTATTCTACCAATAATAATAGGTTTCGTCTGTATTTATAAGGTAGAATGGGAAAAAAATCATGTGTTTTAGGAATTTGGCTATTCAGAAAATACCACTTATGTATTGGGAAGTCGAAATTTACGGATAAATATTCCATTTAGCAAGTAAATCTTACTCTAGAGCAAGTAAACGAGGAAGAATAGCAAATTACCACATTTCTGTTTAATAAGAAAAACTAGGCAAAAAAATGCCCGGTCCTCTTAGGTCAAACCTGTTTCTATCGTTTTAGAAGGGCTTTGGACAGACGTTTTGACCTAGGATCACCGAATATTTTTTAAGAGGTTGGTTGTGACGTGTGGCCCGCATTAACGGGCAGTAGAGAACTGCCCGTAAAACCCGCATCGTGCGGGCCCAGAAGATGCTATTTCGTTCGCTATTTCGCTTCTTTATTTGGTAAACACTTACTATTTCTCTATACTTCCACTGGTATAAAAGAAAATCTGCTTTCTTTCTCTATCATTGGATGATTGCATTTCTAATTCAAAATTCATATTTAAAAGTGTCACAAACCCAATGTTCACAGGTCATTTTTATATAATTTTTTTAAACGAAAAAAGCACACCTAAAAGGCATGCTTTTCATTCATTAAACTAAAAATTCACTTCCAACTTCTTTGTGCTCGTCTAAAATAAGAATTCCTTTTACTTCTGGTGCGTTTGGAATTGCCAATTCTCTTGCAGAGCAAAGCATACCACTTGATGCAACACCTCTAAGTTCAGCGTCTTTAATAACCATTCCTGAAGGCATTACTGCACCTACTTTAGCAACTACTACTTTTTGTCCAGCTTCTACGTTAGGAGCACCACAAACGATTTGTAATGTCGATTCCCCAACGTTTACTCGGCATACTTTTAATTTATCGGCATTTGGATGCTGTTCTAATGAGTCCACGTGACCGACTACAAACTTAGGAGATAGATCCACTTCTAAGGTAAAAGAAATGTCATTTTTCGTTAAGATATGTTGTACAGCTTCTACTATTTCAGCAGTTAAAGGAACATTACCTTGTACATCTAGTTCTTTATATTTACTGAATTCAAAAATGTTGATAGCCAACACTTCGTTTGTTTGAGCATCTTTTACTTGTGTAACATCGCCATTTGTTTCTGTAATAACTTTTTCTGTTTTTTCAGGTGTTAATTGGATTAATAATACATCTCCAACTCCAGGTTTGTTGTAAAAAATATTCATTTGTCTTCGTTCTCCTTTGATACTCGATTTTTCGCCATGATAAATATTGGTTCTAAATCTCCATTTTCATAGATGAAAGATAATGAAGTAATAGGTACGGTTCCTACAGTGAAGAAATGCATTGTCATTTGTGCCAGAACGTCGTAACCTGTTTCATTTCTTATATCCCCAATTATCATAACATCTTGATGGGGTACAGAAATAGTCATATCTCCAGTAATTTTCTTTTTCATATCTTTTAATAGCGATTCGTTTAGTATACGACTTGCATCATAACCATCGTTATTATTAAAGAAATAAAAAATATTGCCTGCTACTTCATCCGTTTTAAAACGATTTTCCAAATTTCTTACTTGGAAGAGTGCTCGTTCGCGTACTTCCGTCTCTCTTATTTTCCAATCCGCCAACATTTTTTCATCTAGTAAACGGTAAGTGTTCCCTAGATCTACAGCATAGTAAATACGTGTTTCTGCTGTATGATCCTTCGTGATAAAACGATTACCTTCATTCGATTTAAGTGGAAAAGAAGTGGATCGGATAACTGGATATACCGAAAATGATGGATCTATTTCACCGGCCATCTCTTTTTCCATTGCTTTAAATGTTTCGTGTATCGTATACACAACCTCATTAATCGCCACTTCTTTTTTCGTTTCATATTTAGCTAAAATTGGAGGAACCGAAATTTCAATTCCTTTCCCTGTTGCTTTATGAGTCAACCTGAGCTTATTTGTTTCTCTATTATAATCATAGGTATATACATCTTCGGAAAGCTTTGTTTTTAATAGTCGTACAAGTTCTAGTGCCTTCATTTATTATCTTTTCCTTTCAATTAACAAAACGGTCCACTAAGTGAACCGTTTGCTGGATTAAATCGATTGAAGAAATGATTCAATTTCTTCTCTAGTTTTACGGTCCTTACTAACAAATCGACCTTTTTCTTCGCCATTTTCAAATGCTAGGAAACTAGGAATACCAAATATATCAAGTTCGATACATAAATCGATAAACTGATCACGGTCTACAGATATAAAAGTGATATCTGTAAATTTTTCTTCTACCTCTCCCATGAACGGATCGATGAAATGACAATCTGGACACCAACCGGCTGTGAATTTAAACACGACTTTCCCTTGCTGCTTTAACTGTTCGAATTGTTCTACCGAAGCTAAGCTTTCCATATGTAGCACTCCTTTAGTTTGTTGAAATTGACCGCACAATTAGCATCATGTTCTCTAAATTATTTGCAATATCTTGTTGCTCAGAAATAGTTGTTAGCTTAATGCCACCAATACTCGTTATAAGCTCATACTTTTCTTCACTGTTTTCAATAATTGCAGCAAATCCAAAACGACCATTTTGCTCAAATGTTTTTTTATCTAATACTTCTAGATTACTATCTGCCATCATCAAATCATAGTATAATTGACTACTCTGTAATTCATTCGGATTAATAAAGAGAATAAATGAATCATCTCCTTTTGAAAGAATAATATTTGTCTCATCCGATTCTTCCTCTATTGAAAAACCACTAGGTATAAATATATTCATATCATTCACTTTTTCATTTGGTTTTTCTGCATCGTCTTGAAACGCTACTTTTGCATTTTCAAGCCCATCTACAGTTTGTTCTTCTAAAGAAGAACATCCAGCTAATAAAATGACAACAAGTGACGCGATCAATAATCGCATCCATTTTCGAGCCATTCCCTTTCCTCCATTCAGCATAACTGCTATATATTTTAACGATGATTATCTACAGTTGCAACTACTAGGGCTTACCCGCAAATTCAAATTGCCCAATCAATAATAACATTATATGCTCAAACATAGCACTTCTATTAATAAGTCCATTTGAAAACACACCAATTGCACCTTCATCATGTCGAATATCGTTCTTATTAGTATAGACGTCCATTACAGGCCCAAGTTCCGCACCAGCTAGTAATTGTTCGGCTATTTCCTTAGGCAGTGGGACTCCGGCTCCAGTAGCAGTAAAGACATCTCCTTTCTGTGTCACTAGTGCACCCCAATTACAAATGTACATCTGACCATCTATTTCTTGAACTCCACCCTCTAACCCTATTCCAAACAGGGCATCTGTATCTTCCATAAGATGCTTGGCTCGATTAATAGCACCTTGCCTTGTCTCTTCCTGACTCATAGGTTGATCGGAAACTAGGGATGGAACTTCTATATTCTCAAATTTAGCATTTGGATAATAAATACTTGAAATCGTTTGAACTGCTTTAGTTTTAGCTCTATTATGTGTACCTATTAATATTTTCATGCATTAACCCTCCTTTCTAGATAAAAAGATGCCTCGGAAGGCATCTTTTTTTATACGTTTGATTTGATTGTTTCTAAAGTTGTACGATCGCATGTTTTAACTAGTTTAACAATAAGTTCTTTTGCTGCTGCGTAGTCATCTGTATGAATGATCGATGCTGATGTATGAATATATCGTGAGCAGATACCTATTACTGCACTCGGAATACCTTCATTTGATGTGTGAACACGTCCAGCGTCTGTTCCACCCTGTGAGATGAAATACTGGTATGGAATTTTATGTGTCTCTGCTGTGTCTAATACGAATTCACGCATTCCACGGTGCGTCACCATCGTGCGGTCAAAGATTCTTAGAAGTGCTCCTTTTCCAAGTTGTCCAAATTCATTTTTGTTACCTGAAGCATCATTTGCAGGACTAGCATCAAGGGCAAAGAATAAGTCCGGGCTAATCATGTTTGCAGATGCCTGTGCACCTCTAAGACCAACTTCTTCCATTACGTTAGCGCCAGAATAAAGCATATTCGGCAGTTTCTCATTTTGGACTTCTTTTAAAAGCTCAATTGCTAATCCACAACCGTAACGATTGTCCCAAGCCTTTGCCATAATTTTTTTATCATTTGCCATTGGTGTAAATGAACAAACAGGCAAGATTTGATCACCTGGTTTAATACCCATTCGTAGAGCGTCCTCTTTATCATCTGCTCCGACATCAATTAGCATATTTTTTATATCCATCGGTTTGTTTCGAAGCTCATCGCTTAACAAGTGAGGAGGAATAGAACCGATTACTCCAGGAATTGTTTGATCCTTAGTGACAACTTCTACTCTTTGAGCAAGTAGAACCTGGCTCCACCAACCACCTAGGGGTTGAAATCGAACCATTCCATTATCCGTGATTCCAGATACCATGAAACCAACTTCATCCATATGGCCAGCAACCAAAATTTTCGGCCCATTTTCATCGCCTTTTTTAAGCCCAAATATCCCACCTAAATTATCTTGAACAATTTCATCTGAATATTTAGTCAGTTCGGTGCGCATAAAGGCACGAACAGCATACTCATTACCAGGAGCTCCTGGTAGTTCTGTCAACGTTTTAAATAGCGAGCGCGTTTCCTCATTCATATAAAAAGCCTCCTAAAGCTGTGTAGAAAATTATCCTCACCTTCTATTGTAATAAAAGATCGTTTCGTTTACTACCAGAAAACTTCGTAAACCGAAAAATTTAATCGAAACGGGGATGTGTGATACACTAAAAAAAATAGGATGGGAGGAATACTGATGAAATTAAAGGATTATATGATGGGACTTGGAACTGGGATTGTTATTGGGGTTATTGCCAGCCAAGCTACAAATAAGATGGATTTCAATCGTTCAGCAGAATTAGTATTAAATGAAATTAAAAATTCATTCAAAAAAGAGGGTCCAATCGATGGATCTTGGATATATATGACGCCTGAGAAATTTCAAAAAGCAGCCATTAGCATGAATGTTTATAAAGGTGGAATTTCCCGGGTGAAGAACGGTGAACTCGAGCAATATGAGTTTGCAGCAGATGCAAAAACTGGATCTGTTGTGGATTTAGTGAAGATTTAAGTTTTGGAAAGAATGGTTAATCATGATTTCTATCATGATTAACATTTTTTTATCTTTCAAACGATGCAGTTAAAATATCCTTGCCATTTTTCTCATTAGAAAAACTCTCTCTGTTTAAATCTTACCTAAGGCTATTTACTTGCGTTAACCCGCCAGATACTTGCTCTCATGAGGAATTTACTTGGATTCATCTATAAGTTACTCGTGCTCATTGTTTGTTTACTTGCTCTTAAGTGTGATTTACTAGAAAAAAGGTAAATTTATCCTTTTTATTCCATTGTAAAACTTGGGTGGAATAGGATAATTATTCACAAAAACAAAAAACGAGCTATGACAATCTCACCGCTCGTTTTTTATTTACCGACTTCTCTCAACTAAATCCATTATTTCCTTTCCATCTTCGGACCATTTGATCATTCGATAGAAAGCATCGTGGTAGAAGCTGAACCAGTAATTATGTTGAAGTGCTTGTTTGACCCATTTTTCTTTTGCATAAACAGAAGTCATTGGATAATCATCATATGCAAGCACCCAAAGTGGATTTTGGTGTGCATGGGTAGGCATTAGATCTGCCATATGTATTACAGTATCCTCAGCTTGCTTAAATACAACAATACTATGTCCATCACTATGACCTCCGGTATGAATCATTTCGATTCCTTCAACTACCTCAAGAGAATTTGTGAATGGAATTACCTGACTTTCAACTGCCTCCCAATTTTCTTTCCAGTAAGTATTTTTGGAGCGAATATTCGGGTTTTTCATTTCATGCCATTCAACATCGGATACATATATTTTGGCATTTGGAAATGTGGAAACAATTTGGTTTTCGTGCCATTTCGTCAGACCGCAAGCGTGATCGAAGTGCAGATGAGTCATCATGATAATATGGACATCTTCTGGTAATAATCCTAATTCCACAAGATTATCTTCCACTTGTGATTGATCGGTGACCCCATAGTTTCGTAATTGTTTCTCAGTCATTTTGCGATAACCAAGACCTGATTCCATTAAAATATTTTGCCCCTTATATTGGATGAGTAATGGATCCGATGGTAGCTCAATTTGATTTTTCTCATTGACGGGATATTTCTTTTCCCATAATGGTTTTGGAACAACCCCAAACATGGCACCCCCGTCCATAAAAGTTGTTCCTCCCTTTAACCATGTGAATGACATATCATGAAATTTAAACGTGTCCATTCTCCAACGCCCCTTAAACGTATTTTGCTTCCGCTTCACACTTTGTTCAGCTCCGCAGAAAAAACATTGCTTCCGCTTCACTTTGTTCGGCTCCGCAGAAAACCGCGTGTCCAGATTTTTATCGAGCGAGCTTGTCGCAATTAAACATTGCTGAATGAAGTTAAACGTATTTTGCTTCAACTCGATATATTGGCTGTCCTTTTGCGGAAAACTTTTCTTCATATTCCGTCATTATATTATCCTCAGGCATATTAACATGCAAATCGAGGGAAACATCTTTAATAAGCATTCCAAATGCTGACATACTCGTTAAGGAATATTCAAATAAACCACGATTATCTGTTTTGAAGTGAATTTCAGCATGGTCGACCAAGATAGATTTATATAACTCTAAAAACTCTGCATGTGTTAAACGTCGTTTAGCATGTCTAGTTTTTGGCCAAGGATCCGAGAAATTTAAGTAAACACGATCTACATCATTTTTTTCAAAATACTTTGCTAAATCCGCTCCGTTAACTTTCAATAACCGTAAATTAGGTAATGGCTGCGCGGCAATTGCATTTTCCAATGCAGATACAATCACACTGTCATATAGCTCTATGCCGATGTAATTGATATTAGGATTTTGCTTGGCCATTCCTGTTACAAACTGACCTTTTCCTGAACCTACTTCGATGTGTAATGGATGTTCATTTTTAAATTCTGCATCCCATTTTCCTTTAACTTCTTCTGGATTTGGGATAACTATTTCTGGATGAGCATTGATAAAATCCTCTGCCCATGGTTTATGTCTTAACCTCATAATTCAAACTCCTTTTTCTTTAACGGTTTGCTAAATTCCATGCGTTTGCTACTACAGAACATGTATAAGCTGTATCTTTATCGGTTACGAAAGAAAACTCTCCATCTACATGGCCAAACACTTCATCATGAATAATCATATTAAAATTTGATGCCTGAAACTGTGTAACTTCTTTAAATTTAGTATGTTTTCCAAAGTATACTGTACCAAAAATAAATAGTAATTTCCATCTTGGTAATTTGTTTACGATCGTCATTTCTAGTAATTGATCATTAGGGATAGACGTTGGTGAAATTTTCATTCCCCCTCCAAAATACGGTTGATTACAAATCACAAAAAACCACACATCATCAAATCGGATAACTTCATCTTTATTATGTAAGGTAAAAGAAAACTTTTTGAACGTAAATAATTCCTTCAAAAGATATAATATGTATGCAAGTTTACCAAGTCGTAATAGGTTTAACCTGCTTTTCCATGCAGAATAATTAGCTAGATAAGCTACTTTTGCATCAAATCCAAATCCTGCATTGTTAACAAATTGATATTCCGAATTAGGAGTATGTACAGTCCCAGTATCCATCTTTGTATGGAAACTGCCAACAGCAAACTCTTTTAAATCCTTCAATGTACGAAAAACGGAAAATGTCCGACCAAAGTCATTGCCACTTCCTGCAGCAATGATACCAATTCGAACATGTTTAAAACCAACTACACCAACGATAATTTCATGAATAGTACCATCCCCGCCAACACCAACTATTAGCAAATCATCCATAGATTCAGCACATTTTTTTGCTATTTCCGTGGCATGGTCTTCTCGTTCTGTTATAAATACTGTGTGTGGAAAATCTATAGCTTCTTGCCATCTTCTCCACACCTTCTTGCCTAAGCCATTTCCTGCATATTCATTTACGATAAAGACTATATTACTCATTGGATTCCTCACTATCTAAATCCCAACTAGATCTTGAATACGAAGTTGTTTGTACTAGGTCCAATATCGCTTGTGCAGCTTTAAATTGCATATGCTTCATCGGAGAATGGGAAGATTTCAATGATAAAAACCATTCTGGAAATTTTCTAGTATCGATGAATTCAGTATGAAATGAGTTACCTGGATAATCAATATAGCCGTTTCTTGAAAGAATTACTTTTTTTATCGGTAACTCTATTTCTTGCTTCTGGAAAATCTGCCCTAAGATAGATTCCATTCGATTTAGATTAATTGTAGGATTTAATATTTTCTTTTCTTCTTTCCCACTTTTCTTTAACCAAAATCGTTCTCCACTCCCTACAAACGCATCGGATTTTTTGTCCTCAAGAACTACAATACACACAACCTCTGTAGGCAGTATAAGTATAATATCTAACTCAATCGGTGCTTTTTTAATCTTTAAAATAGGATAATAAAATAAAAAATAATTATCCGGTAATTTCTGAGTAAAATCTCTTAGCATCGAGTCACGCATATATTTTGGATCTACATATGATTTTTCACGTAAAGTGGAGCTTGCCCATTTTAATTGAAAATGAAATAACTGATCTAAATACATTCTCTTTAGCTCTTCTTTTGTTTGAGGCTTGTATACTAGTTTGGGTTCAAAAAGTAATGTAGTAGATTCTTCTGGAATCAGCACTTCTTCGGCTAATTCAGCATTTTGCCAATCTAAATCTTCTTCTATTTCTTTTTTATGCTTTGGAAAAAGAATAGAGAAAAGTGACTTTTTCTCGTACTCTACAACAACTTCTTCTTTTTCAATCCAATCAGCATTAAAAGAGCCTCGCTCCCACTCTTCCTTTGTTCGATCCCACTGTTGTTTCTTTAGTCGCACAAACTGAGTTGGGTATCTTTTTAAATCAATTTGATAACGCGAAACATAATCTTGTAGTTTAACTAGTTGGGCCATTCATTTCTCCCCTCCCTCACTAAAACTGTACTTATTTCTTCATAACGCGGAGAACTATTCGCATTAATCGTAAAAACAGATAAACTTAAAACGTTAAAGGCTAAATTAGGTAATGTAAACTCTGTTAAATTTAACGATTCTTTAGAAGCCCATTTTTTGGCGATTGTAATATGGGCAGTAAATTCTTCTTTTTTCTGTACTTCGATAAATTCCTCTAATAACTGGACAATTTTTTGCTGTAATAATTGCAAAGGATCACTTTTTTCCAATGCAGTATACACAACTCGTGGAGTAGCTACATTTCCAAAATGTGCCACTCCACGTGTTTTCAGTTTAAATGAATCCCATTCTAACAGATGAAGAGAATGAATTATTTTTTCCAATACACTTTCCTCTATATGCCCTAGGTAATAGAGCGTTATATGCAGATCCTCCGCTACGGGTAATATTTTATGAGTCTGGTGTAAATTTGTTTTATCACGTTCCTGAATAATTGCGGCTGCTACCTGCTCCGGAATCTTTATAGCGATAAAATAATGCTTGGTCATATTTTAACTGATGAAGGAATTCTCTTTTCGAAAGCTACTTGAAGTTTTTCAGCCCATTCGCCACGTTTTCCGGTACCAATTAATTGATCGTCAATCGAAATTACCGGCATTACTTCTGCATTTGTAGAAGACATAATCATTTCATCCATTTCAAGTGCTTGTGCTTTTGTAAATGCCTCTTCAACTACTGGCAGACCTACCTCTTCACAACAGCTTAAAATAACTTGGCGAGTAATTCCATTAAGTATTAAATTACTAACCGGATGTGTGTATAAAACCCCATCTTTAATACCGTACATATTAGAAGATGATCCTTCTGTAATCGTTTCTCCTCGATGTAATACCGCCTCATAGCAGTCTTTACTTATCGCTTCCTGTTTCGCCAGCACATTTCCTAATAAATTTAACGATTTAATATCACAACGAAGCCAGCGTACATCTTCTACAAAGCAAGCTTTTACTCCATTTTCTAACTGCGAAAGAGGGCGTACAGTTTCCTTTGTATATGCCGTCAATACAGATTCAACTGCCGGAACTGGGAAATTGTGCTGACGCATGCTAGTGCCACGCGTAACTTGAAGATAAACTTGCCCATCCTGAAGCTCGTTCATTTCTATAAGATCGTGTAGCATTTTATGCATGATATCTTTTGTATATGGAATGACTAGTTGAATTTTGTCGGCACTCGCATACAATCGATTAATATGTTCTGTAGCTGTGAACATATCTCCGTTATATATTTTAATCACTTCATAAATTCCATCACCAAATTGATAGCCACGATCCTCGTAACCAATTTTCACATCTTCTTCTTGTACATATTGATCATTCCATAATACTTTTACCATGCTTATTCCTCCTCCGATTTTGAACTTCCAGCAAGCTCCACTATTGCATCTGCATAAATAGCAGTTGCTTTAACTAAATCTTCAATATCAACGTATTCATCTACTTGATGTGCTACATCTTTTCTACCTGGGAAAAGCATACCAAATGCTACCCCTTTTTCTAATACCCTCGCATACGTCCCACCACCGATTGATAATAGCTCTGCTTTTTCACCAGTATGTTTTTCGTATACCTTTTGTAATGTTTTAATAAGTATATCTTCTTTATCGACATAATGTGGCTTAGAATTAGTACCCAAATCCAATGTAATACCTGTACCAGTAAGTACCTCTCTACATGCACTTAATTGTTCATCGAAAGGATAACTTACAGAATAACGCATACTCACCTGTGTACAAGATCCCTCTGCAGGTGCATAATGAATGACCCCTGGATTTAAAGTCGTGTCCCCTGAAATCTCATCTGTAAAATTGAGTGCCAGTCCATGCCCTCTGCTTTCTTCTCCGAAGGAATTTACTAAAAAGTTAACGAATGCTTTTGAATGAGGAGTCAAGTTAATATTTTGTAAGAATTTCGCCAATAAAATCCCTGCATTAACACCATCATCTGGTTCCATAGCATGTGCTGATTTACCATGCACAAGTACTTTAACCATAGGACCTTCTTGTGTGACTTCCCCTTCTACATTATGTTCTGCTGCAAACGAATGGAACTTCTCCTTAATCATATGCAGACCACCGAACAATACAGCAAATGCTTCGTCCGGCACCATATTTGTACGTTTACCCGCTTGGAAAAATTGAATCGTTTCTGTATCAGCTGAACCAGTTTGAGTAAAGATCAGACTAGCAATTCCTTTTTCTGCATTAATAATCGGAAAATCTGCATCAGGAGCAAATCCCATCTGAGGCATCGCTTCTTTTTCAAAATATCTGGCCATACAACGGAATCCACTTTCTTCGTCTGTTCCTATAATGAGACGGACTTTTTTGGAAAGCTTAATACCGGCTTCTTTCACTAATTTCATCGCCATCCAAGCAGCTATCGTTGGTCCTTTATCGTCAATAGCACCGCGACCATACACTTTATCATTAGCTACAACACCTTCGAATGGAGCATATGTCCAGTTTTTCCCTTCTGGTACAACATCTACATGACAAAGGATTCCTAAAATATCTTCCCCTTCACCCATTTCAATATGTCCAGCTACATTATCCACGTTCTTTGTTATAAATCCTTCTTGCTCACCTTCATTCAACATGTGTATAAGCGCTTCTAATGGTTTAGGACCAAAAGGCATTTCATCATTACCTGCTTTTTCATCCATCACACTTGGAATTTGTATTAATCTTTGTAATTCCGCTACGATATCTGCTTTTTTCGCTTCTGCTAGTTCTAACCAGTTCATATTTGTTTCCTCCTAATTAATGCTTATATTCCATTTTACACTTTTTATAGAAAAAGACATAAAAAAAGAAGGCATTTTATGACCTTCTTTATGCTTTAGGCAGCGTCCTTAAAACCATTTACTTGATTTGGCATGTCAGTTACTTGTGTCCATGAGTAATTCACTTACAAAAGGGAAATTTTATCCATTTCCCTTTTACTATCGCTCTAAAAAAATTAGATAATCCTCTATTTAATGTTTTTTTTAAGCATTTTCAAAACTAAAGAGAAATGTGAATTATTTGTAAATATCGTAATCTCTATAGAAATTTCAATAAAAATCTACTATAATGGAATTGTCAGAAAGTAAATATTTTGACTATCATTTAGTAAAGGGGCTGTAAATTGCAATTACTCAGTTGCTTTTCACCCAAAGTCGTCCGCTAGTCTAGCCAAGAGATATCATGATGAAGGAGTGGTTACTTATGAAACCAACTACTGATCGGATGTTAACTCGAATTAAAGACATGTATATGTTCATCCGGGATAATGGAACAGTTACAACACAAGATTTAGTCGATGAATTTGGCATCACTCCTCGCACGATTCAACGAGATTTGAATGTGCTTGCTTTTAATGACTTAATCATTAGTCCAACAAGAGGCAAATGGACCACGACGAACAAGAGAGTTAAATTGACATCTTAGATATTAACAATATGAAAAGAATGACCATGCTCAGTGTTTAAGCGAGGTCATTCTTTTGCTGTATTTGTTCTAATTCTTCTTTTGTCAATTCTCTGTATGTACCTTCTTCAAGAGAACTGTCTAACAATAACATTCCCATCGAAAGCCTTTTTAAGTAAATTACTGTTTTTCCCACTGATTCAAACATTCTTTTCACTTGATGAAATTTACCTTCTGTAATGGATAATTCTATTTCAGAAATAGAACCACTATTTAAGATTTTAAGTATGCCAGGCTTAGTATGGTAGCCATCATCCAATATCACCCCATTGGCAAAGGCATCAATATCCGATTCATCAACCATGCCATCCACTTTCGCATAATATACTTTTGGTACATCCTTATTCGGTGAAAGAAGTCGATGTGTTAAAGCACCGTCATTTGTCAGTAAAAGAAGTCCAACTGTATCCTTATCTAATCTTCCTACTGGGTATGGTTCAAAATGACGAACATCATCGTCTAATAGATCAATAACTGTTTGATCCCTAGAATCCTCCGTAGCAGAAATTACTCCAGGTGGTTTATTCATCATTAAATAGATGAATTCTTTATATTCAACTACTTCTCCGTAAACCGTCACACTATCCTTTAACTCATTCACATGCATGGAGCTGTCTTTTACAACAGCCTCGTTTACTTGAATAGCTTTAGATTTGATTAATATTTTTACTTCTTTTCTTGTACCATATCCCATATGAGCTAGAAACTTATCTAATCGCATGTTATTCTCCTAAAAACCAATTTTTTTCGTATACTTTGTCAGTCTTTCTCCAAAGAGCTTCTGAGCTAGACCTAGGCGCAATGTGACGTAACCATAGAAAGCTGCACCAATAATAGCACATACAATGATAACAACGAGTGCCTCTAGCTTGCTATCAACTGTAAATAAATGTTCTATGCTCCATTTAGATATAAATACAAGACTTAACATTATCAGATTTACAACAATGATTAGGAAAACTCTTCTAATTACCATTTCAGACCTGTAATGCAATGTTTTTCGAATTGCGACGATGTTTAAAACTATCGCAACTGTGTATCCGCAAGCCGTAGCTAAAATAGCTCCATCCGTTTCAAACATTTTTATAAATGGTGTGTTTAGTACAAGCTTCGTTAAAATTCCAACCAATAAATTTAAAATTATAAGCTTTTGACGATCAATCCCTTGCAAAATTGCAGTCGTTACAGGGTAAAGTGCAAATAAAATAGCAACTGGAGCATAATGAGCAAGTACTGCCGTACCCGCATCGCTTTGGTCGTAAAACACAAGATAAAACTCACTTGCTAAAACGGATATACCCATTGCAGCAGGTACAGTTAAAAATAATAATATTTGAAAAGTTTGGTCCAAAGATTTTCTAACTTGAGCAAAATCTTGTTTGGCGTAATAACTAGTAATATAAGGAATTAACGCCATAGAAAAACCAGTTGCAAGCATAACTGGAATCATCACTAGTTTGTGTGTAGTTAAATTTAACATCCCTAGATAAATCCCTGATTCTTTTCCACTAATGCCGATCATCGCCATAGCCCGATTAAATGTTATCATATCTACAAATTGGAATAGAGGATTTATAACTCCGACTAATGCAAAAGGAACTGTATAGACCAATATTTCTTTATATATATTTTTCAAAGAAACATTAGAAGTGGCATTACCACTACTTTTTAGTAAATCATTAAATTCTGGTCTTAATTTTTTCCAATACCAATATAAAACAAATAAACTTGCAATAGCTCCTAAAAACGCAGCAAATACAGCGAATGATACAGCTGTTTTTTCCGTACCATCAAATACTTTCAAAACCAAAAATGCTCCTGATAGTACAAATAATATACGGACTATTTGCTCTATCAATTGGGATATAGCAGTAGGAGTCATATGTTGATATCCTTGGAAAAATCCTCTTATTAAACTCATCACCGGTACAACGATAACTGCAAAACTTACATATTTAATAACCGTTGCAACATCCTGAACAGTTATCAAAGTATCCTTATCTTTAATAACTAAATGCGCAATAGGTTCTGCTAAAAAATATAAAACAAGAAATCCTAGCACACCAGTTACTGCCATAAGTAACATGCTCGATTTCACTAGTTTTCTTCCAGTTGCATAATCACCTAATGTGTTATATTTGGAAACAAATTTTGAAACAGCTATTGGTATACCAGAAACAGCAATTGCTAGCACAATTGAATATGGAACATAAGCATACTGATAAAGTCCAATGTATTCCTCTCCAACTAACTGATAAAAAGGAATAACATACAAAACACCTAGTATTCTTGATAATAAGAGACCAACAGTTAATATCATTGTCCCTTTTAATAAATTCGAAGCCATCTAACCCGTCCATTCTTATCAAATTCGCCTCAATGAATGTGCGACCAGACTTTTCTCGGCTGGCTTGAGAAAACCCTGCAGCATTCACCGGTGGCCTTAACTTTATTAAGCAGGGGTTTGTGGACATCGCTTTGTTGAATACATATCTCGTATTCACCTCACCACTTCTAGAAGTGGGAGATTTCTGCCCCTGCGCAAGCTCATCGCAAAAAAACATTTGCTTAATGAAGTTAAAATGTCTATCTTACAGTTTACAACTGTCTAAACAAAACTACAATCATGTATAATAAAGAAAAAACTGAAAGTGTGAATTTATTATGTATGACGTTATTGTAATTGGTGGGGGTCCCTCAGGATTAATGGCCGCTGCGGCAGCTGGTGCAGAAAATAAGAAAGTACTACTTATTGAAAAAGGAAATAAGCTAGGGAAGAAGCTCGCAATATCAGGTGGTGGGCGTTGCAATGTTACCAATAGACTCCCTCAAGAAGAAATAGTGAAAAATATCCCTGGAAATGGCCGGTTTTTATTCAGCCCGTTTTCTGTTTTTAATAATGAAGATATTATCGAGTTCTTTGAAAATCTAGGAGTTGCTTTAAAGGAAGAAGATCATGGAAGAATGTTCCCTGTCTCTAACAAGGCAATGGATGTAGTGAATGCCCTCCTCGATGAATTAAAAAGATTACAAGTAGAAATAAAGTTAAATTCAGTCGTTTCCAAATTATTGATGAATGATGAAAAAGTAATTGGTGTTAGACTTGCTTCAGGTGAAGAAATTACTGCAAGTGCTATCGTTGTAGCGGTCGGAGGTAAGGCAGTTCCTCAAACTGGATCAACTGGAGATGGTTATCCATGGGCTGAGAAAGCTGGACATACTGTAACAGACTTATATCCAACGGAGGTACCTTTATTGTCCAACGAGGCATTTATCAAATCGAAGGAGCTTCAGGGTCTCGCACTTCGTGGCGCAGGTGTCTCGGTATTAAATAAAAAAGGAAAACCAATTATTACGCATGAAATGGATATGTTATTTACCCATTTCGGCTTAAGTGGCCCTGCCGTATTGAGATGCAGCCAATTCGTTGTAAAGGAACAAAAGAAAAATGGCGGACAGCCTGTTTCAGTTCGAATTGATAGCCTTCCAGAACAAAATGAAGAACAAACTTTCCAGTTACTATTGTCTTCTATTAAAGAAGAACCAAAAAAAGCAGTAAAAAATGTATGGAAAGGTATTGTACCTGAAAGATGGCTATTATTTTTACTTCAACTTACTGGCATTCAAGAAAGTGAAGATGGTCAAAATCTTGCGCACGAAAAAATTCGGACACTTGCACATGAGTTAAAGCAATTCAACGTCTTTGTTTATGGTACACAACCTTTAGAGAAAGCTTTCGTTACTGGTGGGGGCGTATCCATCA
This sequence comes from Psychrobacillus sp. BM2, assembly GCF_048572895.1. Classification (GTDB taxonomy): domain Bacteria; phylum Bacillota; class Bacilli; order Bacillales_A; family Planococcaceae; genus Psychrobacillus. The sequence continues at coordinate 2,647,780 of NZ_CP183878.1, forward strand.
AGGAAATAGAACCTAAAACTATGGCTTCGAAGAAAAAGGCAGGACTATATTTTTGTGGTGAAATATTGGATATTCATGGTTACACAGGGGGCTATAACATTACCTCGGCCCTTGTAACTGGAAAAATCGCTGGAATGAGTGCCGCTAAATCAATTGAATTTTAAAATAATTTATAATACAATAAACTATAATAAGCGATAAGGAAGAATAGTAACTTTATGAAATGCTCTAGAGAGCTGACGGCCGGTGCGAGTCAGTGCACGCAATAAAGTGAATGGGCTTCTTAGCTCCAAGACTGAACAATTTAATTTCAGTAGGTTTTGGCGTTCGTCTACGTTATAGGACTCGCAACTGTTTGGTTGCAATAAGTGGATTACAATAGTGATCAATGAAGGTGGCACCACGGCTCTCCGTCCTTTTCGATGGAGGGCCTTTTTGTATTTAGTTGAGCTGAGAAAAGGAGAGTTGAGTAATGACAGTTGAGACGAGAAGCTACAAAATGAAAGAAATTCAAGGGGATATGATGACTCCTATTTCCATTTATCATTCATTGCAAGGCAAGAAAAAAATGTTATTTGAATCCTCTGCAAAGCATGAGGAAAGTGGGAGATATTCCTTTATCGCTGTGGATCCCATCAGTGAATTAACTGGCGACCAGCATGGATATTCATTGTCCTTTAAAAACGGAGAAGTCGAACAAGAGCAAATGTCTGTCATAGAAAAACTTAAAACAATGATGCCGATTCATCAAGATTCGTATCCATTTTCGTTCTTTGGAGGAGCCATAGGTTATTTTGGCTATGAAACTGCATTCTACAATGAGAAAATAGGAGTTCTATTAAACGACGAATTAGAAATGCCAGACGTGCATGTTATGTTTTACGATACCTTTATTATTTTCGATCATTTAAAACAAGCCGTTACCATTGCGGCCATCGATTTATTTCAAAATGGGCGTTCTGAAAATGCGATGACTAACGCCATTGAAAAAATTTTTTCTGAGCTTCAGCAAGGACCAAAAATTCCTGAAAGATTGGATACTCTGCTTGCTTTTCTACCTCAGATTCAAGAAGTAGACTTTACAAAGATGGTGGAAAAAGCAAAGGAACATATTTTAAGAGGCGACATATTTCAGGTTGTACTATCTCAGCGTTTTACCTCTCCCTTTAACGGAGACCCTTTCTCGCTGTATCGACAGCTTCGTACTTCCAATCCATCTCCATATATGTTCTATATGGACTTTGAAACCTATACTATTTTAGGAACATCTCCTGAAAGCTTAGTAAAGGTTAAAGATGGATTAGTGACAACGAACCCTATAGCGGGAACAAAGCCTCGTGGAAAAACTACAGAGGAAGATGTTCGCATTGCTTATGAGTTATTGAATGATGAAAAAGAAGTCGCGGAGCACAGGATGCTCGTTGATTTAGGTCGCAATGATATCGGTCGAATTGCAGAAATCGGAACTGTTCATATCGAGAAATATATGAAAATTGAGTACTACAAATATGTCATGCATATTGTGTCAGAAGTAACTGGTCGTTTGAAAAAAGATGCACATATCCTGGATGTGTTAACTACTTGTCTACCAGCGGGAACTGTATCTGGAGCACCGAAAATTAGAGCCATGCAGATTATCAATAATTTAGAGCCTATGAAACGTGGTGTTTACGCTGGGGCAGTTGGATATATATCCGTTACAGGTAATATGGATTTAGCACTTGCCATTAGAACAATGGTTGTAAAGGATCATCATGCACATGTTCAAGCTGGAGCAGGTATTGTCCATGATTCTATTCCGAAAAGTGAATACGAGGAAACGATCCATAAAGCTAAGGCTCTTTTGGAGGTGCAACGATGATTTTATTGATCGATAATTATGATTCTTTTACGTATAATTTATATCAGCAAGTAAGCATGCTTGGCAAAGAAGTAAAAGTTGTTCGTAATGATGCTATTTCTATTAATGAAATTGAAGCATTAAATCCTGAGGCCATTATTATTTCTCCCGGACCAGGTACCCCTGCCGATGCAGGTATTTCCATCGAAATTATTCAAAAACTATATAAAAAGTATCCGATTTTAGGAATTTGTCTCGGTCATCAATCGATTGGAGCAGCCTTTGGGGCAAAAATTGTGCAGGCAAAAACGATTATGCACGGTAAAATGTCGACATTATCATATAGAAATCATGCCTTATTTGAAACTTTTAATGAACCAATTTTCGTCATGCGTTATCATTCACTTGTTATAGAAGAAGAGTCTTTGATAGATAAACTAGAAGTGTTGGCAAGGTCACAAGAGGACAATGAAATTATGGCAATCAAACATGTCGACTATCCTCTGTATGGTCTACAATTTCATCCGGAATCTATTGGGACCGAGCAAGGTAGCCGCATGATGCAGTCTTTTATTGAAACCCTTGAAAGAAACTATGTAAAATAAGATAAAATTGGAGCTCCTAGTGTCGTCCTAGGGGCTTTTGGGCTAGAAAAATCCTGAATCTTGACTGTTAGTTGGAATAACCAAATAGAAAAAGCTGCATATCCCTAATAAGGAACTAGCAGCATTAAAATTTATGTTAACATCTTACGTACTTACGTTTAAATCCAATCCTACCTCCATCTATTCCCTTTTGAATACTTTCGAAAGCATTTAGGAAACTGCTTTTTTTATTGTCCCGTTTCATTTCTACTATACCAATTGTCTTGGCTGTCTCAACTGCCTTTTCATGGAGAGGCAAATAGGAAATCCCTACACTGTGTACAAAATTATTCATTGCCGATTTTGCTCGCTCTGGGGATTCGTGAATATTATTTTTTACCATATCAAGCATATTAGAGATCTTAGTTTCCGAAAATTCAACGTCTTTTCGATTCCCTAAAAGCCAACAATAACAACTCCAACCTGCTGACATTCTCAGCTCTTTACCACTTGCGATCCATTTATCAGCAACTTCTTGGGCAATATCTGCCTCTGATAAAGTTACAGCGACTACATAATCGGATAACATGTAAAAATACGCTGAGTCCATCCATCGATCATAATCCAACTCAGTCATGCCGTTTGGGTCTGCAATTATGCCCGCAAAGTACATAGCATCATAGTTCCCTGTTGCATAAAGCTCATCAGCTAATTGTTGATCAATTTTTATTTTCTTTACAATTGGCTTCATAGCCCCTGTTGCCACTCCAAACAGCGGCTCATGTGCTCCATTAGTTATGTATATTTTTTTAGTTCGTTCCTTACCTAGTACTTCAAGTTCTTGCATAACCTGTTCTAAATTCATCAATTAGCACGTCCTTCTTTTTTGATTTTCCAACATTTTTTGCCCATTCAAAATATCAATTTAATATTGTTTTCCCTTGAAAGTAGGACTCAATTCACTCCATACATCAAACACATTTCCATCTATGTCGAAAAAAACAAAGTTGTTGCCTGGATGTCCTCGATCTTCAATTCCCCCTGTACGTACTCCCTTTTCCTTAAGAAACTCATGGAATTGTATTAGTTGTCCTATACCATCAACTTCAAATGTCATTTGAAAATGTTCCCGCTCATAGCTATCCAAAAAACCAGACCGCTCCCCTATTTTAGCCTTAACAAGGAAAAAGCTTTGATCAGCAAATTCTAAAATGGCTTTATCCGTATTTCTAAAGTTTTCAACAGCCCCAAGTATTTCCTGATACCACTGTGATGATTTCACCGGATCTACAACAGGTATGTATGTGGTCCCCACCCTTTTAATAAACGTACTCATTGCTACACCCCCACATATTTTTATAATTCTCATAGAAAGTTACAATTCTCCATCCATTTCCATCATATCATTTTTTGAAACTTACAAGATATTATTAATAATACGAAAGGATATGGAACCTACTTACGGTAAAATAATTTCAGAAAAATCCAAACCTTGATGTGTTAGGAGTCGTTTAATATATAACGAAAGGAGTTGTGGGTTTGTTCAATATTCATGACTTAAAAGAATTAATGTTTCAATATACAGAGCCCTTAATACGTTTGGCTTATTACTACGTGAAGGATCTCCAAGCAGCAGAGGATATTGTACAAGAAGTATTTATCAAATTTTATCATAATCAGCTTCATTATGAAGAACGCGGAGAGTTAAAGGGATTTTTAACAAAAATGACTATTAATAAAAGCAAAGATTATTTAAAAAGCTGGGCCTATAGAAAGATCCAACTACAAAATAAATTATTTTCACATGCCGGTAAAAGAAATTTGGATGAATTGGTAAAAAAAGACGAGCAAGCAATAATTGGAGAAGCAATACTAAAATTGCCCTTAAAACAACGAGAAGTTCTAATTTATTTTTATTTTAATGAAATGACTATTACGGAGATTGCTCATATTTTATCTATTCCAGAAGGTACAGTAAAAACTCGATTAAGGCGAGGCAAAGAACTATTAAAAAGTCTGCTGAAAGGAATAGAATGGGAGGTGCTTTTAAATGAATAACTATATCCCTAATGAAGTGAAAGATTTAACAACCAGTAAACAACGTGTAATGCGAAATGTAGTGAATGAGATAGAAAATACCTCAAGAAAGTCAAAACATAAATGGAAATATGTAGTAATTAGCGCTATTTTAACAATTAGTGCAATGCTTTTTGTCTTCAACGAAATTTTTATTAAAAATGAACAACAATCTGCAACCGAAGTGCAGCTAGATTTTACCAAACCTACATTTTCGGAGGAACAAGGATTACTTTATCTTCATGGAGTAACATTAGGTGACTCACAATCAAAAGTAATAGAACGGCTAGGTAAAAATTACACAATAGATGACTACGAGGATGGTAGTGTAGCAGACTTCATATTGGATTATGATGGTATTGCGAGATTCTATTTTTATCAAGATAAATTAGATTTAATAATATTCATGAAAGTAGATGAAATTTACTTTGACAAATTATTTAATGAATATGATGGATTTAAATTTCTTACTTCGTCGAATAATAATGACCGGTATTTCTACTCGAGGGAGACTGGTCAGCTATTAAAAGCAACGATCATTCCTAACGGAGATCTTTACTTGTATCTCATGCACGGTGGTAAGGACCTATTGGAAAACCCAGATTTCCCCAAAATAGAACAGGTTTTTGATTAGTTTTAATGATACTTTCACTAACCATTCAACAAAAAATCATCCCCCCTCTAAGAAAAGTTAGAGGGGAGATGACTTTTAAATTAATCTTATTTATAAAACTTCTTTTAAAGGCTCATCAAATGACGATATTGACCATTTTACCAGGGATTGCAATAATTTTCTTCACTTCTTGGCCTTCTAACCATTGTTGTACTTGTTCAGAAGCAAGAGCTAATGCTTCTAGTTCATCTTTAGTTGCATCTTTTGCAACATGTAATTTCGCACGAACTTTTCCTTTAATTTGAACAGGAATTTCTACTTCATTGTCGACTAACTTAGACTCATCGAAAGTTGGCCATGCTTCATACACGATTGTATCGTTGTGCCCAAGAATGCTCCAAAGCTCTTCTGCAATATGTGGAACGATAGGAGAAATCAGCTTCACAAATCCTTCTACATATTCTGTTGAAATTTGTTCTGCTTTGTAGCCTTCATTGATAAATACCATCATTTGCGAAATGGCAGTATTATAATGCATTGCTTCAAAGTCTTCTGTTACTTTTTTAACCGTCTGGTGATACGCTTTTTCCATATTAGCTGATGACGTGTCTGTAACTTTAGCACTCAATTTACCCTCTTCATCTACAAGCAAACGCCAAATACGATCTAAGAATCTTCTGGAACCATCTAACCCGTTTGTTGACCACGGTTTTGAAGAGTCCAGTGGTCCCATGAACATTTCATATAGACGAAGTGAATCAGCACCATGACTTTTCACAATATCATCAGGGTTTACTACATTCCCTTTTGACTTAGACATTTTCTCGTTACCTTCACCTAGAATCATTCCTTGGTTAAATAGTTTTTGGAATGGCTCTTTCGTTGTCACTACACCGATGTCGAAAAGGAATTTATGCCAAAAGCGTGCGTACAATAAATGAAGAACTGCATGCTCTGCTCCACCTACATAAATGTCCACCGGGAGCCAACGTTTAGCTAGTTCTGGATCTACAAGTGCCTCGTCATTATTTGGATCTATATAACGAAGGTAATACCAGCAGCTGCCTGCCCATTGAGGCATTGTATTCGTTTCACGACGACCTTTTTTACCCGTCACTGGATCTACAACATTTACCCATTCCGTAATATTAGCTAGAGGCGATTCACCTGTACCACTCGGTTTAATATCCGTTGTTACAGGAAGCATTAACGGTAATTCAGCCTCTTCTACAGGTGTAGAAGTGCCATCTTCCCAATGGATGATTGGAATTGGTTCACCCCAATAACGTTGGCGGCTAAACAACCAGTCGCGTAGTCGATACGTGATTTTCTTTTCACCTTTATCATTTGCTTCAAACCATTCAATCGCTTTTGCAATCGCTTCTTGTTTATTTAAGCCATTCAAGAATTCTGAGTTTACAAGCGTTCCGTCCGCTGTATAAGCCTCTTTTTCAACATCTCCACCTGAAACTACTTCCACGATTGGCAAATCAAATTGTCGTGCAAACTCATAGTCACGCTCATCATGAGCAGGAACTGCCATAATAGCACCAGTTCCGTATGTTGCTAATACATAATCCGCTATCCAAATTGGCATTTTTTCGCCACTTACTGGGTTAACTGCATAAGCACCTGTAAATACACCAGTTTTATGTTTGGCAAGATCGGTACGTTCTAAATCGCTTTTCAATTTCACTTGATCTTTATAAGCTTGCACTGCTTCTGCTTGGTCAGCTGTTGTGATTTTATCCACTAGCTTATGTTCTGGGGCTAATACTGCGTAAGTTGCACCAAAAATAGTGTCTGGGCGAGTTGTAAATGCACGGAATGATTCATTAGTTTCAGCTACTTCAAATGTAAGCTCTGCACCTTCTGAACGTCCAATCCAATTTCGCTGCATTTCTTTTAAGCTATCTGGCCAGTCAAGATCATCTAAATCTTCTAAAAGTCTATCTGCATAAGCAGTTATACGAAGCACCCATTGACGCATCGGACGACGTTCTACCGGATGCCCTCCCCGCTCTGACACACCATCGATTACTTCTTCATTCGCCAATACTGTACCTAACGCCGGGCACCAGTTTACCGGCACTTCATCTACATATGCAAGACCTTTTTTGTACAGCTGGATGAAAATCCATTGCGTCCATTTATAATAAGAAGGATCTGTCGTATTTACTTCTCTATCCCAGTCAAATGAAAATCCTAAATCCGTCATTTGACGTTTAAAAGTAGCGATATTTTTCGCAGTAAATTCTGCAGGATCATTTCCAGTATCGATTGCATATTGCTCCGCCGGAAGTCCAAAAGCATCCCAGCCCATTGGATGAAGTACGTTATAGCCTTGTTTACGTTTAAATGCACTTAATATATCCGTTGCTATATACCCTAGTGGATGCCCTACGTGTAAACCTACTCCCGAAGGATAAGGGAACATATCCAATGCATAAAATTTTGGTTTGGATGGATCATCCGTCATTTTATACGTTTTGTTTTCCTGCCAATATTTCTGCCATTTTTTTTCAATTGCTTCATGATTAAAGCTCATCGTAACTCCTCCTCAAATGTATAAAAGCGTAAGCGCCTATCTTTGGAAGCCAGTCTAAGTTCGCGACATCGTGTCGCAACGACTGACTGACCCACATCCTGTGGGCCTCCGACCAGCGCTGGAAGGATTTACGTAAAGGCTCCTTTACCTTTGCTGAAATCCTAAAGCGACTCAGGCGGGCTAGGCGCTGAAGCTAGAAATAAAAAAACTCGCCCCTTAAAAAAACTAAGGGACGAGAGATATACTCACGCGGTACCACCCAAATTAGCGAAAACTTCACTCAACTTGATTCCTTAACGCGGAAAACGGAATAAGCTACTTATCGTTCACTTATTCTGACTCAAAGGCGAGTTCAATAATTCGTTACGCTAACTTGCACCATCCGTTAGCTCTCTACAGAAACGAGATTTACCTACTAATCCTTTTCACAGTCGACTTCTATTAGATTTAATAATAATGGATTCCACATTAAAATACAAGCTGATGTTAGATAGAAACATTTTCTCGAACGTCATTAATAATAAGTTCAGCTTCTGTTGCATCAACAATATCTTGAATAGTATAACCTTCAAATACTTCTTTCAGTTCAAGCCCATTTTCGGTTACTTCTATCATTGCCCGTTCTGTTATTATTTTATTCACAACTGCCTTACCCGTTAAAGGTAATTCACATTGTTTTTTAATTTTAGCGGAACCGTCTTTTGCACAATGATCCATAATAACAATAATTTTTTTAGCACCATGCACAAGGTCCATCGCTCCCCCCATGCCTTTAATCATTTTCCCTGGAATCATCCAGTTCGCAAGATCACCTTTTTCAGATACTTCCATTGCACCTAAAATGGCTACATCTACATGTCCTCCACGAATCATCGCAAAAGACTCCGCACTATTGAAAAAGGCAGAACCCGGAATAGTAGTAACTGTTTCCTTCCCAGCATTAATAAGATCTGGGTCTACCTCTTGCTCGGTCGGATATGGTCCTATACCAAGCAACCCATTTTCAGATTGTAAAACGACCGTTTTATCTGGAGAGATGAAATTCGCTACTAAAGTCGGAATTCCAATTCCTAGATTTACGTAGTTTCCATTTTCGATTTCTTTTTCTGCTCTTCTTGCTATTTTTTCCCGTGTATTCAATCGAAACTCCTCCTTAAGAACGTGTCGTTAAACGTTCGATTCTTTTTTCCTGTTCTGCTTGGAATAGACCTTGAACATAAATACTTGGTGTATGTATTTGAGCTGGATTTAAATCTCCAGTTTCCACAATTTCTTCCACTTCCGCAATTGTAATTTTACCAGCTGCAGCCATCATTGGATTAAAGTTTTGCGCTGTCATGTTATAAATAAGATTACCAAATTTGTCTGCTTTAGCTGCTCTTATGAAAGAATAATCAGCGTGGAGTGCCTCTTCCAGCACATATTCCTTACCATCGTAAACACGTACTTCTTTTCCCTCTGCTACTATGGTTCCGACACCGGCAGGAGTAAAGAAAGCTGGAATTCCTGCACCACCAGCACGGATTTTTTCTGCCAATGTTCCTTGTGGTGTCAATTCCACTTCTATCTCACCAGATATTACCTGTCTTTCAAACTCTTTATTTTCCCCAACATATGAACCTATCATTTTCTTTATCTGTTTGTTTTTGAGTAGTAATCCTAGTCCCCATTCATCTACACCACAATTGTTGGAGATAACTGTTAAATCCTTCACACCTTTATCTACTAATGCTAATATTAGTTGCTCCGGAATTCCAACAAGTCCAAAGCCTCCGACCATTAGTGTCATTCCATCTTGCACCCCTGCCACAGCTTCTACAGCTGAATTATATATAGGCTTCATGCTCCCAATCCCCTTTCATTTGTAAGCTTGATACATTATTATTTTCTCAAATATCCGATAACTTAGCAAACTATTTCCTTTGTATGTCCCCATGAAAAGACTAACACTGGGTATTCAATAAACGCACCGATTATTTAATCGGGCGCTTATAACTTATTGACTCGTGTAACCACCATCTAAGACAACTGCTTGACCCGTCATTCCTTTTGCAGCATCGCTTGCTAAAAACAAAGCCAAATCAGCTACCTCTTTTACATCTAACAATCGTTTTTGGGGAACTAAAGGATATAATACTTCCTCTAAAACAGATTCTACTGGGACATTACGTATTTTTGCTAAATCGTGAAATTGGTTTCGAACAAGGGGTGTGTCCACATAGCCTGGACAAACAGCATTCACTGTAATCCCATCTGCAGCTGTCTCAAGAGCTGCAACTTTTGTAAGTCCAATTACGCCATGTTTTGCTGAGTTATAAGCTGCTTTACCTGCAAAACCAACTAAACCATTTATAGAAGCCATATTAATAATTCTACCGAATCCGTTCTTCCGCATATGCGGAAGAACGTGTTTGGTTGCTATAAACGGAGCTGTTAGCATTATTTTTATCAATAGTTCAAAGCGTTCTGTTGGAAAATCTTCAAGCATTGAAACATGCTGCATTCCAGCATTATTAATCAATATATCAATCTGCCCGTACTCTTTTACCGTTACATTAATTGAGTTAATAATATCTTCTTCTTTTGTCACATCACATTTAATACCCAGTACATCATTACCTAGTGCTATTGCAGCATCCTTTACCTTTTCTTCATTTATATCCGTTAAAACTACCTTCGCACCAGCTTTATAAAATTCCTGAGCAATTTCAAAGCCTATGCCCCCTGCCGCTCCAGTAATAAGAAGTACTTTATCTTTAACCATTACTTTGCCTCCTAAAAAAGTCATCTAGCAATTCATAGGAAAACTAAATTCCTAAATTAAATGAAAAGAGAATAATTGCTAGTATTACACCTAGTGCTGGTACTACTACGGTTGTCGCTGCAACTGGCCAATAGGCTGCACTATGTTTTTCACCACAGATTGATTGAATAGTAGTTACTACATACCCATTATGCGGCAATGAATCAAGAGCTCCAGATGAAATAGCTACAACTCTGTGCAATGCCTCAGGATTTACACCCATATCCATATAATGTGGAGCTAAAAGTGGCAAAGCAATAGTTTGCCCACCTGATGAAGAACCCGTCATTCCCGCTATTACAGAAACTGCAATTGCTGCGCCTATTAATGGAGAGCCAGGAATATTGGTCATTGCTTCTACTGCAGTTGTAAATGCAGGTACGTTTTTTGCAACTCCTCCAAATCCTACTACTGCTGCGGTATTACCAATTGCAATAATCGCACCAACTGTACCAGCTGAAAAAGCTTCCCAGAAGTTTTTAGAGTATTTTCTACCAACAATATAGGTTGCAATAACTCCACCTAGTAATGCTATTATTAGAGCAGATTGTGCAAGTTTATCATGGAAAATATAAGAAATTAATAATACAACTACCAAAGGAAGCATCGCTAAGAAAGGATTTGGCAAGTTTCTTTTCGTATCAAATGTTGGATCCGTTTCACGATCTTCAAATCTTTCTCCTTTATTAACAGCTTTTTGAATAATACGTTTCAGCCACCAGTAACCAAATGTTGCCATGAATACCGCTACGATAATACTTACTTCCCAACCCGCATAAGCATTCGTCCCTAAAAATTGAATCGGTATCCAGTTTTGAATTTCAGGTGATCCTGCAGAAGTCATCGTAAAGGTTACAGACCCAAGTGCTAATGTTGCCGGTATGAATCTACGAGGTAAATCCGCTTGTTTAAACAATGAAATTGCCATTGGATATACAGAAAATGCAACAACGAAAAGACTTACTCCACCATACGTAAGAACCGCACAGGCAAGAACAATGGCAAGCACTGCAAACTTCATGCCCAATTTATCCACTATCCATTTGGACACTGAATCTGCGGCTCCGCTATCCTCCATAACTTTACCGAATACAGCTCCTAGTAAGAACATCAAATACCAAGAAGCGATAAACCCTGTAAATCCTGACATATAACTAGTCACAAAGTCAGCTTCATCTTTACCAGCAAGCTGAGAAAATAATGGCATTCCACTAGTCACAGCTACTAAAAGCGCCGATATAGGACCAGCAATTAGTATATTTACACCTTTCATGGTCAAAACAATCAATAAGGCTAAGCCGCCTATAAGACCGATCATACTTAATACTTCCATTAACAAATCCTCCTATTATTTTAAATCGTGTTAGAATACCTAGCTATCTTTTTGTGGCAATATTTTATCAAAATGATTGAAATATATAACAGAGTCTAGTAATAAATAAATATATTTAGGGCAATAATCATCCTCGTTAATAAATTTTGGGTACCACATTAAGATTTTTGAGTATTTAAATTTCCAAAAATCTAATTCTCTGCAGAAGAAATAGATTTCTTTACTTGAATTATTTTTGAATACCCTAATATATAAAAGCGCTTTCATAAGTCATTAAAACATAATCTAAATTTTCAATCAATAAAGATTGGGTCGGAGTCTTTCAGAGTTCAAGTGAGATTAATCCGATTTCTCGGATTATTATATTATTAAAATTAACAAATACAATGTTTATTTAAAATGCTAAAAATCCGATTTTCTGGAATATTGTCCAAAAAATCGGATTTAGGTCATAAGTTGTGTTTTTTAATTTTTTCGTACAATGTGGATCTACTTAGACCAAGTTGCTTTGCAATCCTTATTTTATCTGATTCTTCCTCTAAGTAAGATTGAAGCACTTTCTTTTCTACTTCTGCTAATATGTCCTCGAGCGTACCAGTAGTTTGGAAAGAAGGTACATTACTTAGTTTTATCTGTGAAGGAAGTGCAGATGGCAAAATGATATCATTTTCCGCTAAGAAAACCGTTGCTTGCAGGATGTTTTGTAATTCTCTTACATTCCCTGGCCAGTGATAGGATTGGAGTATCTCCCGCGTTTTTGTTGCTAAGGTGACATGTCTTCGTCCAGCCTTAAGCATAAATTTTTGTAGAAAATAATTGAGTATATCTATAAAATCTTCCATTCGTTCTCTTAATGGTGGAATGGATAGAGTAATTGCTTGTAATCGGTAATATAAATCGGCTCTGAACTTCTTCTCCTCAATTAGCTTAGAAAGAGCAACATTTGATGAAACAACAATACGAACATTTACTTTTTCACTGCTCTCCGAATTCAGAGGCGTAATTTCCTCTTCCTGCATCGCCCTTAAAAGCTTTGCTTGAAGTGTAAGAGGAAGTGCACTAATTTCATCTATATAAAGAGTTCCTTTATCTGCTTGCTTGTACCGGCCGTTTCGTAAGGTTCCGTTGTTATGATCTAGCACTCCAAATATTTCTTTCTCAAGCAACTCTGGTGGTATTGCAGCACAATTTACTTTAACAAAAGGGTAATCAGAGCGTTCCGAAAGCTGATGGATACTATGAGCGAACATATCTTTTCCTGTTCCGCTTTCTCCTTCGATTAACACTGGAAGGTCACTTGGCGCAATTATTTCAATAGTTTCTTTTATTTTTCGAATAGCTGGAGAAGTACCTTTAATATCTCCTAATCTGTATTCTGTGTAACTATTATCTTCTATATTTAACTGAATTCTTTCCATTGTGTTTCGAACATGAGAACTTAACCTTTTCCAATCAGACATGTCCCGAAAAATGACACTACCAAAAGCCCCAACAATCTTTCCATCTATAAAAAGAGGAACACGATTCGCAAGCATATATGTTCCTTTAATATAATGTGGAGAGGCATTATCAGGAACCCCAGATTTAATCACTTCATGCATTTTCGTGTTTTCAATAATGTCAGCTACAGGTTTACCTATAGCTTCCTCTCTCTTTACTTCAAGAAAGCTACAGTAATCCTTATTGATATATAGAATTTTCGAATCTGCATCTACTACAACAAACCATTGAAAAGCATTTTCTAAAATTTCGGCAAGAACAGAAGTGGATAAGTATTTTTGTAAATTCTCCAGATCAAATCACATCCTTATCAGGTGCTACTTTCTTAAGCGGGCGATCGTATAAAAGGGTTGGAATTATTGCTAATGCTATCAGTAATGTGAAAACTAAGAACATCGCTTGTATTCCATAGACATCAACTATGATTCCTCCGGCAAACGGACCAATCATTCGTCCAATAGTAGCCATACTGTTCACAATTCCCTGATAAAATCCTTCTCTTCCTTTTGGTGCTAGCTGGTTAGCTAATGTAGGCACAGCTGGCCATATAAATATTTCCCCAAGTGTCAGGACAACCATTGCAACAATAAACATCGTATAATCTTCTGCATAAGAAACGACAACAAAAGAAGCCATAAATATTACTATACCAATGATCATCTGTGTTTTTATACGATGCTCCAGCCTATTAATAATTGGCTTAATAAGTGGCTGAGTTAATAGTATTAGAGCACCGTTTATCGTCCAAAGCATGCTATATTCTTTTAAAGTAATACCTAAATCCAACACATGAGTAGAAATAGTGGAAGTCCATTGTACATAAGCTACCCACGTAAGCATATAACCAATTGATACAATCATCATTGCATAAAATGGTGCTTTTTGTTTAATTTTTTTAGAGTTTTTCATTATTGAAGCATTTATATTAGGAGCTACTGACATTTTGCGGTAATAAACTCCCGCTACCACAAGAAATAATATATAAGTCAATAAATTAGCTAGAAAAATATTATTAATATTATGATCAGCAACCAAGCCCGCAACAGCAGGACCAATAGCCACTCCTAAGTTTTGAGCCAAATAAATTGCATTAAAAGCTTTTCTACCACCTTCGGGCCAGACACTTCCTACTAAAGCATACATGCTAGGGAAAATTATACCTCCACTGAAGCCAAGAATTGCAACAAACCATATATATTCTGGCCATCCATGCCAAAACGTTAGAAGTAATAGAGAAACCATTGACAATATAATCCCAAACATAATAGATTTATATCCACCTATTCTGTCAAATAGATATCCTCCTAGTAAATTACCAATAACCCCTGTTCCAGCATTAATCATAAGCACAAACCCTGCCATTGTTAGCGTTTGCCCAAGATGATCATGCATGTATATTGTATGTAACGGCCATAAAAAAGAATTTCCCGTTGTATTGATGAACATTCCGATTATTAAAAACCATACTGCTTTAGGCAATTTAAACACCTCACTTCTGTTGTACTCAGAAGAATATTGTATTCCTTTTCAAATGGCACTTCAAGAAGATTAGAACAAACTTATCAAAGTCATGATAAAATAATCCTGTTAAGGAGTGAAAAATATGAATGAAAATAATTTCCCTTTCCCATCTGATGGGAAACGATATTTTACATGGAATCGTTATTTACGAGATATATTTGGTATGAAAATCTTCAAAGTAGCATTAGATGCTGGGTTTGATTGCCCAAATAGAGATGGTACTGTTGCATTTGGCGGCTGTACTTTTTGTAGCGTAGCTGGAAGTGGAGATTTCGCAGGCGATAAAGTAGATCCCATTCCAGTTCAATTCGTAAAAATCAAGACGAATATGCATGAAAAATGGAAAAACGGAAAATACATAGCCTATTTCCAAGCTTATACGAATACGCACGCTCCCCTCCCTGTTTTGAAGGAGAAATTTGAAGCTGCACTAGCTTTAGATGGAGTAATAGGGCTTTCTATAGCGACAAGACCCGATTGTTTACCAGATGATGTAGTCGAATATTTGGCTGAGCTTAACAAACGTACTTTTTTATGGATCGAGCTTGGGCTTCAAACGGTGCATGAACGTACAGCCAATTTGGTGAATAGAGCCCACGATTTCCCTTCCTATGTAGAAGGAGTGAACAAATTAAGAATGCATGGAATTCCTATCTGTACGCATATTATAAATGGTCTACCTTTAGAAAACCGGGAAATGATGATGGAAACTGCAAGAGAAGTAGCCAAGCTAGATGTTCAAGGTATCAAGATTCATTTACTTCATTTATTAAAAGGAACTCCAATGGTTAAACAATATGAAAAGGGGATGCTCGAGTTTATGGATCGAGATGCATATATCCAGCTCGTAGCAGATCAGCTAGAAGTTTTACCCCCTGAGATGGTCGTTCAACGAATAACGGGAGACGGACCAATTGACTTAATGATTGGACCAATGTGGAGTGTAAACAAATGGGAGGTATTAAATGGAATTGATGCAGAGCTTGCTTCAAGGGAGAGTTACCAAGGAAAATATTACACAAAAAGTGGTGTAAGCAAATGAAATTAAAACGAATTTTACCCTTTGCAAGAGAATTGCTATTGTCTACAGTCGAATCAGGAGATATAGTAGTGGATGCAACAGCAGGAAATGGATATGATACCTTGTTTTTAACTGAACTTGTTGGAAAGCATGGACATGTATATGCTTTCGACATACAAGCAGAAGCTATCCAAGCAACTACCAAAAGATTAGAAGAGGCAAATAAATTAGACATAGCAACATTAATTCAAGATGGGCATGAAAACCTGCACCTTTATATCCAACAAGAAATTTCAGCAGCAATATTCAATCTGGGGTACTTGCCAGGAAGTAATCATGAAATTATTACAACAGGAGATTCTACTCAGCAGGCAATTGAATCATTACTACAATTACTTAAAGTAGGAGGAATAATTGTCTTAGTAGTTTACCATGGTCATCTGGGTGGTAAAGAAGAAAAGGATTCCATTCTGCGTTATGTGCAGAGTTTGTCACAATCCTTTGTCCACGTATTAAGCTATCAATTTCTTAACCAACAAAATGATCCTCCCTTTATCATCGCAATTGAAAAGATGAAAGACCAAAAATAATTGTATATTTATTGTTTAAAAGGGAAGTATAAGGAATAAAAAAGGAGTAATACTATGCCGAAAATCGCTTCGATAAGTACATATAACCCTCCATATACATTAGAGCAATCAAACATTGAGAATCTCACAAAAGAGCTATTTCAAGATAAAATACCTCAATTGAATAGATTATTAAAAGTGTTTGAGAATGGCGATATACGAACTCGCCATTTTTGTGTTCCCCTAGAATGGCATCAAAGTGAACATAGCTTTGAAGAACGGAATAATTTGTATATAGAGTTAGCTACGCAATATAGTATCGAAGTAATCCAGCGTTGTTTAAATAGTCTCGACTTTTTAGAATCTTCTCTGCATCCTAGTGAAATTGATGCAATTGTATTTGTTAGTAGTACTGGTATTTCTACCCCTAGTATTGATGCGCGGGTAATGAATCATCTGCCTTTTTCTGATCGCACGAGACGTATTCCATTATGGGGTTTAGGTTGTGCCGGTGGTGCATCTGGGATTAGTAGGGCTTTCGATTATTGTAAGGCTCATCCGACCTCAAAAGTATTAGTAGTATGTGTAGAACTATGCAGTTTGACCTTCCAACCAAACGACTTTTCGAAAAGTAATTTAATAGGAGCCTCGCTATTTGCAGATGGAGCTGCGTGTGCATTAGTTTGCGGAGATGATGCACAGCTGACTACTACAAAACCGGTTCCTCATATTATCGATACTGCTTCTAAGTGGATGCCAGATTCAGAAGATGTGATGGGTTGGGATATTAAAAATAATGGACTGCATGTTGTATTTTCCAAAAGTATCCCTTCTATTATTGCTACTTGGTTAGGACCATTTGTAGATGATTTTCTAGGAGAACAGCAAGTGACAAAAGCTCAGATAACTAACTTTGTTGCACATCCAGGTGGAAAGAAAGTATTAAAAGCATATGAAGAAACATTGGGACTAACAGAAGAACATACGCACATCTCCAGAGAAGTTTTAAAAAGTCATGGGAATATGTCATCTCCTACAGTTCTCTTTGTATTGGAGCAATTCATGAAGAAACAAAATAACGAAGAGGACTTAGGTTTACTAGTAGCTTTGGGTCCTGGATTTTGCGGAGAAGCTATATTACTAAATTGGAGGGATTAGATTGTTATTCTTCATCCTTATCTCGCTAGTAATTCTCCAACGACTTGCCGAGGTAGTAATAGCAAAGAGAAATGAAAGAAGAATGCTTCAGCAAGGTGCCTATGAAGTTGGAGCCTCCCATTATCCTGTAATGGTTGCCATGCATGTGAGTTTTTTTATAAGTCTCATTTTAGAGGTACTTATATTTGATAGAGCTATTTCACCTTTATTTTCTGGGTTTTTAATCGGTTTTGTATGTGTTCAATTACTTCGAATATGGTGTCTCGCATCTTTAGGTTCTTTTTGGAATACTAAAATCATTATTCTACCAGGCGCTAATGTCGTGAAAAGAGGCCCTTATTCCTTCATGCGCCATCCAAATTATGTGGTAGTTTGCTTGGAAATTATTTTACTACCATTAATGTTCCAAGCATATATTACTGCTATTATCTTTACCCTATTAAATATTGCCATGCTCTCTGTACGTATCCCTACCGAGGAAAAAGCATTGAGAGAAGCCACTAATTATGAAGACAAATTTAAAAAGAAGATTTCGGCATCCTAACCGAAATCTTCTTTTATTATTAACTTAGCTTTTATTCTATTAATTACTCATTTCTTTATTGGCAGCTTCTTCTACTGCTCTTGCAACTAAATGATGTAATGTTGGATCCAACGGGTTTGGAATAAGCTCACCCATTTTAGTGTGATTAACAATTGCTAAAGACGCAGCGATTAACATTGGGTAGGTAATCTCTTTTGCACCAGCATCTAAAGCACCCTTAAAGATACCTGGGAAACCGATAACATTGTTTACAGACCGTCCGTCAGCTGCAAAAGCTGCTCCTGCCGCAATTGCATCAGAAGGTAAAATTTCTGGGTTTGGGTTAGATAACGCTAATATTATTTGTCCTTCACGAACCATTTCTTGTTTTATAAGACCAGAAACCCCGGTTGTAGCAACAATAATATCACATTTTTCCATCACAGCTTCTAATGATTCTAAAGTTTGACCACCGTAATTATTCAATCTCTCTTGAGCAGCCTCTTGACGGTCTAAACCGTAAACTTCCTCCACACCATATGCCATTAACATACGGCAAATGGCTAAACCTGCAGCACCCAATCCAATTTGACCAATTTTTGCTTTTTTAATATCCACATTTGTAGCTTTACAAGCAGATAATATAGCCGCTAGTGCTACTACCGCAGTACCATGTTGGTCATCATGCATAACCGGAATTGGCAATTCTGCTTTCAATCTTTCTTCTATTTCAAAGCAATGTGGAGACCCGATATCTTCTAGTAAGATTGCTCCAAATCCTTTATGAATATGTTTGACTGTCTCAACAATCTCATCCGGATCGCTTGTATTCAATAAAATTGGAATTCCACTTAATCCGACAAACTGGTCCAGCAATACTGCTTTTCCCTCCATAACAGGCATCCCTGCAACAGGTCCAATATTACCAAGTCCTAAAATGGCCGTACCATCAGTCACGATAGCTACAGATGTACCAATAGAAGTAAAATAGTTAGCTTTTTCTGGATTATGTAAAATATCCATACAAACGGATGCAACACCCGGTGTATAAATACGTTGAAGATCGCCCAAAGAACGAACGTCTAGTCTGCTCTTCATAGCAATTTTACCGCCTTCATGCGCTTTTAATACATCATCTGTAACAGCATGAATTTTAACCCCATTATCAATCGCTTCAATATTGGAAATCACTTGTTCCAACTGAGTTTTCGATTTACAAGTAATAGTAATGTCGCGAATAGTTGTTAAAGCTCCACTTTTAAGCGTGGTAATGTCCCCAATGTCTCCCTCTGCCATACCAATTGCAGTTGCAACTTTAGCAAAATTACCAGGCTTTGAAAGTGTTTCCACGATGATGTTACGAATTATATGTTGGTTTTGCATGTTAAATCTCCTAACTCTATTCTCTATTTCAACCAACAAATTATAACATAAAATATTTACTTATGCCTTCACATCTCGTTTAATAAACGTCATAAAGCTTAACACCAAAAATAGTAGTGCATAAACCGCTAGGACAGTTAAAGACATGGAAAGAGTAGTTTCTTCTATAAAAAAATCTTTTCTAAGATGCTGAGTTAAGTCGGAATGCGTTAACCAAATATACTCTACTGGTATATACTTTTGTAGGAGCATTATGATCATTGGTCCCATCATTAAAAACAGCATAGACAAAGCGATAGCAATAGAAGGTGAACTAAATACCGTGCCGATAAAGAAGGCAAACAGGATAGACATGGTGAAATCACCTAAAGAGTACACATATGTTAGGAAAATATCTTTCATCGTGTTTGTTTGCTGTACAACACCATCAACAATAGTCAGGTCGACTCCAGTTGCAGTTCCAAATAAGATAAATCCAATTACTGTAGTGAGGATAATCGTAACTATTATTAATGAAATACCAAACAAGAAAATCGTTATTAGTTTAGACGCTAATATTTTGAAACGGGAAACCGGTCGGGTTAAAAGCATTTTAATAGTACCATCTGTAAATTCCTGCGATACAATGGATGCTCCTGGAATAACAGTTAACAAAGTAATAAGTATCATTAAGGAAGCACCAAATGCCATATTTCCTTCCATACTTTGGTTCACTTGAGGTGCTGCATTATTATCTAAACGATACTGTGCCATCGCTTTTTGCTCTTCAAAAATCTGGATGGACCATTCATCTAGGTCAGGAGTTTGAAGCTGAGCATTGGCATCATCGATCAAAGCTTGTTGTTCCTGTTTCCATTCAGAGGTATCTACTTCATCCATGGTCACTTTATCCAATACACCGACACCAATAATAACTAATATTAAAATACCTAAAATTGCCCATGTACCTTTTTTATGCCATAATTTCATCCATTCATTTTGTATCAAACTAAACAATTTGACCGCCTCCTGTCATTTGAAGGAACTGCTCTTCCAGCGTTTCATGCACTGCTGAAATAGCAAAAATTTGAACCTGTTGAGCAACTAACTCATTGATAAGACCTGGTACCTTCTCTTCTTTCAAGTCAAGTAAAAATACCCCTTCGTGCAATGTAAATACATAGCCATTTGAAGTTAGATAGTTCTCAACTAATTCTGCTGGCTCTGCTTTAAGCTGCATACGCGTCTTTTCATCACTTTGAATCATCCGTTCATCAATCAGCTTACCGTTTTGAATAACAGCCACACGGTCACACATCAACTCTATTTCTGACAACAGATGACTAGAAACAAAAATAGATACGTTATTTTCTAGGGCTATTTTGCGAAGATACGTGCGGAACTCGCGAATTCCCGCGGGATCTAAACCATTCGTTGGTTCATCTAATATTAAGAATTTCGGATCATGTAGTAAGGCTTGTGCTAATCCTAATCGCTGACGCATCCCTAATGAATACGTCGACACCTTTTCATGGATTCGCTTAGTTAGCCCTACCTGGTTAATCACCTCATCTATCCGTGCCTTCGTTACACCATTATGCATTCTGGAAAAGTGAAGTAAGTTTTTATAACCAGACATATACTTATACATCTCCGGGTTTTCTACGATTACTCCTACATTTGCTATCGCCTTTTCATAATCATCTGCAATAGATGCACCTTCAATAGTAATAGTCCCACTAGTTAGATGCATAAGACCAGTCATTAAACGGATAGTGGTTGTTTTACCAGCGCCATTTGGACCTAAAAATCCCGTGATTTGACCGGGAAATAACTCCAGAGACACGTTATCGATAAGTGTTTTTCCTTTAATAACTTTTGTGACATTTTTTAATTGCACGATCGGTGTAGACATTTAATTCACCTTCTCTTTCGTTACATTTTTCATCCAGCTCACTGCATCCTGATTGGTTTCAAAGCGGATTGTTTCTAATTCATCCTGGGCAATAACTTTACCATTTTTTAAAACTATAAGTTGATCTAGTATTGGTTCAACTTCATGTAATTCATGAGTCGATAAAATAATCGATTGTTCCTCAACATTTGTATAACGGATCAGTCCACTTATTAACGATTCGCGAACAATTGGGTCTAACCCAGAAAACGGTTCATCCATCACATAATAGGATGTATTTCTACCAAGTGTCGCTGCCATTTTCGCTCTTCCACGATTCCCTTTAGAAAGCTTTTTCAGCTTCACATCAACATTAACCTCTAAATATTTTGCTACCTCCATTGCCTTTTCTACAGAAAAATCGTTAAATTGAGATGCGTAAAATGCGAAAAGTTCCTTCGCTGTATAAAAGCTATAAAACAAATCCGTATCAGGTAAATATGCAATGTGAGTTGCATGTCTTCTAGATAAGGACTCGTTATGAAGAGAAATGGTTCCCTTTCGAGGTCTCTGTATCCCTGCTATTATTTTCAACAAGGTTGATTTTCCACTCCCGTTTTCTCCTGCAATACCTATTATCTGCCCTATAGGGAATATCAATGAAACATCACGAAGAACCTCTTGTCTTTGATACTTATACGAAACTTTTTGTAGATGAATCATTTAGCACCTTCCTTTCTTTGCAAAATTTGAATTATCTCTTCTTTTGAAAAACCAAATGCTGCAATAGATCGAAGAAACTGATTAACCAATTCTACTTTCATATCCTCACGTAAATGTAAAATACGCTCTTCGTCTGTAGTGATGTATGTGCCTTGCCCACGCTTTGTCTCTGTTAGCTCCATCGATTCAAGCTCCTTATATACACGTTGTACGGTGTTGACATTAACACCAACCTCCAATGAATATTCTCGAACGGATTGCATTTTATCTCCGGGCTGTAGGTTACCTTTTAAAATATCCCCACAGATTAAATCAACTAGCTGGCTATAAATAGGCTTATCACGAGTGAAATCCTGCGTCATCTCGTAATCACCCTCTCCAGCCATTTACAAATTCCCCAAAACAACAAAATAATTATTATCCAGCTAAACAGTTCCTCTACAATATATATAGAACCTAACTCCAAGACAAAATTACTTATTGAAAGGGTTGGTAAATAGCCTTCTATAAATTTTAAAGATATCTCACCATGGTTTAATACCCTATCAAGTGAAAGAAAGTCAAATAGTCTCGGTAAAAAACTAGCCAATAAAAAGAATATAGCTACCGAAGTAATTAGTGAAAATTTACCGATCCAATATTTACCTTCCAAATAAATTGTCCAGAAGAGTAACCATGCAATACTTACAAATATGCCGGCTAATAGCATTACAGCTAATAATAAAAGCTGTAAATTAAGTAATTGCGCAAAGCTACCCAAAAACACATCTGACAAGAAATATATCCCAGCTGTCGTAATGAAAGTAATTCCAACAAAGTAAATAGCTATGCTAAATAAAAATTTCGTACCAATTAATTTGTGCATTGAATGGGGATTATGCAGCCACATATCTTTTTTTCCATTGTCGGTATTTAATGAGTTATTAAACTGAATAAGGAGATTAACAATACTAAAGCCAAGCATTAAAAACATTAAAATTATTCTTATTTCCTGAATGGGTACCTGTGTTATTAAATATCTTTCCAATATTATCGGAAGGATTAAAACAACCCCAATCCCCATTACTGCTGAACCGAAAAGCCATGACTTATAAAGAGCCCATTCCTTTAACAGCAATCCTTTCAATTTTCCATCTCCTTTTTATTATCTTTATCATAGCGTATTCGTGTACTATTTACCTATTACACTAATACTATATATTTCCTCCTATCTATTTGCAAGTGATTTATTTGGAATTGAATTTTTAGATAGACTGGTCAGCAAAGATGGATAGCCTATACTATAAAAAGCTGGATCCAAGATATATAATTGTCCTTGATCCAGCTTTTTTGTTAGTTGTGAGCGATTATGTTAGGGCGGCTGCTCAGTGGCGGCGTTTTTGGGTTTCACTCGAGCGGATAGCCCTGTTGCTGGGGCCCTCGTTATGCATCAGCAACACTGAATTTCAAGTACATATAATTAAAAAACCGTCAGCACTCACGCTCGCTGACGGGGGGTTTTAGCTTTTATTTATCTCTGTCTTCATTTTCGACTAAGAATTTTAATCTAGATAGTTTGTTATTCCAGAACTGTTCATAATAGTCGAGCCACTGTTTTACTTCCGTTAATGGCTCCGGCTGCAAATGATACACTTTTTCTCTACCTAACTTTTGACCATTGACTAAACCTGCTTCAGTTAAAACATTAAGATGCTTAACAATTGCTGTTCTACTCATATCGAAATAAGAAGAAATATCGGCAATGGATCTTTCTTTTTTTGCTAGCAGTCGAAGGACATCTCTCCTTGTTGGGTCAGCAATAGCTTGAAAAACATCCACCTTTTTGATGGCATCAGTCATTATGCTTCGACAACTTGCTTAAATTTGTTTTGTACAATGCCAACCCAGCCTTGGTTCATTTGGCCGCGTACTTCTGCATTTGACTTTTTAGCTTTCGGAACAATGGATTCTTCATCTTTCCAGCCACCATGGATTAATGTGAATTCAGTTTGAGAACCAATTTCTTTCAAAAGAAATGTAACAAACCAACCATCTGTGTCCCATTGAAATGAGAGTTTATGTGGTTCGTCAATTTCAAGTACCTTACAGGGAGACGGTCCGAATGGTGACTGAATAGTAAATTCATATCCTTCCCGAGCTTGAAAATCATTAGGCATAAACCAAGCAGAAATTCCTTCTGCTGTTGAAACATAATTCCAAACCTTTTGGATTGGTGCCTCTACTAAAACAGTCTGTGTTATATCAGGTAAATTTTCTTTCATCATTAATAGCTCCTTTTCAACGTAAAAGTGTAACCTATAGGTGTTATATTATATATAACCTAGAGGTGTTATGTCAACTTATAATAATTATATTTCCTCTGCTTCATCACAAAACTCCCATCTACTGTAAACGTAGATGGGAGTTTTGATTCAAACAATATAGCCGATATCTGTTAGTACATTATTTATAAATGACTGTGAATAGGTAAAGATTTCTTCCCGCTCCGGTTCTTGATAGAGATCATGAAAACAATTTTTCCATTCTTTATAATGATATTCAGAAAGCTCCTGCTTCCTTAACCAGCTAGCTGCAGCATTTGCATCGGTTATCTTATCCCGCTCTCCAGTCATAACAAGTATAGGTTTATTTGGTATTGAGATTGTCGATTGATTCACAGATTTTAAAAGTGCTTGGAGTTCCTTGTACCATTCTGTTGAAATATAGGTTCTATACATAGGATCTGATACAAATTGTTGAAATACTTCATAATTTCTCGTTAAATCGTTTAAGTGAATATCATGGTTGATTTTCTGCGGTATTGATAATTTTGCTAATGTGTTCGTCCATTTCGAAGGAAGCTTTTCAAGATGGAACCATGGTGATGTCAGTATTACTCCCGCATATTCAATTTCAAGTTTACGTAAAACTTTTATAAGAAGGGTGGCTCCAAGACCATGTCCCATTAAAAATATTGGCAGGTCATACGTAACCGCAACTTGCATCGCTTGTTTAATGTAGTTCTTATACTGTTCGAAGGATTCGTCGTGAATAGTTTTTGTTTTTTTTAGTTCTCCATGACCTGGTAAGTCTCCCATAACGATATGATAGTTAGAGCTTCTCAATTTTTCAATTAACCAAGCATATCTTCTGTGATGTTCATAGGCACTGTGAACAATAACTATTACTGCTTTAGGCTTTCCTTCTGTTTCCCATTTCCACATATAAACAAACCTCTTTTCTTTCCTTGCAATTTCATGATATTAAGTTTCTTTCAATCTGTATGTCTGATACGATTAATTATATTCTATTTTCAAAAGGAGTGTATGCAAAATGATTTATCCATATAAAGGTAAAACACCTACTATTGATGACTCTGCTTTTATAGCTGATTATGTCACAATAACAGGGGATGTGACAATCGGTCCAGAGACTACAATTTGGTTTAATACGGTAATTAGAGGGGATGTTGCACCTACTATTATTGGAAGTAAAGTAAGTATACAAGATTTAAGTTGTCTACATCAAAGTCCTAACAAACCATTAGTAATAGAAGATGAAGTAACAATTGGACATCAAGTGACTTTACATAGCTGTATCGTACGAAAAGGTGCCTTAATAGGAATGGGATCGATTATTTTAGATGGTGCTGAAATTGGTGAAGGTGCATTTATCGGAGCAGGAAGTCTCGTACCACCAGGCAAAAAAATACCTCCAAATTCATTAGCACTAGGTAGTCCAGCAAAAGTTGTACGCGAGTTAAATGATGAAGATAAAGCTGACGTACAAAGAATTATCCGAGAATATGTAGAAAAAGGACAATATTATAAATCCCTTCAAAAGTAAATTAGGGTAACGAATATATAAGTAATTGCTCAATTATTTGCAATGTTTGATAGTTCCACGTTTTCTTTAACTTCCAACGATAAGAAAATCGAAAAAAAAAAAACGCTAGGTCCTTTAAGGTCAAAAATGTTTCTAACGTTTTCGAAGGACTTTGGACAAACATTTTGCTATATGATTACCGAGTGAGTTTTTAGGGATATGCTTGTTTGTGACTGACGTCACAAACAAGCATATCCCTTTTTCCGGTAATCTTATGGCGATAGCTGTCCGTCGCTCTTTTTCAACTCTAGAAACAGTTTTAGTGCCTTTTTTGATAACTAGAGAAAAGATACTCTCCTATATATTACTAAATTTTATACTCCCTTTTTTACAAATGAAAAGAGGCTTTCCTATAGTGGAAAGCCTCTTTTGGTTCATACCTTATAATCCAGCTTTTTCTTTTAATGCTGCAGCTTTATCTGTTTTTTCCCATGGTACATCAATGTCTGTTCGACCAAAGTGACCATAAGCAGCTGTTTGCTTGTAAATTGGACGGCGAAGATCTAGCATTTTAATAATTCCTGCTGGACGAAGGTCGAATAGTTCGCGAATATATGAAACTAATTCAACTTCTTCTACCTTTCCAGTACCAAAAGTTTCTACAGCAATTGAAACAGGTTTAGCTACACCAATCGCATAAGCAAGTTGTACTTCACAACGATCTGCAAGGCCAGCAGCAACAATGTTTTTAGCAACATAACGTGCAGCGTATGCAGCGGAACGGTCAACTTTTGTAGGATCTTTACCAGAGAATGCTCCTCCACCATGACGAGCATAACCTCCGTAAGTGTCTACGATAATTTTACGTCCTGTTAGACCAGCATCTCCTTGTGGTCCACCAATTACGAAGCGTCCTGTCGGATTGATAAAGTATTTTGTATTATCATCTATTAAATTTGTAGGAACAATCGGATTGATCACTACTTCTTTAATATCATTTTGAATTTGTTCTAACGTAATTTCCGGATGGTGCTGAGTAGATATAACAATTGTATCAATATGAACCGGATTATTGTTCTCATCATACTCTACAGTTACTTGTGTTTTTCCATCTGGACGGAGATAATCTAAAGTTTCATCTTTACGAACTTGTGCCAATCGATGAGCTAGTTTATGCGCTAAACTAATTGGTAAAGGCATTAGCTCTGGCGTTTCATTACAAGCATAACCAAACATTAAGCCTTGATCTCCAGCTCCAATTGCATCTATATCAGAGTCGCTCATAGAACCTTCTCTTGCTTCTAACGCTTGATCTACACCCTGCGCAATGTCAGGTGATTGTTCATCAATAGAAGTTAGCACAGCAGAAGTTTCTGAGTCAAAACCATACTTCGCACGTGTATAACCAATATCTTTAATAGTAGCACGAACTACTTTAGGAATATCTACATAAGTAGATGTAGTAATTTCTCCAGCAACTAATACTAGCCCAGTTGTTACACTCGTTTCACAAGCTACACGAGCGTTTGGGTCTTCTGCTAGAATTGCATCAAGAATTGCATCAGAGATTTGGTCACAAATTTTATCTGGATGTCCCTCTGTCACTGATTCTGACGTAAATAATCGACGTTGTGTCATAGATTGTTCCTCCTATATCCCGCGAGATTTCTCTCAAGAATTGATACGGTACTCATTCCCATGTCAAGCCATTCAATATGTTTCATGCATTTTCTTCACATAATAGTACTGTAAGTTAAATGCATTGAAGTTAACTTGAAGCCGTTTCGGACTTGGCACACAAGGATAAAGGGCGATGTTCAATAAAAAAACCTCTCACTCACGTAAATATACATGAGGAAAGGTATTAGTATCATAAGCACCTTTCACTCTTATCAATCAAGGAATTTCACCTTGTCTCAGGTTTGGCACCTTTGTAATAATGAAAATACTACAGGTTGCCGGGTTTCATAGGGCCTGACCCCTCCACCAGCTCGGGATAAGAGTATCCGTTCAATTTATCATCATACGTAAGTATGTATAAGATGTCAACTATTTTTGTTTGTATTTTATACACAAAAGAAAAAATTAAAAGTGAATAGTATAGACTAATGAACCTAATGTGTTATACTAATTCACATATCTAGAAAACTTCCTCTTTTGAAGAGGAAATATAAAAAAAGGATGGTATATTTAAAATGAATTCAATCGAAACGGTGAGTGAACTGAAAGCATTGTTAGCAGGAAATAACGTTAGCAGCCAATTGTCAGTGCCACAACTTGTGGAAAAAGCTACAACAAGAGGAGAAGCTGTTCTAACTTCTACTGGTGCAGTAAGAGCCGAAACAGGTAAATATACCGGCCGCTCTCCACAAGATAAGTATATAGTAGATGAAGCTATTTCAAAAGACAAAATCGATTGGGGCACAGTAAACCAACCAATTTCTTCTGACATTTTTGATGCACTATATAAAAAAATGATTAACTTTTTAAACAAGCAAGACGAAATCTTTGAATTTAAAGGATATGCAGGAGCAGATAAAGAATCCCGTCTAGGTATTCAAGTAATTAACGAATACGCTTGGCATAACCTTTTCGCTCATCAGTTATTTATCCGTCCAACACAAGAAGAACTTGCAACACATACAACAGACTTTACTATTCTTTCTGCTCCTAATTTCAAAGCGGATCCAGTAGTAGATGGTACACTTTCAGAAACGTTTATCATTGTATCCATGGAAAAACGCACTGTGTTAATCGGTGGTACTGAATATGCTGGCGAGATGAAAAAATCGATTTTCTCTATTATGAACTACTTACTACCAGAGCAAGACATTTTACCAATGCACTGCTCAGCAAACGTAGGGGATGATGGCGACGTTGCATTATTCTTCGGTTTATCCGGAACAGGGAAAACTACACTTTCTGCCGATGCTGGTCGTAAATTAATCGGTGATGACGAGCATGGCTGGTCAGATAACGGTGTGTTCAATATCGAAGGTGGCTGTTATGCAAAATGTATCGACCTAACTCGAGAAAATGAACCTCAAATCTGGGATGCGATATCATTTGGTACGGTATTAGAAAACGTAGTGGTAGATGCGGAAACACGCGTAGCTAACTATGCTGACAACTCACTAACAGAAAATACTCGTGCTGCTTACCCAATTCAATATATCGATAATATTGTAGACCCTTCTGTTGCCGGTCACCCAAATACAATCATTTTCTTAACTGCTGATGCTTTTGGCGTATTGCCTCCAATCAGTAAACTGACAAAAGAACAAGCAATGTATCATTTCTTAAGTGGATTTACTTCTAAACTTGCTGGAACTGAACGTGGAGTTACATCCCCACAACCAGTATTTTCTACTTGCTTCGGTTCACCATTCTTACCATTACATGCAACGGTATACGCAGAAATGCTTGGGAAGAAAATTGATGAGCACGGCGCACAAGTATTCTTAGTAAACACTGGCTGGACTGGCGGAGAATACGGCGTAGGTAACCGCATGAAGCTTTCATACACGCGTACAATGGTTCGTGCTGCAATTGATGGCAAACTAAACAATGCTGATACTGAAACAGATACTGTATTCGGATTAGCTATTCCAAAAGAAGTGGAAGGCGTTCCTTCAGAGGTACTTATCCCCCGCAATGCTTGGGCGGATAAAGCTGCATATGACCAAAAAGCTGCTGAGCTAGCTCAGTCCTTCCGTGAGAACTTTAAAAAGTTTGGTACTGTTTCCGAAGACATTTCCTTTAAAGGCGGACCTTTATCTTAATAAAGTAAAACATCAAAAGAGCCCAAATTCGGATGAATTGGGCTCTTTTAAATTTACGTATAAAGAAAAAAATTTATCTTCCGCACTTTCCGTCCTTGAATAAAACATCTTATAATATTACTCCTGCAAAGCTTCCTTTCAGTACTTCCTTCTCAATTTGATTTGTACATAAAAAAGATGCACTAATACGTGTTCTATTATCCTGCTTTTCAAATTGCTCAATTGTTACCTCACAAATTATTGTATCACCAGTATATACTGGTCTCATAAACTCAAAATTCATCGTACGTGCAAGTACGTTATTATCTCCACCAACTTTTTTTGGCAGAGTTGACGTAAGCAACCCTTGAACTACAAGTCTCTCCTGCTCATCTGGGGTTAGATGATGAATCCCTTCATCGCCAGAAATCTTCGTAAATAATTCAACTTCTTTTGTTGTGAAAGTCCGCTCGAAAGTAATAACTTCTCCTACTTTTAATGACATATCAATTCCTCCCTTTATTTTGATTCTATTTTTCATTATTTAATCTTGTAGAATCAAGTGATCCATTTTATGAGCCGTTAATATGTGAACTATATTCCAATGCAGTTATTCCATATACTCTTTTAAAGTGTTTATTTAAATGGGTTAAATCTACGAACCCGCACTCTGCTACAGCTGAATATATATCTTTTTTAGTTTCTATTAAATGCTTTGCATATTCTATTTTGCAGTTAAGATAATATTGATATGGTGATATTCCTGTATGTGCCTTGAAGAATCTGATAAACTGAAATTTCGATAAACCAAGTTCTTTACATACCTCATCAAGTTTCAGTATATTTTCTAGATTGGCATGCAACAGATTCTTAGCTTTTCCAATTACCGCGTTATCTTTTTTGTAGTTTGTATTGAGATCAGTTTGAATAAGGCTTTCTGAAAAGGATAATAGTAATTCACTGCACAGAGCCTCATCTTTATCGTTTAATATTGCATTAGAAAGACTTAATATTCTTTGTTTAAGTTTATAATCATACACAATTGGGGTTGAAAAATGTATTAAATCCTTTTTCCCAATAACTTCTAAAAGCAGCTGAGGCTCAATATATAACATCACATAATCTAGGCCAGTCATATCATGAGCCATCCCATCATGAGCCTGTTCTGGATTAAAGAGCATCACACCGTTTGGATAGGATAATTGTAAGCTTCCATCTAAATGATAATGTTGAATACCACGCAAAGTCACACCCATTGCATACTCACTATGAGCATGCTTTTTATATGTAAAATCATTAATACTAGCTGCTAATGCCGTAACCCCTGCTGACTTTTTATAGTTAAATTTCTCCATCATATTCAACTCCTAAATTGCTTCCTATATCTATATCCATATCATTATGGCAGCATAAACTAGAAATAGTGCCATTATCACATTAACAGTTTTTTTATGTTTCTGTAAAAACTTCTTGAAGATTGTACCGAAAAGAACCCATGTAATAAATGCTAAAAATCCAATGATGGTAATAACTATAACACTTATTGATAACATCGAAATTGTTGTATAGTAGGGAATAATAAAGCTCGGAATTACAGTCATTGTAAATAGTACCACTTTTGGATTTAAAAACTGCATAAGAAATCCAGACATAAAGGTACCAGCTTGGTTTGCAGGCGATTCATTTGTATTCATTTTATAAATTTGGTAAGCGAGATAGAGCATATAAACGCTTCCAATGATTTGCATAATAAATAAAACTTTTGGTATTAAGTTTATAAGCATTGTATTCAACATAGCAGAAATAACAAGCAATAAGCCAAAAGCTACAGTTGCCCCGTATGTATACTCCATCGCCTTTTTAGTCCCGCTATTATGTACAGTAGATAGTATGACGATATTAGTGGGACCAGGAGTAAAAGTAACAATAAAACAGTATAGTAAAAAAGATGTAATATTCATAAGACAAGCTTCCTTTCAAGGTATTCTCTCATAAATATACATCTCAAAATTTAATAACGTATAGTACATTATTGCAGGATTCCTACAGTTACCTTCTTTTAGTAATGTCACAAGATCTTGAAGTTCCAATCTTTCGGCTTTATGTTCTTGTTCATCCATTCCTTATCTGGTGCCTGGTATGACGCCCTAGCGACTAAATAGTTATCATGCCACTTTGCTGCATCAGAACGAATCATTTCATCAATCAGGACTTGAATAAATTCTTTTGGTTGAATCTGAAATGAGTAGCGTGCAAAATCTTGAAACCACCCACAATTTAGTAGATAATTATTAATTTCTTCTTTTGCCAGTCCGTCTTTCAAGATTAAGGTGAATGAAAAAATTCTCTTGCAGGCATGCCATGAAACTTTTTCTGGATTTCCAAGCCATTTTTCAAAACGTTTCCTTGCTGCTTCAATGGCAGCTTGAGGATTTTCTATTTGAGGTCCATGTCCCGAATAAGCTTGACTGATCCTAAGCTTAGACAGCTGCTCCAAACTTTCCATCGATCGTTGGATGGACGCGACACCTTCCCGAAAGATATTCAACCATCCGATATCATCTCGGTGAAAGAGATCCCCGCAGATCAGGATTTTTTCTTCCGGTTCATATAAAGAAATATGGCCTAAGGTATGGCCCGGTGTCCGCAAGACTTGCAAAGTTCTATTTCCTGTCTCGATTTGGTCATTATCCGAGAGTTTTCTATCCACCCTATAAGGTTCCACTGGTTGATCTAGCCATTCCGCACTGCAGGCTTCCGGATCTCCATTATTGATCAATTCAGCTTCCCATTTATGTGCAGCAATATTAACTCCATAGTTATTTTGAAAATGAAAATTACCTCCTACATGATCACTATGATAGTGTGTGTTCACGATAAGGTGTAATTCTTCTGGAGAAACGCCTGCCTCTCTTATTATTTGCACTGTCTCTTTCGCTTCACTTCCAAAGCCGGTATCAATTAGGATCGGAAGCTGATCCTTAATAAGAATCATGTTAGCACTAGGAAATTTTCTTTCAAAGAAAATAATACTGGATTGTTTCATAATTTAACCTCCCCGTATATTCAGTTACCCATAAATTCTGAGCGATCGTTCAATCAATTCTATTATATAATTTTCTAAATAATAGAAATAAAGTGTTGTATAATCATTTTAGCAACTTTAAGTGTATATATTTCAGCCAATTTATTTTATTAATCTTTTACATGAAGAAAATGCTTATTATCCTGCTTATGAAAAGCGTCTCTACTTTAGCCAACTTCAACCTTATAAAATTTGTTTTTGTTTATAACAAAAAAATCAGAAACCATAGAGTTTCTGATTTTTCTTTACATATCAAATTTTATTGACTACTGAAAAAGTCGAGTCTTCATCCTATATTTAGATTAACAATTAGCATTAATCCCCATTTGTCGCATGATATACACTATCAGCTGTTTTCGGAAATATCTCTATGAACTTTTCCGCTTCTTCTTCATTAACCTTATATAAAATAATTTCTGAACCATAGTGACCTATTTCCAACTGTTCAACTCCGTCCACATGGAAGAACATCGTAAACCACTTTAGCCCTCCCTTTGGATCAACCGAATAGTTTCTAAAATAGAGCCTATTTTCATCCGTTAGATTTATAGTAACCACTTTCATTAACCCCTCGGTTTGCACTGAAACTGCTCGGGAATTTAACTCTTCAAATACGTCTATTTCTTCCATCCAACAATGGACCACCACTTCCTGGAATTCAGTTGTATATTGATCCCACAAATCCTCCCAAAAACTAGTTTCTATAGGAAATGAAGATTTCCCTTCTACACTCATTGCCTCAGTTGTGACTACAACATTGCCCATCATTAAACCCCTCTCTGATTTTTCATCCATTGACATGCATCCTTAACTACACGTCTATTAACTTTGCTTGGGAAAAAATGTGTGAATTCTGGATAGTACCAGGTTTTAACTGGTATACTATTCCCTATTAATGCATGCTCTAAAACCTTTGCATGCTCAAAAGAAACATTTGTATCTTGTTCCCCATGAATTATAAGCGTTGATGCCTTCATTTCCTCTATAAGAGTTAATACATTTCGCTGTTCATATCCCAATGGGTACCTAGTTGGGGTTCCGCCGATAACACGTTTCATCATCCTTCTCATATCTAATCTTTCCTCATAAGTTAAATAAATATCGGAGACACCTGCCCACGTAACTAGAGAGGTAATATCATTGCGCAAAATAGCTATCCATAATCCCATGATCCCACCACGTGAAAATGCAAAGAGGTGAACCCGTTCTGGTATGCAAAATTGCTTTAGTACATCTACTCCGTAAATAGCATCCCAGCGATCCTCTCCAGCAAACTCATCTTTTCCTTCACCGCCACGGTTGCCACGATAATAGGGTGCAAATACGATAAAACCCTCAGAGGCAATTTGCGCAATTCGTGCCGGCCGAACCATACCAATACTTTGCATGCCACCTCGACAATATAAAATCCCTTCATAGCTTCCAATCTTTTTCGGTGAAGCTAACATTCCTTTAACTCGCAGGCCACAAGACCAATATGTAATTTCTTTCAATACAATATGAGGGTTCGGTGATGGATAAATTCGAACCTTTTCAATTGTTCCATTTATTTCCAACTTCAATCACCTTCTTTAAAATAGCTTTCATTCCATCATCTTTCATATGGAAACTTAAATAATCACTATGTGTAAGTTCTTCTGAGGATAACCAAAAGGCTCCATCTGTCTCAAAACTTGTCCGCTCCTTATTAATATACCCAACTTTTGCTATATAAACAGTTTTACAAAAAGGGATATTATCCAATACCATATACTCTGCAAGCCATTCTAACTCTACTATATCAACATTTGTTTCTTCTTTTGTTTCCCTAATTACTGCTTCTACTAAGGTTTCCCCATTCTCTAACTTACCACCTGGAAACTCCAATCCTCTTTGTGGATGTTTCGTTAACAACCATTTTCCATTATGTTTTGCTAAAACAAGTACATGTTTAGATGCAATTGAAAAGCTTCCTTGTTGAAAGGATAGCTGTACTTGATAGCCATTTAAATCTTCGAAAGAAATCATTTTCTGATTCACCTTTGTTTTTCTTTCCATTTTACCATACGATATAAAAAGACTTAGCCAGATGAGCTAAGTCTTAAAATTTCTATTCTTTAGTTGAATCCATTTTGTAGTGCTCATTGCCCTCTTCTCTGTTCTGGGCAATATTTTGTTTGGATTTATTCTGTGGTGACAGATTAAGAAGGGAACTAACATTACGATATGTTACCGGGTTTTCATTGCCTTTTCTGTTTAAATTCTTACTCATATTTGAACCTCCATTCTTCTTTGAAAATAAGGTAGTTGTTCTATAAATCGCTTAGAGTCTTCTGAAGTGAATTCATGAATCCATGCATACACTTTCTTTAGTCTTCTATCATATTGATCATTTTCTCCATCCACATGATAGGGCTTTACAGACATTGGTTCATGTGCCCGTAAAAAGTTTCTGCTTTGCACATTTTTCAATTGATAAAAAAGTCTTTCAAATACTTTTATTTCATTTCTAGTTGCAGTTACTTCAAACTCCCACTGAGATTCATCGGGGTAAGCATATACTTGCTGACTCTTTACTGAGATATACGCTTTGTACAATGTCATTTTCACACATCCTTTTATAAAAGCTTGTGCAAAAACTAAAAAAACATGCGCCTAAGACACATGTTTTTTAAGCTTGAATATCTACAACTGATCCCTTATAAGGATGTGAAGCAGATACTTGAGGCATAGCTTCTAACATTTCTACCGCTGCAACGGTCTCCATATTCATTGCATTTTGTAAAACGCTCATTTGCACGGTTTGTTGCAGCTGAAGTAAGTTAGATGACATAATGGAGTTTATATCCATAGAAATCCCTCCTTCATAACAAGCTTTATATCGGTAAATTTAATTTATAATGAAGTAGATATTATTTATTAGTGTCTCCCAAAAATGCATTTAACATCCATTGATGTTTTTCTGTCTTTTGGTAAATTGCGTTTAATATATCTTCTGTCATATCATCCTCATCTTTAGCTGCTGCTTCCATCCCTTTTTTTAGAGATTTCATGATTTTATCAAAATCGTTCACAACAGTTTCTACCATCTGGTCAGCAGACTCTTTACTCGAAGCTTCTTTTACCTCTGAAAGCTCCAAATGTTCAGTTAATGTTGCAACTGGCTGGCCACCTAGAGTTAATAGACGCTCTGCAATTTCATCCATATTAAGTGTTGCTTCATTATATAACTCTTCGAATTTGGCGTGTAGAGTAAAAAATGACGGTCCCTTTACATACCAATGAAAATTATGTAATTTAGTATACATAACCGACCATGTTGCTACTTGTTTATTTAGTTCTTTATTTAATGCTGCTGACATAATATTGTCACTCTCCCTTTAAATATAATTGCTTTCTCTTTTAATATACCTCTATTTTTCATACAATAAACATAACGATAAGTTTAATTGGAGTGAGCAATAATGGTATTTTGGATATTAGGTGCAGCTATAATACTAAGTATTTTTGGATTTACCTTTTTGTATAAGCTAGCTATGAATGATAATCCTTCAAGAATCGATCCTAAACCAAAGGATGCTGAATAAGTCATGAAACATATTATTATATCTATTTTTCGTTTTTATCAAAAATTCATCTCTCCACTTTCCCCGCCAAGTTGCCGCTTTTATCCAACCTGCTCCCATTACGGTGTAGAAGCAGTTCAAAAACACGGAGCAATAAAAGGAAGTTTTTTAACGATTAAAAGAATATCCAAATGTCATCCTTTTCATGAAGGTGGCATTGATCCCGTTCCCGATGAATGGCCTTTGAAAAAAAAATAATTCAAAGGCTATTTTTTCTTGCTTTTTTTTCAAAAGTCCTGTAATCTAATGAAGTTATCATTTTTCAAAACGTAATCATTACTATTTAGGAGAGTGGTTTTATTGAAACGAATTCTTAAAGGAAGTGTTCTTTTTCTATTATTATTCCTCGCTGCTTGCGGAAACAGTGAAGAAAAGGTAGAAAGTGACAATCAACCAGTACAAGTTTATACAACTGTTTATCCATTACAATATTTTGCTGAACGTATTGGAGGAGAATCTGTAAACGTCTCTTCTATCTATCCTGCAGGAGCAAATGAACATACTTTTGAGCCAACGCAAAAAGATATGATGGCACTTGCTGATGCTGATTTGTTTTTTTACATAGGACTTGGCTTAGAGGGTTTTGTCGAGAATGCTAAAAAGACATTAGCAGAAGAACATGTGAAGATGGTAGCTACGGTAGATGCTGTCTCAGACGAACAATTGGAAGAATCTGATCACGTGCATGAAGAAGCTACTACTGAGGAATCCCACGATCACGAACATGAGGATGAATCGGCTGAAGAGCATGAAGGTCATGATCACGGAGATATAGATCCACATGTTTGGATGTCACCTAAAATTAGTCAAAGTCTTGCCCTTTCTATTAAAGACTCTTTAGTGGAGATTTCACCTGAGCAAAAAGAGACTTTTGAAAAAAACTATGAGGAACTTATTAACGAACTTCAGCAACTAGATGCAGATTTTGAAGAAATGGCACAAGCTGCAAAGAACAAAACATTTTTTGTCTCACATGCTGCATTTGGCTATATAGCAAACACATATGGCTTGGAACAATTGGCAGTAGCAGGATTGAATTCACAGGATGAACCATCTCAAAAAGAACTAACTAAACTTATTGATTTGGCAGAAGAAAAAAATATAAGCTATATTTTATTTGAACAAAATGTTTCATCAAAACTAACCGAGGTAATTCAACGAGAAATTGGTGCAGAGAGCCTGGTATTGCATAACTTAGGGGTATTATCTAAGGAAGATATCGAAAACAAAGAAACTTATTTTACATTGATGCACAAAAACCTAGAGACATTAAGCACAGTATTGAATTAAGTAATATTGTTACTGATATAAAAAGCAACTTCTAAAATGAAGTTGCTTTTTTAGCTATTCATATGAACTTTAATAATTCTCTTCTTACTAATTTATTGGCTCCATTGCGAGGGAGCGCATCTATAAAGTAATATTCCTTTGGTAGCTTGTATGATGCAATTTGAGTCTTCATAAAGGCCTTTAACTCATCTATAGTAATTTGCTCTTTCACTACAATAAATGCTATTGGAACTTGCCCCCATTTATCATCCTGACGACCTGTAACCCCTGCTTCAATAACTGCTGGATGTTTTACTATAGCTTGCTCCACTTCTGCTGGATATATATTTTCCCCACCAGATATGATTAAATCTGAGCGGCGATCGACAACGAACAAATATCCTTCCTCATCCAAATAACCAATATCTCCAGTATGCAACCAACCATCTATTAGTGGTTTTTTAGACTCAGCTGCTCCAATATATCCTTTTGTCACATGTGGTCCTTTAATACAAATTTCTCCCATTTTCTCTTCTCCATCAATACGAACATCTGCAAAGAAAAGTGGCTTTCCGGCTGAACCAAGTTTGCGAATGGCATCTTCACTCGATAATGTAGTTGTTTGGGAGGCAGTTTCTGTCATTCCATAAGTTTGTAATACTGGTATATTTCGCTCAATCGCTCGTTCTAAATAAGATAAAGGAACGGGACCCCCACCAACTAAAATCGATTGAAATGAATCAGGAAAATACTGATTTCTACTTTCTAGCACGGATACGAGGCGTTGAAGCATAACAGCTACTAAAGACATTCTAGTAGCTGCTCCATCTAATATTTCATCTACTACTTTTTCTGGATCAAATTTAGTATGGAGACTTACCGTCATTCCATATAACACTGATCGCATAAGAATAGAAAATCCACTTATATGAAACAAGGGTACTATACATAACCAACAATCGTCTGGATGAACTCCTAAATGGAGTGCTGAACCAGTTGCATTCATCACATGATTTTCTAGCGATTGGCGAACTCCTTTTGGTTTTCCTGTAGTACCTGAAGTGTACATTATGGAGATAGTACGTTCTTTGTGCCAATCCCTTTCTACAGAATAATCTTTTCTTTCGCTATTATGAATATCATTAAAGGTATATCTTTGTCTATAGCTAATTGTTCTTTCATGATTATCTACAAGTAAGAAATCAGGTTTACTATCATGGAGCTGATAACTTAACTCTACTTCACTTAAGCGTTCATTTAACATGACTAACTCACAGCCGAGTTGAAGGCAACCATGTATTGCAATTACTAATTCTGCGTTAGAGCTTGATAAAATTGCTATTCTCGAGCCATGTTGAATCCCTTTAGAATGTAGTCTTTCTGCAAATTCATTGGCTTTGTCATAAAGTTCTTGAAATGTCCACACTTCTCCCCTAAAGCGCAAAGAGATGCGCTCAGGTGTTAACTGGGCACGTTTTAATAGTAAATTAGGAAACATTTTGTACTCCTTTTATTTTAAGCTCTATATTTTTGTTATATCTTTTACATATTGCGATATTCTATGTAAAAAAGCTATCCCATAAAGGATAGCTTTTTTGTTCTCGTCATTCAATAATCACGGGAAACGCGGGAATTGACCAAAATCTGGTTTGCGTTTTTCTTTAAATGCATCTCGACCTTCTTTTGCTTCATCCGTTGTGTAGTATAGAAGTGTTGCATCGCCTGCTAATTGTTGAAGCCCTGCTAAACCATCCGTATCTGCATTCATTGCAGCTTTTAAGAAACGGAGTGCAGTTGGACTCATTTCTAGCATTTCCTCACACCATTGAACAGTTTCATCCTCTAACTGTGCGTATGGAACTACTGTATTGACTAAGCCCATATCCAGTGCTTGTTGTGCATCGTATTGACGGCATAAATACCAAATTTCGCGTGCTTTTTTATGTCCGATAATACGTGCCAAATAACCAGAACCATAACCAGCATCAAACGATCCAACTTTAGGACCAGTTTGTCCAAATCTTGCATTTTCAGCAGCTATTGTTAAATCACAAACAACATGTAGAACATGTCCGCCACCAATTGCATAACCAGCTACCATTGCGACAACCGGTTTAGGTATTACACGGATTAGACGTTGTAAGTCTAGTACGTTTAAGCGTGGAATCTCGTCTTCTCCTACATACCCGCCATGTCCACGTACTTTTTGGTCTCCGCCCGAACAGAAAGCATGCTCACCTTCACCAGTTAAAATAATGACACCTACATTTTTATCGTCACGAGCACGAGAAAATGCATCAATCATTTCCATTACCGTTTTAGGGCGAAATGCGTTACGCACCTCGGGACGGTTAATCGTTACTTTAGCAATTCCGTTATAAAATTCATACTTAATGTCTTCATATGTATGCAATGTTGTCCATTCGCGAGTCATCTTACATCCTCCTTTAAAATAATATCCTCTACTATTGTAGCAAACAATTCAGGATTTTCCACATGAATTGCATGACCTACCTCCCTAATTTCTTTATGTGCAACATTTGGGAGGTGTTTTTTCATCGTTTTTGCAAGCATACAAAATTTTTCATCTAGCTCACCTGTTACCAACAAAGTCGGTGTAATGATTTCTTCGAGTTTATTCCAATAGGAGGGTTGCACGCCAGTACCAAAACCTCGCAAGCTATTAGCAAGCCCTATTTCAGAACCCGCAATTCGTTCCTGTCGTATCAACTGCTGTTTTTCCAAAGGTAACTGCCGTTGGGAATGAAATAAAGGAATCCTTTCCCAAAAATTCACAAACGATGTGAGCCCTTCGTCCAATATTCGATTAGCAAGCTGCTCATCCGATTGTTTTCTGTTCAAACGTTCTTCTTTATCTGTAAGACCTGGAGAACTACTTTCAAGAATTAGTCTTTTTACAGGATATTTACTTGCATAGGAAAGAGCTAATCGACCACCCATTGAATAACCAACAAGCGTAAAGTCACTCCACTGAAGATGTTGAAACAATGCATGCAAGTCAGCTATCTGCTCCTCTGCAACATAACGGGTTGAATCCAAAGGCTTAGAAGTTTTTCCGTGACCAATAAGATCAATGGTTAACATATCAAATGTATCAGGTAGAAACGAAACCACTTCATCCCATGTATGTGTAGATCCCGTAAAGCCATGTAAAAACACAATTTTTTCCTTCGTTCCACTATTATATCTGTTGCAATGGATATCAATCCCTCGGATATTTATAGTTATACTTTCCAAACCGAGTCCAGCTCCCTCGAAATATCTGCCCATAATTTGCGATGCGTTTCTGTATTAACTTGTCTATTCGTAAATACTTCTATAATACGAATATCCTTCGATTTCTCTTCAGCTAATGCCTCTTTAAAGCTTTCCTTTGAATGAACTGCATTGTACTGAGCATTATACATAGCAGCTATATGTGAAAACTCTAATCCTGTCGGGGTACCAAATAAATGTTCAAAATAATTGGCTTCTGTCGATTGGGATAAATAAGAAAAAATTCCCCCACCATCGTTATTCATAACGATGATTGTCATATCAGTTGACTGGAATCGAGTCACAACCAAACCATTCAAGTCATGTAGAAACGCTA
This sequence comes from Psychrobacillus sp. BM2, assembly GCF_048572895.1. Classification (GTDB taxonomy): domain Bacteria; phylum Bacillota; class Bacilli; order Bacillales_A; family Planococcaceae; genus Psychrobacillus. Next base: position 2,688,985 of record NZ_CP183878.1, read on the forward strand.
AGTCTCCTATTAACAAATATCCTGGACGATTTAATGCCGCTTGAGCTCCGAGCGCTGAAGAAACCACACCGTCTATTCCATTAGTTCCTCTATTCGCATAGAGCTGAATATCCTTCGTTGTTTTATTGAAAAAAGTATCTAAATCTCGGATTGGCATGCTGCTACTAGCAAACAAATAAGACATATCTGGCAATGCTTCAAACAACATTCCTGCCAATGCACCTTCATCTGTTTCCTTTCTAATATAGCTGTTCACATGATTGGTTGCTATTTCATTTGCTTGAGACCAGAAACACGTATATGTAGAAGCTGACTTTTCCGGTGCTTTGATCCATAATGATTCAGCCTCAACCTGTACATGATGTGTAGCGATATGAAGTGAATCACGGAAAATAGGACTTTCATCTACAACAATAAACACTTCTGGCTTACATGACTTTAAAAACAACATTAAAGGCTTAGAAACTGGCTGAGCTCCAAAACGAATTACTACATTTGGAACAGCCACTTTTTTAAAAGACTCATTTTTAAGAATGGCATCATATTGATCTATACATAAATCCATACAATCGGCTGGTATAGATGTCCTTAGATTAGATAATGGATCAACGAGAACTGGCCACTGCACCGTTTTTGCAAATTCCCAAAAACCATCAGTGATTTGAAGGGAATCTCCAACTATAAATAATCCCTTTACATCTTTTTGAAGAATATCTTTATACCATACTAAAAATTCTTCACTTGGTACTAACTTTCCTATTTCTGGTACTTGCATGTTCAATGTTGGTAAGGCTTGTTCCATATCAAGTAATAAAGGTTCACGAAATGGCACGTTAATATGGACAGGTCCCATCGGAAATGCTCTCGACATAGACACTGCACGTTGGATATGACGCTCTACAAATGCCAAATTTGCTTCATCCTTTTCAGGTAAGGGAAAGTCGACTGTCCACTTCACATGCTTCCCGTATAAATGAAGCTGATCAATTGCTTGAGGTGCTCCTACTTCTCTTAGTTCATGAGGGCGATCAGCTGTAATGATCAATAAAGGAACACGAGCATAGTACGCTTCCACTATAGCGGGAAAAAAGTTTGCAGCAGCGGTTCCAGAAGTACATAAAAGTACAACAGGGCTTTTTTTAGCTTTTGCAATCCCTAGCGCAAAGTAACCAGCGGAACGCTCATCTATTTGACGATAAAATTGGAAACCCTCACTTTTGGCAAATGCATACGCAAGTGGAGTAGACCTTGACCCAGGACACATAACAATATCCTGAACCCCTGCCTGTTTAATCGTTTCTACAAAGTGATTGACATAAGATGTTAAATACTCGACGTTAGTCATTCATATTTCCTCCAAGTGTTCGAAGCATCGGACGGAACTTCACTCGTGTCTCCTCAAATTCATCCAAAGATGATGATTCGGCAACAATTCCGCCACCTGCATATAAATAGGCTTGTTCATTTTCCACTAAAGCGGAGCGTATCCCAACAGCGAACTCACCGTCGCCTTCAGCATTTATCCAGCCAATAGGTGCAGCATAGTATCCACGGTTCATCTGTTCAGACTCACGAATAATTTTTATCGCATCTTGGCGAGGCTCCCCTCCTAATGCTGGTGTTGGGTGTAGAGCTTGTACTAATTCAAATAACGAAGAATCCTTTTTTAAATTCCCTTCTATCGGAGAATAAAGATGCTGTATATCTCTGATTTTCATAAGCTTTGGTCTAGTTGGTACTTTAACATCCTCACAGTATTGCATAAATACTTTCTTAATCATATCTACTACGTATTTATGCTCACCTAAATTTTTGGAATCTGTTAATAACGAATCTCCCAGCTCTTTATCCTCAAGCGAGTTCATCCCTCGTCTTATAGAACCTGCAAGTCCAGCAGATTGTGCTTTGTCATTTTCCACTTTTACAAGCCGCTCTGGTGTTGAACCAAAAAAGAGTTTCTCACCATTCTCTAAACCAAACAAATAACTTTCTGGTTGCTCCATTGAAGCATTATATATCGCTGTAGCCGGAGAGAAAGTATCGTTAAATGTGAGCTTAAGTGATCTGGCAATTACTACTTTTTGTACTTCATCCTCCTGAATTCTTTTTGTTACATCCTCTACTGCATGCAAATATTCATTCTTCAAGCGATCTTCTCGTTTGATTAAGGTCGGTTTTGCATGTACCTTTAACTCTTTTACTTGAGCAGTGTGTATTAGCGCATCTCGTTCTATACGTAGCTGTTCGAAGGTTTCTGAGCTTTTCACTTCATCCGTAATATAGTGAATATTAACAAATGCTTGGTCATGTTGAATAACTAATTGAAATGTAGATAAGACAAAAAATGCAGAAGGAAATGTATCCCATTCCGATGAAATTTTGTTTTTCGGATCAAACGCAAATCCACCAAAAAGAATAGGTGATACATCTGCTTTTTCTTTTAATGATGACTGGCATAGCTTCTTCCACTTTATATCAATATCCTTGTATCTATCGTCTTCTAAGTTATTTGTAATAGTATGGGCATGTCCCAAACCTACTAAAGTTAATGTTTTCTCTTTGTTTTGCCAAAAATAACGTTTCCCTTTATATAATTCATCCCCTGCCTCAAAGAAAGCCTGGGCAGACAATCTTGAGACTTCTATTGTTTCCGTATAAAAACGGTTTTTTGTATTAATTGTACCGGTGGTTTTCGGCATAAATATGACCTCCGTTTAATAACTACTCTTTTATCTAGGTTAATTAAATTACTCTACCCTTAATCATACATCTTTCTACACATTTCAGCACACATTTAGCCATAAATTTATGCTAAAATTGAGATAGGATTCTTTTAAAGGAGAGAAAAATTATGTCACACGAATTTCAAGCAGACAAAGGTTGGCGGGTTTGGTGGAAATTAACAAGACCCCATACTCTAACTGCCTCATTTGCTCCTGTTTTTTTAGGTACAATGATTGCTTTATATGAGGCTAAAATTGACTGGCTTTTGTTTATTGCTATGTTGTTAGCTTGCCTACTCATACAGGCTGCTACAAATATGTTTAACGAGTATTATGACTTTGTACGAGGACTAGATAGTGAGGAATCTGTAGGTATCGGTGGAGCTATTGTCCGTAATGGTGTAAAACCCAAAACAGTTATGCAACTGGCTCTATTACTATATTTAATAGCCGCTGTATTAGGACTCTATATTTGTTACGAAAGCTCTTGGCTATTATTAGTAGTCGGTGCAGTTTCTATGGCAGTGGGATATTTCTACACAGGTGGACCTTATCCTATTTCTAGTACTCCTTTTGGAGAACTATTTAGCGGATTATTTATGGGGATGTTAATAGTTTTAATTGCCGTTTATATTCAAGTAGGTTCCGTGCCTGTATTTGCTGTTTTGTTATCTGTACCAAGCGCCCTTCTTGTTGCTGGGATAATGCTTTCTAATAACATTCGAGATTTAGTAGAAGATACTGCAGGTGGACGAAAAACGATGGCTATATTAGTTGGTCGAAAAAACGCTATTACGATTCTAGCTTCTTATTTTGTATTATCTTATCTTTGGATTATTGGTTTAGTACTTCTACAAATAATCACCCCATGGAGTTTATTGGTCTTATTAAGTCTTAAGAAACCAATACATGCTATTAAATTATTTAAGCAAACAGAAAATCCAGTTCAGGTAGCACCAGCTATGAAAGACACCGCACTTACAAATACGATTTTTGTATTTCTATTAGGCATAGGTTTACTGATCGGCTATTATCTATAACAATCTAAGAAAAACGCAAGCACCCTTTAAGATCAAAAGCTGTATCTGCCGTTTTCGAAGTGTTTTTGACAGCCATGTTGCTATATTATTACCGTTTAATTTTTTTAAGACTGGTCGTGACTATCGTCACGACCAGTCTTCTTTTTCGGTAATTTTATGGCGATTAGCTATCCGTCGCCCTTCTTCAACTTTAGGAACAGGTTTAGTCCATTTTTGTCTAATGAGAGAAAAAATACTTTCTGATTTATAAAGTAAGCTCACGAAGATACAATTTCGTTCGCTGTTGGCTCCTTTATATGGTACACACTAATTATTTCAGTGTATTTCCACTAGATAAAAGAAAATCTACTTTCTTCATCCTTCATTACAGGTCTCCCTAATCCCCATTCAACAGACGGTTTTATCCCTATATTAACTTTGACTACTATGATTATCTAAGCAATAAGCCCTGCTAAATCTTCTTGTTGAATACTACACCCTATATCGATTGAAGTGGAAGGTAGCGAAGGCGTTTCCACATGAGGTGGCGCACTTAGCCTATGTTTCTTTGTCTCCACCTAAAACTGAAATGAGCGGTATTAATCCTTCTTTCAACTGCCATGAACCCAGTATTCACGGTGCATTTTTATATATTTTCTTATTCCTTAAAATAACCCAGATGAGAGGGTGTTGACCTTCTCATCTGGGTTTGTTTATACAGAACTTAGACAGCGTCTGCTAGAAGCGGAAATCAGTAGTATTCGTGGATAGATCTTATTCTTCAAATTACCAGGAACGCCGAGTTCAAGGCATACCAAGTTTATACATTCTTATTTTCGAACAAAAAAAGATAACCAATGAATGGTTATCTTTTTTGAGTATGACCCCTACGGGATTCGAACCCGTGTTACCGCCGTGAAAGGGCGGTGTCTTAACCGCTTGACCAAGGGGCCTTATATATGGCGGAGAAGGAGGGATTTGAACCCTCGCGCCGGTTGCCCGACCTACACCCTTAGCAGGGGCGCCTCTTCAGCCACTTGAGTACTTCCCCATATATATGGCTCCGAAGGTAGGACTCGAACCTACGACCAATCGATTAACAGTCGATTGCTCTACCACTGAGCTACTTCGGAATAATGGTGGGCCTAAATGGACTCGAACCATCGACCTCACGCTTATCAGGCGTGCGCTCTAACCAGCTGAGCTATAGGCCCATTATTGGAGCGGGTGAAGAGAATCGAACTCTCATCATCAGCTTGGAAGGCTGAGGTTTTACCACTAAACTACACCCGCATTACTATGGTGGCTCAGGACGGAATCGAACCGCCGACACAAGGATTTTCAGTCCTTTGCTCTACCGACTGAGCTACTGAGCCTCTTAGATTTTTGATAAGCTTTTGACTTATTCTAAATCTCTAATTAATATGTATAAGGTTTGAAACTTATATAAATAATGGCGGTCCCGACCGGGATCGAACCGGCGATCTCCTGCGTGACAGGCAGGCATGTTAACCGCTACACCACGGGACCATTTGGTTGCGGGGACAGGATTTGAACCTGCGACCTTCGGGTTATGAGCCCGACGAGCTACCACTGCTCCACCCCGCGACAATAAGATACTTACAAATTTGTTTAACGAATTGCTCTACTTGCGACTATACTTAAGGATAAATTATTACTTCCACAAACAATAAGATGAAAATGGAGGAGGAAGAGGGATTCGAACCCCCGCGCGGTATGACCCGCCTGTCGGTTTTCAAGACCGATCCCTTCAGCCGAACTTGGGTATTCCTCCAAGATATTGTTGGTGGACCTTGCAGGACTCGAACCTGCGACCGGACGGTTATGAGCCGTCTGCTCTAACCAACTGAGCTAAAGGTCCTTAAGATGGCGGCAGAGGGAGTCGAACCCACGACCTTTCGGGTATGAACCGAGTGCTCTAGCCAACTGAGCTACACCGCCAAGATTTTAAAACTATTTTATAAATGGTGGAGCCTAGCGGGATCGAACCGCTGACCTCCTGCGTGCAAGGCAGGCGCTCTCCCAGCTGAGCTAAGGCCCCGAAAATAATAACTGGTCGGGAAGACAGGATTCGAACCTGCGACCCCTTGGTCCCAAACCAAGTGCTCTACCAAGCTGAGCTACTTCCCGTCATATGGTGCGCTCGGCAGGACTCGAACCTGCAACCTCTTGATTCGTAGTCAAGTGCTCTATCCAATTGAGCTACGAGCGCATATGTTTTTTCATAAAAGTGGTGCCGAGGACCGGAATCGAACCGGTACGGTAGTCACCTACCGCAGGATTTTAAGTCCTGTGCGTCTGCCAGTTCCGCCACCCCGGCACTATAGTGAATCTTTGGAGCGGAAGACGAGGTTCGAACTCGCGACCCCCACCTTGGCAAGGTGGTGTTCTACCACTGAACTACTTCCGCTCGTTTATTAAATTAAATGGTGCGGGTGAAGGGAGTCGAACCCCCACGCCTTGCGGCGCTAGATCCTAAGTCTAGTGCGTCTGCCAGTTCCGCCACACCCGCATATATATTATTCACTATGAAAAAGTGATGAGCCATGTAGGATTCGAACCTACGACCCTCTGATTAAAAGTCAGATGCTCTACCAACTGAGCTAATGGCTCTAAAAAATGGTGCCGGAGAAAGGACTTGAACCCTCAACCTACTGATTACAAGTCAGTTGCTCTACCAGTTGAGCTACTCCGGCAGGAGTAAATATATGGTGGAGGATGACGGGCTCGAACCGCCGACCCTCTGCTTGTAAGGCAGATGCTCTCCCAGCTGAGCTAATCCTCCTGGGTAATTTATGTATTTATTGCAAGCCCAGCGACGTCCTACTCTCACAGGGGGAAACCCCCAACTACCATCGGCGCTAAAGAGCTTAACTTCCGTGTTCGATATGGGAACGGGTGTGACCTCTTTGCCATCATCACTAGACTTGAATAATTATTGAAAGACAAGTTTTATTATAACAACTCTGTAGAATATTACAAGAGTTTTTTTAATAAAAATTTTATTCTTTCAAAACTGGATAAACGACATTGGAACTGAAACAAATTTGGTTAAGTCCTCGATCGATTAGTATTCGTCAGCTGCACGTGTCGCCACGCTTCCACCCCGAACCTATCTACCTCATCGTCTTTGAGGGATCTTACTTACTTGCGTAATGGGAAATCTCATCTTGAGGGGGGCTTCGTGCTTAGATGCTTTCAGCACTTATCCCGTCCACACATAGCTACCCAGCGATGCTCTTGGCAGAACAACTGGTACACCAGCGGTGTGTCCATCCCGGTCCTCTCGTACTAAGGACAGCTCCTCTCAAATTTCCTACGCCCACGACGGATAGGGACCGAACTGTCTCACGACGTTCTGAACCCAGCTCGCGTACCGCTTTAATGGGCGAACAGCCCAACCCTTGGGACCGACTACAGCCCCAGGATGCGATGAGCCGACATCGAGGTGCCAAACCTCCCCGTCGATGTGGACTCTTGGGGGAGATAAGCCTGTTATCCCCGGGGTAGCTTTTATCCGTTGAGCGATGGCCCTTCCATGCGGAACCACCGGATCACTAAGCCCGTCTTTCGACCCTGCTCGACTTGTAGGTCTCGCAGTCAAGCTCCCTTCTGCCTTTACACTCTTCGAATGATTTCCAACCATTCTGAGGGAACCTTTGGGCGCCTCCGTTACACTTTAGGAGGCGACCGCCCCAGTCAAACTACCCGCCTGACACTGTCTCCTACCCGGGTTACGGGTATGGGTTAGAATTTCAATACAACCAGGGCAGTATCCCACCGACGCCTCCTCCGAAGCTGGCGCTCCGGGCTCTAAGGCTCCTGCCTATCCTGTACAAGTTGCACCAAAATTCAATATCAAGCTATAGTAAAGCTCCACGGGGTCTTTCCGTCCTGTCGCGGGTAACCTGCATCTTCACAGGTACTATAATTTCACCGAGTCTCTCGTTGAGACAGTGCCCAGATCGTTACGCCTTTCGTGCGGGTCGGAACTTACCCGACAAGGAATTTCGCTACCTTAGGACCGTTATAGTTACGGCCGCCGTTTACTGGGGCTTCAATTCGCACCTTCGCTTGCGCTAAGCACTCCTCTTAACCTTCCAGCACCGGGCAGGCGTCAGCCCCTATACTTCACCTTACGGTTTTGCAGAGACCTGTGTTTTTGCTAAACAGTCGCCTGGGCCTATTCACTGCGGCTCTTCTAGGCTATGCACCCAAAAGAGCACCCCTTCTCCCGAAGTTACGGGGTCATTTTGCCGAGTTCCTTAACGAGAGTTCTCTCGCTCACCTTAGGATTCTCTCCTCGACTACCTGTGTCGGTTTGCGGTACGGGCACCTATCACCTCGCTAGAGGCTTTTCTTGGCAGTGTGAAATCAGGAACTCCGGACATACGTCCTCGCCATCACAGCTCAATGTTACAGAATGCGGATTTGCCTACATTCACACCTTACTGCTTGGACATGCATAACCAACAGCATGCTTACCCTATCCTTCTGCGTCCCCCCATTACTCAAACGGTGGTTTGGTGGTACAGGAATATCAACCTGTTATCCATCGCCTACGCCTATCGGCCTCGGCTTAGGTCCCGACTAACCCTGAGCGGACGAGCCTTCCTCAGGAAACCTTAGTCATACGGTGGACGGGATTCTCACCCGTCTTTCGCTACTCATACCGGCATTCTCACTTCTAAGCGCTCCACCAGTCCTTCCGGTCTGACTTCAACGCCCTTAGAACGCTCTCCTACCACTGATACCATAGGTATCAATCCACAGCTTCGGTGATTTGTTTAGCCCCGATACATTTTCGGCGCAGCGTCACTCGACCAGTGAGCTATTACGCACTCTTTAAATGATGGCTGCTTCTAAGCCAACATCCTGGTTGTCTAAGCAACGCCACATCCTTTTCCACTTAACAAATACTTTGGGACCTTAGCTGGTGGTCTGGGCTGTTTCCCTCTTGACTACGGATCTTATCACTCGCAGTCTGACTCCCAAACATAAATCATTGGCATTCGGAGTTTGTCTGAATTCGGTAACCCGGGATGGGCCCCTAGTCCAAACAGTGCTCTACCTCCAAGATTCTAACGTTTGAGGCTAGCCCTAAAGCTATTTCGGAGAGAACCAGCTATCTCCAGGTTCGATTGGAATTTCTCCGCTACCCACACCTCATCCCCGCACTTTTCAACGTGCGTGGGTTCGGACCTCCAGTAAGTGTTACCTTACCTTCATCCTGGACATGGGTAGATCACCTGGTTTCGGGTCTACGACCACATACTCATTCGCCCTATTCAGACTCGCTTTCGCTGCGGCTCCGTCTTCTCAACTTAACCTTGCATGTAATCGTAACTCGCCGGTTCATTCTACAAAAGGCACGCTATCACCCATTAACGGGCTCTAACTACTTGTAGGCACACGGTTTCAGGATCTATTTCACTCCCCTTCCGGGGTGCTTTTCACCTTTCCCTCACGGTACTGGTTCACTATCGGTCACTAGGTAGTATTTAGCCTTGGGAGATGGTCCTCCCGGATTCCGACGGAATTTCACGTGTTCCGCCGTACTCAGGATACACTCAAGAGAGAATGAATTTTGGACTACGGGGCTTTTACCCTATCCTGCGGACCTTTCCAGATCGCTTCGTCTAACTCATTCCTTTGTAACTCTATGTAGAGTGTCCTACAACCCCAAGAGGCAAGCCTCTTGGTTTGGGCTATTCCCGTTTCGCTCGCCGCTACTCAGGGAATCGATTTTTCTTTCTCTTCCTCCAGGTACTTAGATGTTTCAGTTCCCTGGGTGTGTCTCAGATGCGCTATGTATTCACGCAAATGTACTGCTCCATTACGAACAGTGGGTTTCCCCATTCGGAAATCTCCGGATCAAAGCTCACTTACAGCTCCCCGAAGCATATCGGTGTTAGTGCCGTCCTTCGTCGACTCCTAGTGCCAAGGCATTCACCGTGCGCCCTTATTAACTTAACCTAAAAGTTAAAAAGTCTTACACGTCATGATTACGTAAATAATCACAACAGAATTTCTTGTTGTTTATTGTTTCAATGTCGTTTTATCCAGTTTTCAAAGAACAAGTATAGAATCTTCATATAAAAATGAACATTCAAAACTGAACTGCAAAACGTTAAGATACAGATAAAGATCTGTATTCCGATATTATCCTTAGAAAGGAGGTGATCCAGCCGCACCTTCCGATACGGCTACCTTGTTACGACTTCACCCCAATCATCTGTCCCACCTTCGGCGGCTGGCTCCCGTAAGGGTTACCCCACCGACTTCGGGTGTTACAAACTCTCGTGGTGTGACGGGCGGTGTGTACAAGGCCCGGGAACGTATTCACCGTGGCATGCTGATCCACGATTACTAGCGATTCCGGCTTCATGTAGGCGAGTTGCAGCCTACAATCCGAACTGAGAACGGTTTTATGGGATTTGCTCACCCTCGCGGGGTTGCGACCCTCTGTACCGTCCATTGTAGCACGTGTGTAGCCCAGGTCATAAGGGGCATGATGATTTGACGTCATCCCCACCTTCCTCCGGTTTATCACCGGCAGTCACCTTAGAGTGCCCAACTGAATGCTGGCAACTAAGATCAAGGGTTGCGCTCGTTGCGGGACTTAACCCAACATCTCACGACACGAGCTGACGACAACCATGCACCACCTGTCACCGCTGTCCCCGAAGGGAAAACTCTATCTCTAGAGCGGTCAGCGGGATGTCAAGACCTGGTAAGGTTCTTCGCGTTGCTTCGAATTAAACCACATGCTCCACCGCTTGTGCGGGCCCCCGTCAATTCCTTTGAGTTTCAGTCTTGCGACCGTACTCCCCAGGCGGAGTGCTTAATGCGTTAGCTGCAGCACTAAGGGGCGGAAACCCCCTAACACTTAGCACTCATCGTTTACGGCGTGGACTACCAGGGTATCTAATCCTGTTTGCTCCCCACGCTTTCGCGCCTCAGCGTCAGTTACAGACCAGAAAGCCGCCTTCGCCACTGGTGTTCCTCCAAATCTCTACGCATTTCACCGCTACACTTGGAATTCCGCTTTCCTCTTCTGTACTCAAGTCCCCCAGTTTCCAATGACCTTCCACGGTTGAGCCGTGGGATTTCACATCAGACTTAAAGGACCGCCTGCGCGCGCTTTACGCCCAATAATTCCGGACAACGCTTGCCACCTACGTATTACCGCGGCTGCTGGCACGTAGTTAGCCGTGGCTTTCTAATGAGGTACCGTCAAGGTACGAGCAGTTACTCTCGTACTTGTTCTTCCCTCACAACAGAGTTTTACGATCCGAAAACCTTCTTCACTCACGCGGCATTGCTCCATCAGACTTTCGTCCATTGTGGAAGATTCCCTACTGCTGCCTCCCGTAGGAGTCTGGGCCGTGTCTCAGTCCCAGTGTGGCCGATCACCCTCTCAGGTCGGCTACGCATCGTCGCCTTGGTGAGCCGTTACCTCACCAACTAGCTAATGCGCCGCGGGCCCATCCTGTAGTGACAGCCGAAACCGTCTTTTAACATCTCCCCATGAGAGGAAATGGATTATTCGGTATTAGCCCCGGTTTCCCGGAGTTATCCCAATCTACAGGGCAGGTTGCCCACGTGTTACTCACCCGTCCGCCGCTAAATCAGAAGAAGCAAGCTTCTTCGTCATTCGCTCGACTTGCATGTATTAGGCATGCCGCCAGCGTTCGTCCTGAGCCAGGATCAAACTCTCCATAATAGAGAACTTAAAAAGCTCATTTGTTTTGCTGGCATCATCATTAAATGATGTCAAAATTGTTTTGCTATCAAACTAACTAAGTTAGCTGATTAGCTATATCTCTTAACGTTTTGCATGTTCAGTTTTCAATGTTCATGTTGTTCAAGTCGTTTTGACGACTTTATTAGTATAACTTATTTCAGATTTGATGTCAAACATTTTTTTTGAAGTTTTTTAAGTTGTTTGTATCTCGTTCCGAAGGACAAGTATTAATATACATCGTTTAGAAATAAAAAGCAAGCCTTTTTGTAAAAAAAACTTAAATACCTACTATACACTTGAATTACTTGAATCTTAATAGAACGGATCTACATTGTTCAATATAACCACCTAGGTATCTTTCCATCCTTATAGCTCATTATCGACTTACTGTATCAAATTATGAATCCATTCAAGGCCAACAAAAATATTAGTTTAAGTAATAAAAAAATCTTCTATCTCAAAACAACGAATATAACAGTGCTTTATTTCAACTACCTCTATCCTTATAATAAAAAAGAAACAATTCTACTAAATTACGCTATTCCATAAAAAAGGGCGTTTAATAGTAGATAGTGCATAAAAAAGCCCTCAATGCTATATAAGAAATAAAGGAGGAGTTTTGATGGAATGGCTAAACAACCTTAATGATTATACTGAAATCATATTTAAATTAATTTTTGCAGCATTATTAAGTTTAATAATAGGTATAGAGAGGGAACTAAAAAAGAAACCGATTGGATTAAAGACAAGTATAGTAATTGCAACATTTAGCTGTCTACTAACCTACATATCCATTGAAGCTGCTTATAAAGCCTCTCCAAATGACGCTATCAATATAACGATGGATCCATTACGTTTAGCAGCACAAATAGTAAGCGGAATAGGTTTTCTCGGAGCTGGAGTTATATTACGCAAAGGAAATGATAGTATAACTGGCTTAACAACCGCGGCTATGATTTGGGGAGCTGGCGGGATAGGAATAGCAGTTGGTGCAGGGTTTTATGTTGAATCAGCTCTTAGTGTAATTATTGTAATAGTAGGAATTGAATTAATCCCTCCCCTTCTTACTAAAATTGGTCCAAAACGATTGAGGTCTAAGGAATTATCTCTTACAGTGTTAGTAAGAAATCCAGAAAGTATTCCTAAAGTGTATGACTTTTTGCAAGGGAGCGGTGTATATATAGAAAGTATCCGCATTAAAGACATCATTTTAGACAATAATACGATTAAACATGAAATGCATATGAGATTATCCATTATCACTAAAAAAAATACCGCAGAATTTTATGCCACCATAAAAAAGCAAAAATTCATCGAGTCGGTAGAAGTAGAATCTATTTAAAAGGAGCGATCTTATGGGTGAATTTTTAAAATTATTAAAAGGTGGTAACAAGCCTTCCTTAATAGCGGCAATTGTTAATACAGTAATAGCAATACTAAAAGGTGTGGCATTCTTCTTTACGGGAAATGTAGCAATGTTTGCAGAGATGATGCATTCCATAGGGGATGCTGCGAACCAGTTTTTTGTTTTTACCGGTTCAGCACTTTCTAAAAAAGCACCAACCCCAAGATTTCCAAACGGTTTTGGTCGCTTAGTAAACCTTGTTTGTTTAGGCGCTGTAATTATCGTTGGGATTTTGTCTTATGAGACAATTATAGAAGGTTGGCATCATATACAACACCCAACAGAATCTACAGGTGTAGCAATTACGCTTAGTGTGCTCGCTATAGCCATTGTGCTAGAATTTTCGGTTCTATACAAAGCAGGGAAAGAAATATTACATGAAGTAGGTATTAAAGGTACACTTCTCTCTCCGCTAACAACAAGTTTTGCTAACCTAGGTAGAGCTAAACCTGCTACAAAGCTTGTTTTTATGGAAGATTTAGTAGCCACTGCAGGAGGTATCTTAGCTTTTGTAGCTGTTCTAATTTCCCATTTCACTGGTTTTTTACAAGCTGAAGGTATCGCTTCTATTATGATCGGTGTAATGATGTTCTATGTAGTTGGGAAAGTATTTCTTGACAACGCTAGGGGGGCATTGGGAGAAACGGATGAACAAATGCTTGTCCATATTGCTCATATTGTATCTGAAAACGAGCATGTAAAAGATATTCAAAAGCTTGAAGTAATAAAAGAAGGTGAATATCTGCATGTAGAAATAATTGTAGAAATTGATCCTCAGCATACCTTCGCCGAAGTGGATGATATCCGCGATAATTTAAAGGAACTGATTTTAACTCAACAAGGAGTAACAGATATTACAATCTCCTTTGATGAGGATGACGGAATCAGAACATGGACTCAACATAAGGATCAACGTACCGTTTTAAAAACACGTGACTAGTTGTTATGGGTTCATCGTGTTTCAAAAAAGTATTAACTAGAAGACCACATGACAAGTTTCAGTCATGTGGTCTTTTTTCAAATAAAGCTATATTAAAGGCAAGCAGTCAAGATTATTTTTGTATCCTCTGCATTAAGTTTATGGAAATTACCGTAATCGCCATATACCATCGCCTTTTCTACCATAAGGTCAATTTTGCTGTCATCTATGTTATAGTCAGCTAATTTGGATGGTGCGTTTAAAGAATTCCAAAATTCCTCTAAGCGATCTATTCCTTCATAAGCTACTTCTTCCGCAGATTTACCTTCAGGATTCACTTTAAAGACATTTGTAGCAAGCTTAGCAAAACGCTGCGGATTTACTTTTACGTTATGACGCATCCATCTCGGAAAAACAATAGCCAGTCCTCCACCATGTGGAATATCATACACTGCTGAAATGGCATGCTCTAAGTTATGGCTTGCCCAGTCACCGTTATATCCCATTTGTAGAAATCCATTTAATCCCAGGGTACCCGCAAATAGGATAGTTTCTCGATGCTCATAGTTTGTTAAATCATCGATGAGTTGTGGTCCTACTTCTATAACTGAACGCAGAGTTCCTTCTATCATTTCGTCTTGAACAGGTGTATTTATGGCATTGTTATAGTATTGCTCAAACATATGAGACATCATATCCACTATTCCGTAAACCGTTTGATCAAGAGGAACTGTGAACGTATTTACCGGATCTAAAATGGAGAATTTCGGATAAACTAAAGGATTTCCCCAACCGTACTTTTCTAACGTTTCTTCATTAGTAATAACAGATCCGGAATTCATCTCTGAACCAGTTGCTGCGAGCGTTAATATAGTTCCAAAAGGCAGTGCTTCTTGTGGAACTGCTTTACGTGTGACAAAGTCCCAAGGATCTCCGTCGTATTTAGCTGCAGCTGCGATAAGTTTAGTACAATCTATCACTGAACCTCCACCTACAGCGAGTATTACATCAATTCCTTCTTTTTTACAGATTTCCGCGCCTCTTTTAGCCGTAGATAGTCTTGGGTTAGGCTCGACACCTGCCAATTCAAATACTTCCATTTCCGCTTCTTTTAATTCGTCCATTACTTGGTCGTATAATCCATTTTTCTTTATACTACCTCCACCGTAAACGACAAGAACTTTCTTCCCATAGGGAGATAACTCCCCTTTTAGTTTGCCTATTTGGCCTTTACCAAATATCAATTTCACAGGGTTATAAAATGAAAAAGCATTCATCTAACATCCTCCTCTTTCCATACTTTCTTAATAATAAAAAACCCGCTTGTAAAATACAAGCGGATCATCTTAATTTTAATTTTTATCCCGGTTTAACAGGCTGTAGATAAAATCGGAATATCGCGGGGACAAACAGCCTGTAAATCCCCGATTGGTTCGGGCCAACAGGATGTTGGTCACTCAGGCATTGCCGCACGATGCGGCAATGCCTGAGTTCAGTGCTTAAGCAAGAGGGGATGAAGCCCCCATTGATGGAAGTTTCACTTTATACCCAACCACGGAAACGTGATGCTTCGGCAGTTTTACGTACTCCTACCATATAAGCAGCTAGACGCATATCAATATTACGAGTTGTTGCAACTTCGTAAATATTTTGGAATGCTTCTACCATTTTCTTCACTAGTTTTTCATCCACTTCTTCTTCTGTCCAGTAGTAGCCTTGGTTATTTTGAACCCATTCAAAATAGGAAACAGTTACTCCACCAGCACTTGCTAAAACGTCTGGCACTAATAGAACTCCTCTATCATAAAGGATTTTAGTACCTTCAGTTGTAGTTGGTCCATTTGCAGCCTCTACTACGATATTCGCTTTAATATTATGAGCGTTTTCTGCAGTAATTTGGTTCTCGATAGCAGCAGGAACTAAAATATCACATTCCAATTCTAATAATTCTTGGTTAGAAATCGTATTTTCAAATAAAGTTGTTACAGTACCAAAACTATCACGACGATCTAATAGATAGTCAATGTCTAAACCGTTTGGATCATGTAATGCCCCGTATGCATCAGAAATAGCAATAACTTTTGCACCTTGATCACTTAAAAACTTAGCTAGGAAGCTTCCTGCATTACCAAAGCCTTGAATTACAACGCGTGCACCTTGCATATCAATATTGCGTTTTTTTGCTGCTTCATTGATGATTATTGTAACACCTTGAGCAGTTGCACGGTCGCGCCCTTGTGATCCACCAAGTACCAGTGGTTTACCAGTGATGAAGCCCGGTGAGTTGAATTGGTCCATACGACTGTATTCATCCATCATCCATGCCATGATTTGAGCATTTGTAAATACGTCTGGAGCAGGAATGTCTTTTGTCGGTCCAACGATTTGTCCAACAGCACGTACATATCCACGGCTTAAACGTTCTATTTCTCCCATTGACATTTCACGTGGATCACAAATAACTCCACCTTTACCTCCACCATAAGGAAGGTCAACAATACCAGCTTTTAAAGTCATCCACATAGATAGAGCTTTCATTTCGTCTGGTGTTACGCCTGGATGGAAACGGACTCCGCCTTTAGTAGGTCCAACAGCATCATTATGTTGTGAACGGTATCCAGTGAAAACTTTTACTGTGTTGTCATCCATACGTACCGGAATACGAACTTCTAACATACGAAGTGGTTCTTTCAATAAGTCATACATTGCTTCGTCATAACCAAGTTTGTGCAGAGCCTCTTTAATAACAGCCTGAGTTGATGTGAATAGGTTTAAATTTTCAGCCATTTTATATCTTCGCCTCTTTAATTTTTAATAATTTCTTCGGAACCATTGTAACATAGAATTATTGATATTTGTCTAATATTTATTATTTATTGAATACTTTTTGAATTCTTTCGATAGCCCAATCTAACTCTTCTTTAGAAATGATTAGTGGTGGAGCAAAACGAATTACTGTATCGTGCGTTTCTTTGCATAATAATCCTAGTTCTTTTAAGTCTTCACAGAATGGGCGAGCTTCTTCTGTTAATTCCATTCCTATAAATAATCCACGACCACGAACGTCTTTAATAGAAGGATGTTTAATTTCTTTTAATGCATCCATGAAATAATTACCTAATTGAAGAGAGCGATCAGCTAATTTTTCATCCACTAATACATCTAATGCTGCTAAAGAAACTGCACATGCCATTGGGTTACCACCAAAAGTAGAACCATGAGAACCTGGGTTAAACACGCTTAGAATGTCCTTATTTGCGACGATACATGAGATTGGGAATACTCCGCCACCTAAAGCTTTTCCTAAAATGTACATGTCTGGCTCTACTTCTTCCCACTCACACGCGAACATTTTACCAGTACGGCATAAACCTGCTTGGATTTCATCAGCGATAAATAATACGTTATTTTCGCGACATAATTCTAAAGCAGCTTTCATAAATCCAGCTGGAGGAATTATAATACCAGCTTCCCCTTGAATTGGTTCGATTAAAAATGCAGCTGTGTTAGGTGTAATTGCAGCCTTTAGTGCTTCTAAATCACCGTATGGGATTAATTTAATACCAGGAAGCATTGGTCCGAATCCACGCTTGTATTCAGGATCCGATGAAAGCGAAACTGCTCCCATAGTACGACCGTGGAAGTTGCCGTTACAAGCAATTATTTCTGCTTGATCTGCTGCTACACCTTTCACATCATATGCCCATCTGCGAGCTGCTTTAAATGCAGTTTCAACGGCTTCAGCACCGGTATTCATTGGTAATACCATTTCTTTACCTGTTAGTTCACTAACTTTTTCATACCAAGGTCCAAGTTGGTCGTTGTGGAATGCACGAGAAGTTAAAGTTACACGATCCGCTTGGTCTTTCAGTGCTTGAATAATTTTCGGATGACGATGCCCTTGGTTTACTGCTGAGTATGCAGAAAGCATATCCATGTATTTGTTGCCTTCAGGATCTTTTACCCAAACTCCTTCAGCTTCTGACACTACTATTGGAAGTGGATTATAATTGTTTGCACCAAATTTGTTCGTTTGTTCAATCACTTGTGATGAAATAGTCATTCGTGCATTACCCCTTTTATTCAAAATCTGGGCAGACTTTTACTGAGTCTGGCCAGTATATATTAAAGCATTTCAGATGTAGATTTTGCTTGCATATGAAGTTGGACATAATCTGGTCCACCAGCTTTTGAATCTGTACCAGACATATTAAATCCACCGAATGGTTGGTATCCCACAATCGCACCAGTACATCCGCGGTTGAAGTATAAGTTTCCAACGTGGAAGTCTTCACGCGCTTTTTCTTGGTTTAAACGGTTGTTAGTAATAACAGCACCTGTTAAACCATATTCGGTATTATTAGCGATATCAAGAGCATCATCGAAATCTTTTGCTTTCGTAATACCTACAACTGGACCAAAGATTTCTTCTTGCATTATACGTGAAGTTGGAGATAAGTCAGCAATTACAGTTGGTTGGATGAAGTATCCTTTTGAATCATCTCCAGTACCTCCAGTAACTAAGCGACCTTCTTCTTTACCAATCTCGATATAACCCATAATTTTTTCAAATGATGCACTATCGATAACTGGACCAACGAAATGCTCATCATTATCAGGAATACCAACTGTTAAAGCGTTTGTTAACTCTTCTACGCGGTTTAATACTGTATCGTAAACATCTTCTACGATTACTGCACGTGAACATGCAGAACATTTTTGACCACTGAAACCAAATGCAGATTTAACAATAGATTGTGCTGCTAATTCTAGATCAGCCTCTTTATCAACGACGATTGTATCTTTACCACCCATTTCAAGGATAGAACGTTTAATCCAAATTTGCCCTGGAGCTAATTTAGAAGATTTCTCAACGATTCCGAGACCAACATCACGTGAACCAGTGAAGCTGATAAGACGAGTGCGTGGGTGTTCTACCATGAAGTCACCAATTTCAGCACCAGAACCTGGGATGAAGTTAACTACTCCTGGAAGCATACCTGCTTCTTCTAATACTTCTACAAATTTATAAGAAATAACTGGAGTTGTAGAAGCTGGTTTTAATAGTACAGTGTTACCTGCCACCATAGCAGCAACAGTAGTACCAGCCATGATTGCAAATGGGAAGTTCCATGGTGAAATAACAACAGCAACACCTAGTGGAATATAGTTATATTGGTTATATTCACCCGGACGGCTTTGTACTGGTGCACCATCTTTTAAACGAAGCATTTCTCGGCCATAATATTCTAGGAAGTCAATCCCTTCTGCAACTTCTACATCAGCCTCAACCCATGTTTTTCCTGCTTCTCTTGATAACAGCGCAGAGAATTCAAATTTACGACGACGAATAATTGCTGCAGCTTTGAAAAGAACGTCTGCACGGATTTCAGGTTTTACTTTTTTCCATGTTTTGAATGTTTCATCAGCAATATCCATAGCTTTAGAGGCAATTTCTTGTGTTGCTTTAGAAACAGTACCAACTAATTCTTCTTTTTTTGCTGGATTATATGATTTAATTTTAGCTTCTGTAGTAATACGTTCACCACCAACGATTAATGGAAAATCATTTCCTAGGTATGCATCAACTAC